>NZ_LXSD01000670.1:0-668 GCF_017168095.1 Lysobacter enzymogenes | reverse complement strand
CCGCATTGCAGCCTGGCGCCGCAGCCGGCGCCGGTTCCCGCCGAGGCGCCGCGCCCGCGCTGAGCCGCACGCAACGGCGGCACGCGCAAACGACGACGCCGGGCAAGCCCGGCGTCGTCGGCAAGGATTCGGCGGTAGCGGCGCTCGCGCGGCGCCGCCGGGCTCAGGCCGCGTCGGCCGAGGTGGTGAAGCTCTCGCCGCAACCGCACTCGGCGGTGGCGTTGGGGTTCTGGAACACGAACATCTCGCCCAGGCCCTGCTTGAGGAAATCGATGCGGGTGCCCTCGACCAGCGGCAGGCTGATCGCGTCGACGAAGATGCGCACGCCGTCCTGTTCGAACACGGTGTCGCCCTCGCGCTGCTCGCGGGCCAGGTCGGCCACGTGCTGCCAGCCCGAGCAACCGGTGCGGGTCACGCCGAAACGCAGGCCCAGCGCGGCCGGGGTCTCGGCCAGAAAATGCTGAACGCGGGCAAGGGCGGCGGGGGCGAGGGTCACGGACATGGCGATCTCGAAACGGTGGTTGCGGGGACGGCGGCGCGGCGGCCGCGGGCGTCGGGGCCATGGTACCAGCCTGCCGCGACGCCTCTGCGCTACCGGATATGGCGGCTGACGGCGCGCATTCAAGCTGCGATGCGGCCCGCGGCGGGCCGCGGGCGGGTATGGGCGC
>NZ_LXSD01000669.1:0-1532 GCF_017168095.1 Lysobacter enzymogenes | reverse complement strand
CCTGCGCGGCGGCGGCGAGCGCGGCCAGGGCCAGGGCGAGCGCGGCGCCGCGCAGCCGCGGTGTTCGGATCCGGGCGCGGTCGCGCCTGGGTGGGCTATCGGCTTGCATCATTCGGTCCCCGTTACCTGCCCGGCATAGTGCGCCCAATTCGCGCGCAGCTCGTGCGGCCCCGGCGGCCGATGCGTTACGCGGCCTCGCAAGCGGGCAGGGTGCGGCCGGCATGCGGCCGCGGGGCCGGAGCGGTCGGGTCTGGATCGAGTCGATAGCCCCGGGCTTGGCGTCCCATCGAGCCGAAGTCCGGCATCCGCTGTCGCCGGGGACATGGCATTCCGCCGCGCTGCTGCCCGGTTCAGCCGCCGCCCGCCGTCGCCCGCCGCGCGGTTCGCTAACCGACGCTCACATCGCCACCGCAATCACGGCGCGCGCGGTTTTGCCGCGATAGGCAGGAACCGGCGCCGGAACGGAACCTTGCGCGGCCGTCGCGGTCGAAGCCGCGCCCGATGCCGTCGCGGTTTTGTAACCGAACGTATCGGTCCCTGAGCGAGGAGACAACGAGGCCTGCATGTGTGCGACTTTCGGCGGATTCGCGGCGATGCGAAAACCTCTTGAATCCAGCGGTATGCGCAGGGCGCCCGCAACGCATCGCACGACTTTCGCGCCGTTCTCCGACAAATTTTTGACAGAAAGTAACGTTAACGAAAAATCGCAATAGCGAGTGCCACACTTTCGCAATCACGCCGGTCGCGTCGCGCGGCCGGAACGATCACAAGGACGCCCATGCGCATCTTGATCGCCGAAGACGACCCTGCCATCGCCTCGGGCCTGAGCGCGGCGCTGGCCGACAGCGGCCACGCCGTGGATCGCGTCGCGCGCGGCAACGACGCCGACGCGGCGCTGCACGACGGCACCTACGATCTGGTCGTGCTCGATCTCAACCTGCCGCAGCTCGACGGCCTGACCGTGCTGCAGCGCGCGCGTGCGCGCGGCGAGAGCGCGGCGATGCTGGTGGTGACCGCGCGCGAAGGCGTCAGCGAGCGCGTGCGCGCGCTCGACTCGGGCGCCGACGACTACCTGGTGAAGCCCTTCGTGCTGGAGGAATTCGCCGCGCGCGTGCGCGCGCTGCTGCGCCGGCGCGTCAGCCAGGGCATTCCGATGCTGTCGATCGGCCGGCTGCGCCTGGACCTGGCCGGCCGCCGCGGCTGGAACCAGGACGCCGCGCTGGAACTGACCGGACGCGAGTTCGCCCTGCTCGACGCGCTGCTCAGCCGCCGCGGCAGCCTGGTCAGCCGCGAGCAACTGATCGAAGCGCTGTGCAACTGGGAACAGGACATCACCAACAACGGCCTGGACATCGCCATCCACCGCTTGCGCCGCAAACTCGACGACACCGGCGTGACCATCCGCACCATCCGCGGCCTGGGCTACGTGGTCGAGGAAACCGGCGCGGGCGCCGCCGCCGCCGGCCAGCGCCGCGCTTGAACGCTCGCGCCCGGCCGGCCCGCACGTGACTTCCGCCGCCTCGATGCCCGGC
>NZ_LXSD01000668.1:0-4225 GCF_017168095.1 Lysobacter enzymogenes | reverse complement strand
CCGCGCGGGCGCTCGCCCTGCGCCGGCGACCAGCCCAGGCGCACGCGCAGGCGCGGCCACAGCTGCGCGGGCGCGGCGACCGGCTCGATCTCCTCCAGCAGCGCGGCCAGGCGCCGCTGCCACTGCCGGACCAACTGGGCGAAGGACGGGTCGGTTTCCACGCGCAGTTCCGCCAGCCGGCGTTCGCGCTCGTTCAACACGCCCAGCACATATTCGCCGGCGTGCACATCGGCGCCGGGCGGTTCGCGGTCGATATCGTGTTCGCGGATGTCCATGGCGGCTCAGCGCTCCAGGCAGGCGCGCAGTTGGATCAGCCCGCGCCGGATCCAGCTCTTGACGCTGCCCAGCGGCGAGCCGGTGCGCTGGGCCAGTTCCTCGTAGGTGCTGCCGTCGAAGAACGCGGTGCGGATCAGGCCGCGGCGGCGCGCGTCGAGTTCGTCCAGGCAGCGGCGCAGGCGCTCGTTCTCGTCGGCGCTCTCGGCCCGCGCCGACGGCGACGGCGCGGCATCGGCGATCTCGTCCATCAACTCCAGTGGCGCGCGCCGCAGCGACGGCGACGCGCGCAGGCGGTCGATGGCCTTGTTGCGCGCGATCATCGCCAGCCACACCGCGGCGCTGGCGCGATCGGCGTCGAACTGGCCGGCCTTGCGCCAGACCGTGGCGTAGACCTCCTGCAGCACGTCCTCGGCTTCGGCGCGCTCCGGCAGCAGCCGCAGGCACACGCCGAACAGGCGCGCGGAGGTGTCGCGGTAGAGCCGCTCGAACGCGGCGCGGTCGCCGCGCGCGATCGCGCCGAGCAATTCGGCGGCGGGGTCGGCGGCGGGGTCGGAAAGGACGGACTGCGGGGCCGTGAGTTCGGTCATCTGCGTCTCGAAGGTGCGCGCCGGCTCGGCGCGCGAGTGCGGGGATTCTAGCCAGCCGGCGAACAGATTCGGCAAACCTGCGCGCGGCGCACAGAGCCGCGCGGCCGCTATGCCGGCGCCGCGCAGCACGTCCCGGTAAGGCGGCGTATGCAGACTGGCGAGAGGCGTGACCGGCATGGCGGGACTCGATCGCGGGCGCGGCCCGGGGCTTGATCGGGGATACGGGCCGCAATACGGCGCGGATGCAGGCGCGGACCGATGGATCGCGGGCGGAGCGCTGGTCGCCGGCGCGCAAGGCGGCGCGGCGCGAGCTCGCGCGCGCGGCGATGTGCGCATCGCCGCGAGACGGGCGCGAGACGGGCGCGAGACGGGTTTGGCGGATGCCGGTTGCGAACGGGCCGATTCCGAACAAGCCCGTTCCGAACAAGCCGATTGCGGATACGCCGATCGCGAATCGACGCATGCGGCTTGATGCGCGCGCACGCGCCGGCTATGGTCGGCGCACACCCCATTGCGGGCGGCGCGTCGGCGCCGCCCGCTCTTGCTTTGGAGCCTGCCATGAACGAGCGTCACCTGCCCCACCCCTCCGGCCTGCCGCCGCCGCTGATCGTTTCGCGCCTGGATTGCGAACGCCTGGAGGCCTTGCTGGAAACCCCGCAGGCCGCCGGCCTGGACACCAGCGGCCTGCGCCGCGAACTCGACCGCGCCGAACTGCGCGAACCGGCGCAGATGCCGGACGACGTCATCACCATGAACTCGGTGATCCGCTTCCTCGACGAGGACAGCGGCGAAGAGCGCGAAGCCGCGCTGGTCTACCCGCGCGACGCCGACGGCAGCGCGCAACGCATCTCGATCCTGGCCCCGGTCGGCAGCGCCCTGCTCGGTCTGCGCATCGGCGCGAGCATCCGCTGGCCGCTGCCGGGCGGACGCCACACCACCCTGCGGGTGCTGGCGCTGCGCTACCAGCCCGAAGCCGCCGGCGACCTGCATCGCTGAATCGCACCCCTGTAGGAGCGGCGCGAGCCGCGACCGCGCCAATCCAACTACGACGCAACTTTTGCGTCGTAGCCGCAACTGCGCGGACAGCGGAAGCTTTCGCGGCAGCCGGAGTGACGCGGTCGCGGCTTGCGCCGCTCCTACAGGGGGCTGGCGCGGCTACGCGGCCGGCGGCGCCAGGTTGAAGCCGACCGTGGTCTGGCCGTCGCCGCTGGCGGCGAATACGCTGCCGCCGTGCAGCGAGGCGATCGCCTTGACGATCGACAGGCCCAGGCCGTGATGGCGTTCGCCGCCGTGCTCGCGCGCGGCGTCGACGCGGTAGAAGCGGTCGAACATCCGCGCCAGGTGCTGCGGTTCCACGCTCTTGCCGTGGTTGCGCACCGCCACGCTGGCGCCGTTGCCGCACTCGCCGGCGGGGCCGTCGCCGCCGTCGCCGCGCACTTCCACCACGATCTCCGAACCCGGCGCGGCGTGCTGCACCGCGTTGTGCAGCAGGTTGGTCATCGCCCGGCGGAACAGCGAGGTGTCGATCCAGGCGTCGGCGGCGCCGTCGATGCGCAGGCGCATGCCGGCCTCTTCCAGCAGGTATTCGAGGAATTCGCCGGTCTTGGCCACTTCCGCCGCCAGCGGCACGCAGACCCGGTCCAGCGCGATGTCGCCCTGCCCCGCGCGCGACAGGAACAGCATGTCGTTGACGATGCCGCGCATGCGCTCGAGCTCTTCCAGGTTCGAGGTCAGCACGTCGGTCAGGCGTTGCGCCTCGCGCGGGCGCTGCAGCGCGACCTGGGTCTGGCCCATGAGGTTGGTCAGCGGCGTGCGCAGCTCGTGGGCGACGTCGGCGTTGAACGCTTCCAGCCGGGTGTAGGCGGCTTCCAGGCGGTCGAGCGCGCCGTTGAACGCGGCGGTCAGCCGGCCCAGTTCCGGCGGCAGGTCGGTCGGCTGCAGGCGCTGCGACAGCGTGCTCGGGCTCAGCCGCTGCGCTTGCTCCGACAAGCGCTGCAGCGGGCGCAGGCCGACCCGCGCGATCCAGTGCCCGAGCAGCGCCACCAGCGCGGCGCCGCCCAGGCCGAGCGCGACCAGGGCGATGGCGAAACTGCGCAGCGCGGCGCGATAAGGCTGCGAATCGATCGCCACCCACACCTGCACCGGCGGCCGCTCGCCCTTGGCCGGGATCGATTGCGCCAGCACCCGGTACGGCGCGTCGCTGTCGTCCAGCCACAGCCGGCCCATGCCGCGGTCGGCGGCGCCGCGCGCGGCCTCGACCTGCGGCGCGGCCGCGCCGATCCGGAACAGATCGCTGTCGCTCCAGGCCCAGACCTTGGTGCTGCGGTCGCTGGAGACCATGCTCTCGACCTTGTCCTCGACCTTGTGCCAACGCTCGCGCAGGTCGCAGGCGCCGACGCTGCCGGCGACGTAGCGCAGCTTGGTTTCCAGCTCGGCGTGCTGATAGCGCACGATCTGAGTCTGCAACACCTGATACAGCGCGACCCCGACCAGGGCGAACACCAGCAGCGCGGCGCCGGCGAACATCGCCGCCAGGCGCCGGGCGATCGGCAGCTCGCGCCACGGCGTCACGCCGGCGGCCTCGCGCTGCCGGCATCCTCGTCCTCGCGCGTTTCCAGCACATAGCCCATGCCGCGCACGGTGTGCAGCAGCTTGCTGCGGAACGGGCCGTCGATCTTCGCGCGCAAGCGCTTGATCGCCACCTCCACCACGTTGGTGTTGCTGTCGAAATTGATGTCCCACACCTGCGCGGCGATCACCGTCTTGGACAGGATCTGGCCGCGGCGCTGGGCCAGCAGCGCGAGCAGGGCGAATTCCTTGCCGGTCAGGTCCAGGCGGTTGCCGTCGCGGAAGGCGCGGCGCGCGATCAGGTTGATCTGCAGGTCGCCGACGCTCAGTTCGGTCGGCTCCTGCTGGCGCCCGCGCCGCACCAATGCCTGCAGCCGCGCCAGCAGCTCGATGAAGGAGAAGGGTTTCACCAGGTAATCGTCGGCGCCGGCGCCCAGGCCGTGCACGCGGTCGTCGATGCGGTCGCGCGCGGTCAGCATGATCACCGGCGTCTGTTTGCGCAGGCGCAGCTCGCGCAGCACGCTGAAGCCGTCCAGGCCCGGCAGCATCACGTCGAGCACGATCACGTCGTAGTCGAACTCGCGCGCCAGGTGCAGGCCGTTGTTGCCGTCGCGCGCCACGTCCACGCTCCAGCCCTGCTCGGCCAGGCCGTCGCGCAGGTAATCGGCGGTCTTGACTTCGTCTTCGACGATCAACAACTTCATGGCGGGCGGCGGCTGCGGACGGGGCCTGCGGCCATCCTAACCCCGCCCCGGCCGCCGCGGCCCGGCGCCGGCGCGCGCAGGCGCGGCGGG
>NZ_LXSD01000667.1:0-12961 GCF_017168095.1 Lysobacter enzymogenes | reverse complement strand
GCCGGCGCGCCCGCCGCGGTCGCCGCAGCCGGCCAGCAGCCCGGCGCAGGCCAGGCCCAGGGCTAGCGTGCGGGTCCAGTTCGTTGCGGGCAAACCTGCGGCCTCGGTGGGAAGGCGAACACCCGCGCAGCATATCGCCTCGGCGGCCGGCGCCGGGCATCGGCGCGGCGGGAATGAGGATTCGGCAAAGCCGCGGTCGCGCAATTTCCCGCGATTTCGCGTTCTTTCCCGGCCGGTCGCGGCCGGCGCGGGCGATTTGAGCTATTGTCGCCCGCCGGCCCCGCCCGGCTCATCCCCGTCCCGCACGTTGCGCTCATCGCCCATGCCTCTCTGGATCGACACCCCCGCCGCGCTGCAAGCGCACTTCGAAGCCAAGCCCGCGCGCATCGGGCTGGACACCGAGTTCATCCGCGAGCGCACCTACTGGCCGCACCTGGCCCTGGTGCAGATAGCGATCGAGCGCGACGGCGAGGACGAACCGACGATCCTGCTGGTCGATCCGCTGCGCCCGGGCATGACCCAGGCGCTGGCGCCGATCCTGGCCGACACCGGCATCCTCAAGCTGGTGCACAGCCCCAGCGAAGACCTGGTCGCGTTCAAGCACGCCTGCGGCGTGGTGCCCAAGCCCTTGTTCGACACCCAGCAGGCCGCGGCGCTGGCCGGGATCGGCGGCGGCCTGGGCTATCAGAAACTGGTCGAACAGCTCACCGGCGTGGCCCTGCCCAAGGGCGAGACCCGCTCGGACTGGATGCGCCGGCCGCTGTCGCCGTCGCAGCTGGACTACGCCGCCGACGACGTGCGCCACCTGTTCGCCATGCACGACGCGCTCGACGGCCAGCTCGGCCAGCTCGGCCGGCGGCAGTGGTTAGCCGAAGACGCCGCGCGCACCGTCGTCAACGCCGAGAACGAAGCGCCCGAGCGCTGGCCGCACCTGTCGATGCGCAGCGCCCAGTTCCTCGACCGCCCCGCCCAGCAGCGCCTGCTGCGCCTGCTGCGCTGGCGCGACGGCTACGCGCGCGACAGCGACAAGCCGCGCAGCTGGATCCTCGACAACGAACTGGCCGTGGCCATCGCCCGCCAGGCCCCGGCCGACCGCGACGCACTGCAGCGCCTGATCGAAGCCCACCCGAAGGCGCCGCGCAAACTGGTCGACGCGATCTGGGCCGCGCTGTCGGCGCCGCTGGCCGACGAAGGCCAGGCCCCCGACGCCGGCATCGCCGAAACCCGCGACAAGCAGCGCCTGCGCCAGCTGCAGGACGCCGTCGCCGGCCGCAGCGCCGCGCTCGGCCTGCCCGACGGCGTGCTCGCCTCGCGCCGCTGGCTCGAAGCCCTGCTCGACCACGGCGAATGGCCCGACGCCCTGTCCGGCTGGCGCCGCGCCGCGCTGGAACCGGCGCTGGCGCCGCTGCTGGCGCCGCCCGCCGGCGCCGGCTGAGCCCGCGCAAACGCAGCCGCGGCGGGCGTTGCGCGAATTTTCCCGACAGGGCTAGCGCGGCCGCGCGAGTGCCGCTAAACTTGCCGCCTCGGATTCATCCGGGGCCATAGCTCAGCTGGGAGAGCGCGTCGTTCGCAATGACGAGGTCGGGAGTTCGATCCTCCCTGGCTCCACCAATACATAGTCCCGGACTTTCCCGGGAACATCAAAAACCTCGCGCAAGCGGGGTTTTTTGTTGTCTTCGCTTCACCGGGGGCCTTGCCTGATACCGCATCGCCACCCGACTTTCTCGTCAAACCCGACGGAAAGGGGGAATGGCGCTTCGACTATCGCCGGTCAAACGGCCCGCGCACGCTTCTCCAAGCAGAGCGCCTTGTGGGCTAAGGGACATACCGACAAGATTGGCCCAGACATGGGAAGTTAGACTCTCGGAGGAGGCACAAGGCCTCGGGGGAAGCGAATGACGCCGGAAGCCAAAGCACGTCTGCTGATCGATCAAAAGCTTGAGGCTGCAGGCTGGGTCGTTCAGGACGTGAAGGCCGTCAACCTAGGTGCAGCCCAGGGCGTCGCCGTCCGCGAATACCCCACCGATACCGGTCCCGCCGACTACGTCCTCTTCGTCAACCGCGACGCCGTCGGAGTCATCGAAGCCAAGCGCGACGAAGCCGGGCACAATCTCAGCGTCCACGAGACCCAGACTGAGCGCTACGCCAACGCCACCCTGAAGTGGCGCAAGGGCGGCGCCCCGCTACGCTTTCTCTACGAAGGCACCGGCCAGATCATTTACTTCACCGACGGCGCCGACCCCGCGCCGCGCGCCCGCGAGCTCTTCCACTTTTTTCAACCCAAAGCGCTGGCCGACTGGGCCGCACAACCCGATACCCTGCGCGGCCGGCTTACCCAGATGCCGCCGCTCCCCGAACGCAACCTGCGCGACTGCCAGATCAACGCCGTCACCGGCCTGGAGAAGTCGCTTGCGAAGAACAAACCGCGCGCCCTGATCCACATGGCCACCGGCGCCGGCAAGACTTTCACCGCCATCACTTCGGTCTACCGTTTGCTCAAGTTCGGCGGCGCCAAGCGCATCCTGTTCTTGGTCGATACCCGCAACCTCGGCAAGCAGGCGCACCAGGAGTTCATGGCCTACACGCCGCCGGACGACGCCCGCAAGTTCACCGAGCTCTACAACGTCCAACGGCTGTCCTCCAGCAACATCGATCCGCACGCGCAGGTCTGCATCAGCACCATCCAGCGCATGTATTCGATCCTGTCCGGCACCGAGCTGGCCGAAACCAGCGAAGACATCTCGCTCAACGAAGTCGGCCAGTCCGACACCCAGGCGCGGCTGGTGCAATACAACCCGCAGGTGCCGATCGAGCAATTCGACTTCATCGTCATCGACGAGTGCCACCGCAGCATTTACAACCTGTGGAAGCAGGTGCTCGACTACTTCGACGCCTTCCTGATCGGCCTGACCGCCACGCCGGACAAGCGGACCTACGGCTTCTTCAACGAGAACGTCGTCGCCGAGTACAGCTACGAACAATCCGTGATCGATGGCGTCAACGTCAGCTACAACGTGTACGAGATAGAAACCGAGATCACGGCCAAGGGCGCCGAGCTAAAGGCAAAGGAATGGGTCGACCATCGCGACCGCGAAACCCGCGCCAAGCGCTGGGCGCAGACCGAGGAAGACACCGCCTATGGCGCCACCGACCTCGACAGGTCGGTGGTCAACCCCAGCCAGATCCGCCAGGTCGTCCAGGCGATGAAGACCGCGGTGGAGACCCGCATCTTTCCGCACCGCAAGGAAACGCCTAAGACCCTGATCTTTGCCAAGACCGACAGCCACGCCGACGACATCATCCGCACCGTGCGCGAGATCTACGGCGAGGGCAACGCCTTCTGCAAGAAGGTCACCTACCGCGCCGGCCTCGATCCGCAGACCGGCAAGGCCATCGCCGGCGACGACGCCGACAGCGTGCTGGCCAGCTTCCGCAACGACTACAACCCGCGCATCGCCGTTACCGTGGACATGATCGCCACCGGCACCGACGTGAAGCCGCTGGAGGTTCTGCTGTTCATGCGCGACGTGCGCAGCAAGGGCTACTACGAACAGATGAAGGGCCGCGGCGTACGCAGCCTCGACGCCGAATCGCTGCAGAAGGTCAGCAATTCCGCCGACAGCGCCAAAACCCACTTCGTCCTGATCGACGCCGTGGGCGTGGAAAAGTCGCTCAAGACCGAAAGCCGGCCGTTGGAACGCAAGCCAGCGCTCAGCCTGGACAACCTGCTCAAGGGCGTGGCCGTGGGTGCGCGCGATGCGGACACGGTGCTGAGCCTCGGCAACCGCCTGGTGCGCCTGGCCAAGCAACTGGACGACAAGGCGCTGGCCAAGATCAAGCAGGCCAGCGGCGGCCTCGGCCTGCAGGACCTTGCGCGCGGCCTGGTGCAGGCGCTGGATCCCGACCGCGTCCTCGCCGACGCGCTGGACGCGGCCAAGGCCGCCGGCATCACCCGCAGCGAGGCCTCGCTGCTTGAGGCGGAGTTAGACGCCGCGCGGCGCAAGCGCGTGGACGCCGCTTGCGCACCATTCGACACCCCGGCCTTGCGCGACCTGATCGAATCCGCACGCCGCGATCGCGAACAGTTGATCGACCACCTCAACCTCGACACGGTCACGCGCAGCGAGTTCGCCGCGCAGGCGCAGGCCAACGCGGAGGCGACGGTCGGCCGCTTCCGCGAGTTCCTGGAAACCCATCGCGACGAGATCGCGGCACTGGGATTCTTCTACGCCCAACCCTACAGCCGCCGCGAGCTGACCCTCGACATGATCGAGGAACTGCACGACGCGCTGTCGCGGCCACCGCTGATGCTGACCACCGAGAAACTGTGGTCGGCTTACGCCCGGGTGCAGGAAACCAAGGTGCGCGGTAACGGCGTGCGCCGGCAGCTGACCGACCTGGTGTCTCTGGTGCGCTTCGCCCTGGGCCTGGACGAGGAACTGCGGCCGTTCGCCGACAGCGTGGACAAGCGCTTCGCCGAATGGGTCTTCCGTCATAATGCGCGCCGCGCGACGGCGTTCACGCCGGAGCAGATGGAGTGGCTGCGGCTGGTCAAGGATCACATCGCCAGTAGCTGCCGTATCGACCGCGACGATTTCGATTATGCGCAGATGGCCGGTAAAGGCGGGCTGCAGAAGGCGTGGAATGTATTTGGCGGGCAGTTGGATGAACTGCTGGCTGAGATGAATGAGGAGTTGGTGGCTTGAGTAGTAAGAGAAAGGCGCTGCCGCCGGGTTGGTGCTGGGCGACTGTTGGCGATACCGGCAGGTACATCAACGGCTTCGCATTCAAGCCCGCGCACCGTGAAGCGGCCGGCCGGCCGATAGTTCGAATTCAGAATTTGACCGATCCGAAAAAGCCCCTAAATCGAACTTTGCTCGCGGTATCAGAAGATTTCCACGTAGCCACCGGCGAGATTCTAGTCAGTTGGTCGGCAACTGTTGATGTGTTTGTTTGGAACCGCGAGCCGGCGCTCGTCAATCAACACATCTTCAGGGTCGTTCCAAAAGAAGGCGTGGTCGATAGGGCCTTCCTGTTTTATTGGCTTAAGATCGCGATCGACCAGCTCTTGAAATCTGAGCATCTTCATGGCAGCACCATGAAGCACATCAATCGTGGGCCCTTCATGGCCCATCAGATTCCTCTTCCGCCACTGGCGGAACAAAAGCGAATTGTAGAGACGCTTGAAAGTCTGCTATCTGACCTCGATGCCGGAATGGCTGAGCTTGAGGCCGCGCAGCGCAAGCTGGCGCAGTACCGCCAATCGCTGCTGAAGGCTGCGATGGAAGGAGCGCTGACCGTGGATTGGCGCGCGACGCATGGCAAGCCACAGGAAACCGGCGCCGAACTGCTGCGGCGCATACTATCCGAACGCCGCGCCCGCTGGGAGCAAAAGCAACTCGCCAAGTTCGCCGAGCAAGGCAAAACTCCGCCCGCAAATTGGCAAGCCAAATATCCTGAGCCCGTCGCCCCTGATCTCACTGACCTCCCGTTACTGCCCGAAGGTTGGGCGTGGTCCTCACTCTCTCAAGTCGGCTGGCTCGATCGTGGCCGTTCCAAGCATCGTCCGCGCAACGCGCCTCATTTGTACGGAGGCCCATATCCGTTTGTGCAGACAGGTGATATTCGGGACGCAGACACCTTTATCCACAAGGCTTCTGCTAGCTATAGCGAAGCAGGCCTCGCCCAGAGCCGATTATGGCCCGCAGAGACGCTCTGCATAACCATTGCAGCAAACATTGGGAAGACCGCTCTACTCGCGATGCAGGCTTGTTTTCCAGATAGCGTCGTAGGATTTCTTGCAGCCAGCGATGAAGTGTCTGTGCGCTACATCGAATACTTCATGCGCTCGGCACAGCAGAAACTTGAGGCCGAGGCACCAGCAACGGCGCAAAAGAACATCAATCTGGAGATTCTTGAGCGCCTTCCAGTGCCTGTCCCTCCATCTGCCGAGCAAATTGCGCTTGTAGAACGACTGTCAGAGGCGATATCCGCAGCAAGAGCTCAGGATGATGCGATCGAACATGGCATAAAGCAGGCCGTAGCTCAGCGCAAGAACCTGCTCAAGGCCGCCTTCGCTGGCCAATTGGTCCCGCAAGACCCCAGCGACGAATCCGCCTTCGAACTGCTGGCCCGTATCCGAGCCGCACGCGAAGCCAAGGCTGACGTGACCACCGCAAGCAAGCGAGGCCGCAAGGCCAAGGAGACGGCATGAGCGACAGCAAGGGCGAGCTGATCCTCTACCGCACCGAGGACGGCCGCACCGACATCCATCTGCGCGCCGCAGACGGCACTGCCTGGCTGACCCAGGCGGAAATGGCCGACCTGTTCGAGACCACCCCGCAGAACATTACCCAGCATATCCGCTCGGTATACGAGGAGGCGGAGCTGACCGAGGAGGCAACTTGTAAGGATTACTTACAAGTTCGACCGGAGGGCGGCCGCGAGGTGCGTCGTACCGTCAAGCTCTACCGGCTGGAGCTGATCCTGGCCGTGGGCTTCCGGGTCCGCTCCCCCCGTGGCGTCCAGTTCCGCCGCTGGGCCGGCACCACGCTGGCCGAGTACCTGGTCAAGGGCTTCCTGCTCAACGACCAGCGGCTCAAGGACGCCGAGCGCGCCGACTACTTCGACGAGCTGCTGCGACGCATCCGCGATATCCGCAGCTCGGAGAAGCGTTTCTATCAGAAGCTGCGCGACCTGTTCAAAACCAGCAGCACCGACTACGACGGCACCGCGCAGACCGCCAAGACTTTCTTCGCCACCATCCAGAACAAGTTGGTGTACGCCATCACCGGCCGCACCGCCGCCCAGCTGATCGTGGAACGCGCCGACCCGGACGCCGAACACATGGGGCTGACCAACTGGGTCGGCGATCGGGTGCGCAAGTCCGATGCCGTCGTGTCGAAAAACTATCTGGATGCGCAGGAACTCGACCAACTCAACCGGCTGGTCACCATGTTCCTGGACTTCGCCGAGGATCGCGCCGTGAGACGCATCGAGACGCGCATGGGCGACTGGATCGCGCAGACAGACCGCTTCCTCAACTTCAACGAGCGCTCGGTGCTGACCGGCCCCGGCCGCATCTCGCACGAACAGATGGACACCATCGTCGGCGAACGTTATGCCGCCTTCGACGCCCGCCGCCGTGCGACCGAGGCGCTGGCTGCCGACCAAGAAGCCGACGACGACCTCAAACAACTGCAAGCCGAGGCCAAACGTTTGGCCTCCACCAAGAAGACGGACACACCGTAACGATGAACAGCAGCACTCTCGTCCAGAAGATCTGGAACTTCTGCCACACCCTGCGCGATGACGGCGTGGGCTATGGCGATTATCTGGAGCAGCTGACTTCGCTGCTGTTCCTCAAGCTCGCGCACGAGTATTCGCAGCCACCGCACAACCGCGAGTTGAAGATCCCGAAGAAGTACGACTGGACCAGCGTCAAGAGTAAAACTGGCCCGGTCTTGGAAGAACACTATCTCGAAGTGTTGCAGAAGTTGGGCGAGAAGCCCGGCATGCTCGGCGCGATCTTCTTCAAGGTGCAGAACAAGATCCACGACCCGGCCAAGCTTTCGCGTCTGGTGCAAATGATCGACTCGGAGAACTGGCTCGGCCTTGAGATCGACGTCAAGGGCGATATGTACGAAGGCCTGCTGAAGAAGCACGCCGAAGACATCAAGAGCGGTGCCGGCCAGTACTTCACCCCGCGCCCGTTGATCCAGGCCATGGTCGAGTGCGTGCAGCCCGAGCCCGGCAAGACCATCGCCGATCCGGCCTGCGGCACGGGAGGTTTCTTCCTCGGTGCCTACGAGTGGCTGAACCGCAAAGGCTTGTCGCTGGACAAGAAACAGAAGCAGTTCTTACGCCACAACACCTTTTTCGGCAACGAGATCGTCGCCTCCGCCCGCCGCCTGTGCCTGATGAACCTGTTCCTTCACAACGTCGGCGACCTCGATGGCGAGCCGACGGTGGACCGCTCCGACGCGCTGATTTCCGAGCCCAAACAGAGGTTCGACTACGTGCTGGCCAATCCGCCCTTCGGCAAGAAGAGCAGCATGACCATCACCAACGAGGACGGCGAGGAAGACCGCGACGCGCTCACCTACGAGCGCATCGACTTCTGGCAGACCACGTCCAACAAACAGCTCAACTTCCTCCAGCACATCGTCTCGATGCTCAAGGCCACCGGCCAGGCCGCGGTCGTGCTGCCGGACAACGTGCTGTTCGAAGGCGGCGCCGGCGAGAAGATCCGACGCAAGCTGCTGGAAACCTGCGACGTCCATACCCTGCTGCGCCTGCCTACCGGCATCTTCTATGCACAGGGCGTCAAGGCGAACGTGCTGTTCTTCGATGCCAAGCCCAAGGACGGCAAGGTCCATACCAAGGGCGTGTGGATCTACGACCTGCGCACCAACAAGCACTTCACCCTGAAGACCAAGCAACTGCGTCGCGAGGACCTGCAGGAGTTCGTCGAAGCCTATAACCCGAGCAACCGCCACAAGCGCAAGGAGTCAGAGCGCTTCCGATACTTCGACTACAAGGACCTGATCGCCCGCGACAAGGCCAGCCTGGACATCTTCTGGCTCAAGGACGACACCCTTGACGACCTCGACAACCTGCCCTCACCGGACGTTCTGGCGCAGGAGATTATCGATCACTTGGAAGCGGCGCTCGTTGCCTTCCGCGAAGTTGCCAGTTCATTGCCAAGTAAGAATTAGAAGCGAAATAACGACGAAGAAATCTGGCTTTCGAAACGTTTTGCGGATGATTTTTCAAAGAGGCGGCGGACGGCGGAGTTCTTATCCGCAGTTCGCAGCCAGCACCGCTGCCGCGCGCCGCGGTTAAATCCAGATTGAGCTGTCGCGCCGCCTAACCGATCCTGCAACCACACAAAGCGGCCTCGGTGCGACGCGACCCGGCGATCACGAAACAATCAGCCTAGTACTGTCGGTGCTGCAACGGGCGCACACAAATCGTTTCAACTTAGTAATGACGGCGCTGCGGCGCCGTCGGCGCGAAACGGTCCTGGGACGGATTTCAGCGGCCCTGCGGTCTCAATGCATTCACGGCCCGGCCGCGCTGAACGCGTCCCGCGTATCGGTCACTTGCGCCCAGCGAGCCGCCGCCGATTTCGCGCAACCGTCCGCGCCACCGGCCGCAGCCCGCTGGCCAGCACCGCGTCGCCGGCGCGCATCGTCTCCTGCCACCAGCGCAGCGGGTCGTCGCCGATCGGGCCCAGCCACGGTTGCGGGCGCAGCCACCAGCCGGCCTGCCATTGCCACCATTGCGCCGCCATCTGCCACCAGCCGTCGCCGAGCGCGAGCCATTTCTCTTCGACCATGCGCTGCAGTTCGCCGACATCGCGCGCGCTGGGCGTGGACGCCGCGCGCGAGAGCGCGCCGAGCCGGCTGGCGATCACCCACGGCGCGTTCTGGCCGATGGCGATGAGTTGCGATTGGGAACGCCGTGCATTGCGCATCTTCGCCTCCCGTCCGGGCCGGCGCAGTGCGGATGCGCGCGCCGCCGAGCTCGGCTCATAGTCGCGCGGCCGGCGTGACTGGGGCGTGTCAAACGCGAGACAGGCGCTGCGCACGGCTGAAGTCGCCCGCGGCCGATACGAAAAATTCACCGCGAAAAAACGGGCGCGACGGCGCAGAACTGCCGCCGCCGCGCCCGCCCACCTCGACGCGATAAAACGCTGCGGCGCCACCGCCGCCGCGAGCGTTGGCTCAGCAATCCGGCGCGACGCGGCCGTCCGAGCCGGTGTAGGTGTAGGCATCGGGAATGAAACGTCCGCTGCCGATGCGGTTCCAGATGCTGCTGGTGCCGTAAGTGCCGGTGACGCTGGTGCCGTTGGTCTGGCACTGGATGGTCACGCCGGCGCCGTCGGCGAGCGTGCCGACCACCGAATACGACGTGCCCGGCCCGGAGCGCACATTGAGCGGCGTGCCGTTGGTGGCGACGGTGCCCGCGGCGCCCGGGGTGCTGCCGCCGGGATTGAGCAGCTTGTAGTAGCGCGCCCAATCCCAGTTCTTGCCCGGATCGGTGTGGTCGTTGCCGCTGTAGTGCTGGTGGCCCTTCACCTTGACGCTGGCCGGCAACACCCGCACCACGCTGCCGGCCGGGCCCTGGAACGCGCTCGCGCAGCCGATCGCCGCGTACTTGGCGCAGAAGTGGCGGACGATGCCGGCCGAGGCGTTGTACATCGCGGTGGTGTACCAGGCCGCGTTGTCGACATAGCCTTCGTGCTCGATGCCCAAGGTGGTCTTGTTGTGCGAGAGCACGTGATGGGCCGCGCGGTTCTCGCGCACCATCTGGGTGATCTGGCCGTCGCTGCTGCGCACCAGGTAATGGATGCTGACGTGGTCGGGATTGTTCTGGAACCACGAAATGCTGCCGGCGTAGGAACCTTGCACGGTGTGGATCGTGGCCGAGTCGTAGGACGTGCGCTCGGAATGGTACGGCGAGGCCGCCCACAGCGCCGGCGCGTAGTCGGTGCTGGCGGCGGCGGCGAGCTTCGGATCCTTGCTGCGCAGGGTCTGCGTATCGGGATCGACGTAGTAATCGGCGGTCTCGATGCGGTCGGCGTCGGCGTTCAGGCGCAGCAGCGGCGCGCGCAGGCGCACCAGCGCGGGCGCGTCGAACGCGCGCTCCCAGGCGATCGCGCGCGCCGGTACCTCGATGCCCTGCTCCCCAAGGTTTTGCCCGGCGACGCCGCGATCCTGGGTCAACAACACGTCGTAAGCGAAGCTGCTGCGCGCGTAGTCGGCCATCGCGCTCCTGGCCGCGCCGGCCGCGGGTTTGGCGAAGCCGGCGTAGCGCTCCAGCGCCGGGCGCAGCGCTTCGGCATCGGGCTTGCGCAGCGCGCCGTCGCGGCCGATCTCGCGGTCGAGCAAGGCGGCCGCGGCGAGGATGTTGAGCGAGGGCTCGGCGAGGATGCGCGATGGCGGCACGCCGAGCAGGCGCGCGGCGTCGCCGACCTGATCGGCGAAGCCTTCGCCGTGGTAGAGGCCCATCACGCCGTAGGCGCGCGGCATTTCGCTATGCCCCTGGCTCGCGGCCGGGCGCAGGTGCTGCCAGCGGCTGGCCACGTATGCCAGCGCTTCCAGCGTGCCGGCGGGAATCGCCGGATAGCGCGCATACGCCTGGCGGAAATAGGCCGGCAGTTGCGCGCGCTCGGCGCGCAGCGCGTCCTGTTCGGCGCGCACGCGCGCGCTCAGCGCCGGATCGGCCAGCGCATCGGGCGCGGCGGCGGGTTTGCCGGCGTAGGCCGCCGGCGCGCACGCGACGGCGAGCGCGGCCGCGAGCAGAGTCCTGGAAAATGCGGTCACGGAAAGTCCTTGGATGAGTTGGGAAGTGACGGCGCGCGACGATCGCGCCGCGCGCCGCGTGCAGATCGCGCCGCTCAGCAATCCGGCGCGACCCGGGAGTCGGAGCCGGTCTGGGTGTAGGCGTCGGGAATGAAGCGACCGCTGCCGATGCGGTTCCAGATCTTGCTGGTGCCGAAGGTGCCGGTGACCGAGGTGCCGTCGGTCTGGCACTGGATGGTCACGCCGCTGCCGTCGGCGAGCGTGCCGACCACCGAGTACGAGGTGCCCGGCCCGGAGCGCACGTTGAGCGGCGTGCCGTTGGTGTCGACCGTGCCCGGCGCGCCGCCGGGGCTGGAGCCGCCGCCGTTGGAGCGGAACGCGTTGCGCATGCCGGCGGGCTTGTCGTTGTTGTTGAAGTAGTGGTCGGTGATCCACTTCCAGTCGCGGCCGTTGTTGGCCGCCCAGCGCTGGGTGCCCCACTGGCTCATGCCGCGGCCGTGGCCGAAGCAGCCCTTGCCCTTGCCGACCGAATCGCTCAGGCAAGGCCAGTTGTTGCGCGGCGAGCCGTTGTTGCCGTTGCCGCAGCTCAGGTCGTTGTTGCTGCACGACAGGCCGTCGCCGGGGTCGTCCCAGGCGTTGTTTTCCGAGGAATATTCGCTGAACGCCGCGCTCTTGCCGTCGCGGCTGAGGATCACTCCGGCGGTGGCCCTGGCTGCGGCGACGGTGGCCGAAACCGAGTCGGCGTTGAACACCTGGCACGAGGTGGTGTTGCAGATGTCGTAGCGGCTGCTGATCGGATGGGCGACGAAGTAGGCGCCGTAGGTGCGGTAAGCGACCGCGCCGGCAGCCAGCGACTGCGCGTGCCACGACGGGATCCACTCTTCGTCCAGGCCCTTGGCGACGTAATCCTCCAGGCTGTAGATCGACACGCCCGAGCACGAGCGCCCGGAGCAACTGGTGCCGACGCGGATGCTCGAGGGCACCGACACCGCCGCGGCCGACACCTGCGCTGCAGCCACGGTCTGGCCCGCGCGCATCGCCTGACCGGCGTTGTCGGTGTCGAGCCGGCTCATCAGCGCCTCGCGCTCGCGCCGCGCCGCGGCGTTGTCCTCGGCCTGGGCGTGCACGCGCCTTTCCACGCTGCGGCCGCTGCCGCGCTGCAGGTCGACGACGAAGTGGCTGGAATCGTTGACCAGCGACAGGCCCTCCAGGCGCTGCGCGCGATAACCCGGGGCTTCGATGTCGAGCGAGGTCGTCGGCGGCAGCGCTTCGTGCCTGGACGCGTCCTGGGCGAACTTGCCGCGCACTTCGAAGTAACCGTCGGCATCGGTGACGGCGCGCTCGCCCAGGCCGCCGCGCACGCGCGCGCCGGCCAGCGGCCGGCCCGTGCGCTGGTCGTAGACGTGGCCGCTGAGCACGCTGCAATCGCGGCACTCGGCGGCCTTGAGCGCGAGCAGGTCGAGCGCCTCGGATTCGAGCTTCGGCGCCAGCCACACCGTGGTCGGCAGGCCCAGCGAGTCGTCGGAGTGGACCGTGGTGACCACCGGCAGATAGCCCGGCGCGGACACGGTCAGGCGGTACTCGCCGCGGGCCAGGCCGGCGACGCGGCCGCCGGCGGCGGCCAGGTCCAGGCGCTGCCGCTCGCCGGCGCG
>NZ_LXSD01000666.1:0-1060 GCF_017168095.1 Lysobacter enzymogenes | reverse complement strand
CCACGTCATGGCGGCCGACTTCGTCAGCTCCGCCAGCCATCACTACGGCGAGGTCAAGGTCTATGCCAGCCGGCACGACATCGCGACGCTGGCGGGCGCCGGCTACGCCAACAACGAGCGCGCGCTCGACCGGGTGGGCGATATAGGACTGCTGCGATGAAAACCAGAAGCCTGTTGGGCGGCGCGATCGTTGTTGCGGCGATAGGGTTGGGCCTGAGCGCCTGCTCCAACGCGGTCAAGGATCCGAAGTACGAGCGCAATCCGAACCCGCGGCAGAAGTATGTGGTGACGGCGAAGGTCGATGGGGCGCCTGGGCCGTTTCGGGTGGCGACGGCGAGCGTGCAGTACAAGATCGGTCCCACGCAGCAATGCATGCCGCCGGCAGAGCCGATTTCGGGGACGTTTCCCACGCCGGATCGCGAGGTGGTTTCGCTCCCTGTCAGAAAAATGGCGGAATCGGAATTCCAGTTCGATGTTTATCTCGATGGGATGGTGGCCAAAGACTACTTCGGGCGTGGTGTTTGCACCTGGGAAATCGAGGGGGTGACCTTGTCTCTCAAGCCGACTGGTGCGAAGGGAGAAAGAAGATTCGCGACGACCATAGACATGCCGGATGCGACGGAGTTGAAGCCCGTCATCATGTACGCCCGGCGCGAAAAATACGGAACCCCTGTCAGCGACGTCTACGACGAAGTCGAAAGATCGATGGAAGTTCCGCACGCGACCGCACTTTACGGAAGCGATCCATCCAAGTTCTTCGCCATTACTTTCAGCGCCAAGGAATCTGGCCATGACCGTTAGCAGTATCCAGTACGCGGAACTCAGTGAGGCGGCATACAAAATCCCGCAGCCGGCATCGGATGGGGATCGTTCGGTAAAGATCGGCGGAGTCAGGTTCGATGTGATCGAAATTGCCGAGAACAAATCTTCGGGCTATCAGGGGGTTATTTTCCAGCGAGGCGATAACAAGGAATTCGTCGTCGCCCACCGCGGAACAGAGTTCAAGGAAGAATTCATCGACGACGTCCTGCGCGCCGACGGCGGCATGGTCGCCACGCGG
>NZ_LXSD01000665.1:0-212 GCF_017168095.1 Lysobacter enzymogenes | reverse complement strand
TTCGAGCCTCAGCGTCAGTTGCAGACCAGAGAGCCGCCTTCGCCACTGGTGTTCTTCCATATATCTACGCATTCCACCGCTACACATGGAGTTCCACTCTCCTCTTCTGCACTCAAGTTCAACAGTTTCTGATGCAATTCTCCGGTTGAGCCGAAGGCTTTCACATCAGACTTATTGAACCGCCTGCACTCGCTTTACGCCCAATAAATCCG
>NZ_LXSD01000664.1:0-2608 GCF_017168095.1 Lysobacter enzymogenes | reverse complement strand
TGGCGGGCGAGGGCGGCGTCGCCGGGACGCGCGCCGAGCAGGCCGTCCATCGCCACCGGCGCGCCGGAGTCGGCGCCGGGCATCAGCGGGCGCAGGCCGTGCAGCGGCGTCGGCCAGTGCCCACCGAGCAAGCGGTAGCTCAGCACGCCCAGCGCGTACAGGTCGGTGGCCGGGCCCTGCGCGCCGTGCTGGCGCGCTTCCGGCGCGGCGTAGTGCGGGGTCAGCGCCGGCAGTTCGCCCGGCGCCTCGCGCAGCGGGCCCAGTTGCGCGGACAGGCCGAAGTCGAGCAGTTGCGCGCGCCCCTCGCTGGTGATCAGCACGTTCGACGGCTTGAGGTCGCGATGCAGCACGCCCTGCGCATGGGCGTAGGCGACCGCGTCGCAGACCTGCAGCAGCAAGTCCACGCGCGCCTCGATGCCGAGGCGGCGCTGGTCGCACCAGGCGTCGATCGGTTCGCCTTCGACATAGCGCAGGGCGAACCACGGCCGGCCGTCGCCGTCGACGCCGCCGTCGACCAGCGCGGCGATGCCGGGATGGTCCAGGCGCGCGAGCAGGTTGCGTTCCTCGCGCATCGCCGCGACCAGCAGCGGCGAGTCGAGTTCGGCGCGCAGGCATTTGATCGCCACGCGCTGTTGGTACTGGCCGTCGTCGCGATGGGCGGCGTACACCGTGCCCATGCCGCCGCGGCCGACGATGCGGTCGATGCGCCAGGCGCCCAGGCGCGCGCCGACGCGCAGGTCGGCCGGTTCCGGCGCGGGCGGCGACGCGGCCACGGATTCGCGGCCGCGCTCGCGTTCGTGCAGGTCGGCGAGCACGCGCGCCGGCGAGCGCTCGAGCACGCCGGCGGCATCGTCGGCGTCGGCGTCGAGCAGGCGCAACAAGGCGGCATGGGTGTGCGGCTCGGCCGCGGCCAGCGCGGCGAGCCGCTGCGCGCGCAGCGGCGCGGGCAGCTCGACGAATTCGTCGAACAGGCTCAGGGCGCGGGCGGTGGCGGCGTTCATGCGCGCGGGGCGGCGCGGCGGGTCGGGCGATGCGAAGGCGCGCTCAGGCCGCGTCGTCCTCGCCGTCCAGGTCCGACGGCGTGCGCAGATGCGCGGCGAGGAACGCGCGCGCCTTGCGCCAGTCGCGGCGGATGGTGCGGTCGGTCAGGCCCAGCACCTCGCCGATCTCGATATCGCTCATGCCGGCGAAGTAGCGCATTTCCACCAACTGGGTCAGGCGCGGCTCGACCGCGCTGAGCGCTTCCAGGGCGCGGTCGATCGCCAGCAACTGGTCCAGGTCCGGATCGTAGGACGGCTCGTAGTTCGGGTCGGCCTTGTCGGCCAGATAGCTTTCCTCGTACTTGAGCCGCTTGAGCCGGCGCACCTCGTCGAGCAGCGCGTAGCGCATCGCCTGCGACAGCACCGCGAGCAGGTGCTGGCGGTTGTTGAGGTTGAGCTTGTCCTGGTTCAGTCGCAGCCAGGTGCGGTTGATCAGCGAGGTCGGCGAGCGCTTGCTGCCGCGCCGCCAGCGCCGCCGGATCTGCAGCGAGGCGGCCTCGTGCAGATCCTTGTAGAGCAGGGTGTAGACGCGGTCCCACGCGCCCGGCTGGCCGTTCTGGGCGGCGACGATGAGCTGGGTCACCGAGTCCAGGGTGGCTTGGGGGAATTCGAATTCGTCCCGGGCAGGCGCTGCGGCGGTCGGATCGGGCGAGGAGCCTTCTTGAGTCATGTCCGGGTCGGTTTCGGCAGGACGATGGGATTTCCGTTAGCCCCGTCTTCGCGGCTGACATTCGATTGCGCAAAGAGATACGCCAAACACGTGCAATTGTCGATAACACACCCTCCGAAAAATCGGTTCCGCGACATGGCATTTGATCATGTAGGGGGATGCGCAATTACGGGTTGGCATGTTTCCTGTGCATCTGCTTGATGATTGCGCACATCGGATCTGCGCTGTGGCGCGATCGATAGCAGATTTGCGTGGAATTAAAGTGCAATCGATGCGCATCGAACCGCTGCGGTAGCGGCGCGAACCACTGGCGACAAAGGCATCCGCGTTCCGCGCGGATCGGCGCCGGCGTGCGGACTCAGCGGCCGTCGAGGCGGTCGGCGATGGCCCAGCGCAGTCGCGCCAGCTCCGCGGCCGCGGCCGCGCGCGCCGCGCGCGCCTCGGCTTCGTCGCAGCTGCGGAAGTACCACTTGGTATTGGGGCGAGCCTGCGCCAGCCGCGGCAGGTCGGCGGCGATCACGTGGCCCAGGCGCGGATAACCGCCGACGGTCTGCGCATCGGCGAGCAGTACGATCGGACGGCCGTCGGCAGGCAACTGGATGGTGCCCGGCGCGACCGGTTCGGACACGCCGCCGGCGGCCGCGACCACGCCCTCCAGCGCGTCGCCGACCAAGCGCAGGCCTTGCCGGTCGCTGGCCGGATCGACCCGCCAGCCGCTGTCGCCGAAACGCGCGGCGGCCTCGGCCAGGGCGGAGCACTCGGTCGGGCGGTAGCGGATCGGGGCGTGCGGGTCGAGCTCGAAATCCGGATCGATCCACCAGCCGCTCGCGCGCGGCGCCTCGACCGCGAGCGCGCGCTGCGGGCCCAGCGGCAGGCGGTCGCCGGCGCGCAGCGCGCG
>NZ_LXSD01000663.1:0-8762 GCF_017168095.1 Lysobacter enzymogenes | reverse complement strand
GCGCCGCGAGCGCGCGCAACTGCGCGGCGCTGGCGTTGATCACCAGCCACTCGCCCGCGGGCGCCGGCGCATCGGGCGCCGCGGCGTCCTGCCATTCGGGCGTCAGCAGGCGCGCGCCTTCGGCCATCGCGAAGCGTGGTTCGGCCGCGGTCTCGGCCGCGCCGGCGAGCGCTGCCGGTGCCGCGACCGGCCAGTAGGTCTCTTCGGCGAACGGATAGGTCGGCAACGCCACCAGCGCCGGCGTTTGCGCATACAGCGCGGACCAGTCCGGCGCGGCGCCCGCGACCCAGGCCGCCAGCGCCGGCTCGTAGCGGCCTTCGCGCAGCAACGCCTCGACGGTGTGCGCCGCCGCGGCGCCGTCGCGCCCGGCTTTGCCGACATGCAGGGCGTCAACGGGCGCGCGCCCTTCGGCGTAGCCGCGCAGGATCGCGATCGCCTGCGCCAGCGACGAGGCGGCGAACGCCAGGCGGTGTTCCATCGCTTCGCGGCCGAGCTGCAAGGTGGCCGCGATCGCGCCGAGGTCGGCGTCGCCGTAGTCGCCCTGCTCCAGCGCCTGGGCCAGGCGCCGCGCGTACTCGGCGAGGCGGTCGGCGCGGCGCGCCGACAACACCCACAGCGCTGGCGCGGACGCCGGCGTCGCCGGCTTGGGCGCAGCGGCATGCGGATATTCCTGCACGACCAGGAAGGCGTTGGCGCCGCCGGCGCCGAACGAGGACACGGTGGCGGTGCGCAGCGCCGGCACGCCGTCGCGCGCGTGCGGACGCGGCCACGGTTCGGCGCGCTGCGGCAGCACGAACGGCGTCGCGGCCAGATCGAGGTCCGGATTCGGCCGCTCGCTGTGCAGCGTCGGCGCCAGCTCGCCGTGGCGGAACTGCAGCAGCACCTTGGTCAAACCGGCGATGCCGGCGGCGGCCTCGAGGTGGCCGATGTTCGACTTGACCGACCCCAGCGCGCAGAACCCGGTGTTCGCGGTGGTCGCGGCGAAGGCTTGGCTCAGGCCCTCGACTTCGATCGGATCGCCCATCGCGGTGCCGGTGCCGTGGGCTTCCACGCAGCCGATTCGGTCGGCGCCGACGCCGGCGCGGGCCAGGGTGTCGCGGACCAGATCGCGCTGCGCGCGCGGATTGGGCACGGTATAGCCGTGGGTGCGTCCGCCGTGGTTGATGCCCGAGGCCAGGATCGTGCCGTGGATGCGGTCGCCGTCGCGTTCGGCCGCCGACAACGGCTTGAGCAGGACCACGCCGACGCCCTCGCCCGGTACGAAGCCGCTGGCGTCGGCGCCGAAGCTGCGGCAGCGGCCGTCGGTGGACAGCATGCGCTGCGAGCACAGCCCGACATAGGTCGAGGGATGCAGGTACAGGTTGACGCCGCCGGCCAGGGCCAGTTCGCACTCGTCGCGCAGCAGGTGCTCGCAGGCTTCGTGGATCGCGGTCAGCGACGCCGAGCACATGGTGTCGATCGGGAAGCTCGGTCCGTTGAGGTCGAGCAGATACGAGACCCGGTTGGCGACCGAACTGAAGCTGGTGTACGGCGTGGCCGGATCGCCCTGCGCGGCCAGATCGCGCGCATGCAGCTCGAACCCGGTCTTGGTGATGCCGGCGAACACGCCGACCCGGCCGCGGTGGCGCTGCGCCAGCCGCTGGCGGGTGTAGTTGCCGTCTTCCAGCGCCTGCCAGCAGGTCTGCAGGAACAGCCGCTCCTGCGGATCCATGTCCAGCGCCTGCGCCGGGGCGATGCCGAAGAACAGCGGATCGAACTCGGCGAAGCCTTCCAGGAAGCCGCCCCAGCGGCTGTAGCTCATGCGCCGGGCGACGGCGCTGTCCGGATCGGCGCAGAAAAAGCCGTCCAGCGACCAGCGCTGGGCCGGGATCGGGCCGACGCTGTCGCGGCCGGCGCGCAGGTTGCGCCAGAACTGATCCAGATCGCGCGCGTGCGGATAGCGTCCGGCGAGGCCGACTATGGCGATGGGCTCGCGCGCGGACGAGCTCGCGCGGCGCGCGCTGGCCGGTGCGGCGGCGGCCAGCGCGGTCGCGCGCGGCGCTTCGGCGTCGATCCGGGTTTCGATTGCGGTCGCGATCGCCGCCACGGCCTGCGCGGCGCCGGCCGCAGCGCCGCTCCAGCGCAGGCAGGCCTGCGCGTGGTCGGCGGCGAGGTGCTCGCCGATCTCGGCCAGCGTGCGGTACTGATAGAACAAGGTCTTGGACAGCCCCGAGAACGCGCCGGCCAGCCGCTGGTTGAGCTGGGCGATCATGATCGAGTCGATGCTGAACGCTTCCAGCGCCTGCTCCGGGTCGATCCGCGCGGGGTCGATCTTCGACACCTCGGCGAACACTTCGACCAGGCGCCGCACGGCCGCGCGCGCAAGCCCGTCGCTTGCTTCGTCGGCGCTCGTCTGCGCCGTCGTTGCGGCCGGCGACACGCGCGATTCGTGCCCGTCCAGCAGCGCGGCCACCGCCGCGGGTTCGCCCGCCAGCACCGTCACGCAGGACTCGCCGCTGTTCCAGGCGCGGCGCAGCGCCGCCAGCCCGTCGCGCGCCTGCAGCGGCGCCAGCCCGGCCTGGGCGAGTTCCGCCTCGGCCTGCGCCGACAGGCGCATGCCGCCGTCGCGCCAGTACGGCCAGTCGATGCACAGCGCGCGGCCGTAGCGTTCGCCGCGCGCGGCGCGGGCGTTGCGCGCCGCGGCGTAGCCGCGCATGAAGGCGTTGGCCGCGGCGTAATCGCTCTGGCCGGCGCTGCCGAGCGCGCCGCCGATCGAGCCGAAGCAGATCAGGAAATCCAGCGCCGCCGCGCCGTGGCCGCGGTCGAGGTTTTCCAGCCCGCTCACCTTCGGCGCCAGCACCGCGCGCGCCTGTCCGGCGCGCTTGCGCGCGAGGTAGCCGTCGTCGAGCACGCCGGCGGCGTGGACGATGCCGTCGAGGCCGCCGTACTGCGCGTGCAGCGACTGCAGCAGGGCCTGGGCCTGGGCGGCATCGGCGATATCGGCGCGGCGGTATTCGACGTGCAGGGTCGGCGTCGCCAGCGCCGCCACCGCGGCGGCCGCATCCGCCGCGAGTTCGCCGCGGCCGGTCAGGACGATGCGGCCGCTGCACAGGTCCGCGGCGATCTCCCGCGCCAGCAGCAGGCCGAGCCGGCCGGCGCCGCCGGCGATCAGATAACGGCCGCCGTCGCGCCACGGCGGCGCGCCGCCGTCGCGTTCGCGCACGGCCTCGAATCGGCGCGTGCGCGGGCTTGGCGAGCCATAGTCGCGCAGCTGCCGCGCGGCCGGCGGCGGCGCGTCCAGCAGCAGCGCCGCCAGGGCCTGCGCATCGGCATCGGCGGCCACGCGCAGGATCTGCACCTCGAGCCGGTCGTATTCGCGTTTCGCGCTCAGCAGCAATGCGGCCAGCGCGGCGTACAGCGCGCCGTCGTCGTCGGCCGGCAGCACCAGCCGGAGCAACGCCGGCGCCGCGGCGGCGGTCTCGCGCAGCAGTTCCAGCAAGGCTTCGGCGTGGGCGAGGCAACGCGCGCCGACGCTGGCGTCGCTGCGCGGCAGGCTGCGCAGGTCTGAGCCGGACGCGCGCCCGGCGAGCGCGCGCGCGAGCGGCGCATCGGCGGGGAAATCGCACAGCACCAGACATTGCCGGTGCGGCCACGCCGCCGGTGCGTCGGCGGCGCGGTCCCAGCGCTCGGCGAACAGTTGCACCGCTGCGGTCGCGGGCACGGGCGCCGGCGCCGCCGCAGCGGCGGGCGCATCGAGGGTATCGAGCCAGAACCGGCGCGGATTGAACGGATAGGTCGGCGCGCTGATCCGGCGCGGCGCGCCGTTCGGGTACAGCGCGCGCCAATCGAAGGCGAAGCCGTTGACCCACAGCGAAGCGAGCTGATCGTAGTGGCCCTGCGCCGCCCAGCGCGCCAGCGCGGTCTGCAGTTCGGCGCCGGCCGGATCGTCGCTTCGATTGCCGGTGCGGTCGCCGGCCGCGGCCCGCGCGGCGTGACCGCTGTAAACGCCCGCGGCGGCGTCGCCGCGCAGATAGCCGCGCAGCCGCGCCTGCAGTTCCTGCGCATCGGCGGCGAGGATCGCCAGCCGGTGCGGCATCGGTTCGCGCCCGGCCTGCAGGGTGAACGCCAGACCCGGCAGCGACGGCGCGCCCGCCACGAACGCGAGCAGGCGCTCGGCGCTGGCGCGCAGGCAATGCGGATCGCGCGCCGACAGCGGGAACAGCCACGGCCCCGGCGCGAGTTCGTCGCCGCTGGCGGCGGCCGCGCACTCCTCCAGGATCGCGTGCGCATTGCTGCCGCCGACGCCCATCGAGCTGACCGCGGCGCGGTGCGGCCGCGGGCCGGTCCAGGCCTGCGCCGCATCGACCACGTAGAACGGCGATTGCTCGAGCTTGAGCGCGGGGTTGGCGGTGCGGAAATGCAGGGTCGCCGGAATCCGCCCGCGCGACAGGCTCAAGGCCGCCTTGATGCAGCCGGCCAGGCCGGCGGCGGTATCGAGGTGGCCGATGTTGGTCTTGACCGATCCGATCCCGCAGAACTGCCGCGCCTGGGTGTGGCGGCCGTAGGCCTGCGACAGCGCGGCGACTTCGATCGGGTCGCCCAGCGGCGTGCCGGTGCCGTGCGCTTCGACATAGGCGATGGATTCGGGCGCGATGTCGGCCGCGGCCAGGGCGCGCTCGATCACCGCGCGCTGGCCGGCGACGCTGGGCGCGTAGAAGCCGGCGCTGTCGCCGCCGTCGTTGTTGACCGCGCTGGCGCGCAGCAGCGCATAGACGTGGTCGCCGTCGGCGATGGCGTCGGCGGCGCGCTTGAGCAACAGCACCGCCACGCCCTCGCCGCCGACCGCGCCGTCGGCGGCGGCGTCGAACGCGCGCAGGCGGCCGTCGCTGGAGAAGTTCATGCCGTCCTGGTGGACGTAGCCGGCGCCCTCGAAGCTGGCCACGCGCGCGGCCGCGACCAGGGCGTGGCGCCATTCGCCTTCCAGCAGCCGCCGCCGCGCCAGATCCAGCGCGCTCAGCGACGAGGAACAGTTGGAATGCACGAACAGGCTCGGCCCGCGCAGGCCGAGCTTGTGCGAGATCACCGCCGGCAGGGTGCCGTTCTGGGCCATGATCCAGCCCACGTACTGCTCGATGCTCTGCGCCGAGGCCGGCGCCGAGGCGAGCAGGCGCGCGTGGTAGGCGCTGTTGCTGGCGGTGGCGAACACCGCGGTGTCGGCGATCTCGCCGACGCGGTAGCCGGCGTCCTCGATCGCCCGCCACGCGTGGGTCAGCAGCAGCCGCAGCTGCGGATCCATCAACTGCGCGTCGCGTTCGGACACGTTGAAGAAATCCGCGTCGAACAGGTCGCGCCCGGCCAGATCCGAGCGCACCGCGACGTAGTTCGGATCGGCCAGCACGTGCGCGGGAACGCCGAGCGCGCGCAGTTCCGCGTCGGGAATGCGCTCGATGCTCTCGCGGCCCTGCAGCAGGTTGGCCCAGAACTCGTCGTGATCGCGCGCGCCCGGGAACGCGCAGGACATGCCGACGATGGCGACGCTGTCGGCGTAATACGCGGGCAGGCCCGGGCCGGCCTGCGCCGCGGCCGCGGGCCGCGCCGGCTCGGACTGCCGCACTGGCGCGGTGGGCGGCAGCGCCTGCGCCTGCAGATGCTCGGTCAGGCGCGACAGCGATCCGAACTCGAACAACGAGGTGACCTCGAACCCCGGCGCCAGCTCGGCGGCGATGCGCTCGGCCAGGATCACCGCCTGCATCGAGCTGCCGCCCTGTTCGAAGAAGCCTTCGTCGCAGTCGACCTCGTCGCGGCCGAGCGCCTCGCGCCACAGCGCCAGCAGGCGCGGCGCCAGTTCGCCCTGCCCGGCCGCCGGCGCCGCTTCGGCTTCGCTCAATGCGGCGACGGCGTTGCGGTCGGTCTTGCCGTTCGCGGTCAGCGGCAGCGCCGGCACCGCGACGAAACGCGCCGGGATCATGTGTTCGGGCAGGCGCGCTCGCAGGAAGTCCTGCAGCTCGCGGCGCCCGGGTCGCGCGCCGGCGGCCGCGACGAACGCGGCGACCAGTTGCGGCTCGCCGTCGCGATTCACCGCGCAGGCGCACAGGTCGATCTGCGGATGCCGCGCCAGCTCGGCTTCGATCTCGCCCAGCTCGATGCGGAAGCCGCGCAGTTTGATCTGGGCGTCGGCGCGGCCGAGGTAGTCCAGGCGTCCGTCGGCGCGCCAGCGCGCGCGGTCGCCGGTGCGGTAGATCACCCCGCCGACCGAGAACGGATCGGCGAGGAAACTCTGCGCGGTCAGCGCCGGCCGGTTCCAGTAGCCGCGGGCGACGCCGTCGCCGCCGATGTACAGATCGCCTTCCTCGCCCGCCGGCACCGGCGCCATCGCCGCGTCGAGCACGTAGACCCGGGTGTTGGCGATGGGCCGGCCGATGGTGACCGGCGAATCGGCCGAGATCGCGTCGAGCGTCGACCAGATCGTGGTTTCGGTCGGGCCGTACAGGTTCCACGCCGGGCCGCCCTGGGCCAGCGCTTCGCGCAGCGGCTCGGGCAGCGCTTCGCCGCCGCACAGCACCTGCATGCCGGTGTCGTTGCGCCAGCCGGCGCGGTGCAGCATCTGCCAGGTCGCCGGCGTCGCCTGCATCAAGGTCGGGCGCAGTTCGCGGATGCTGCGCGCCAGGCGCGCGGCATCGCGCGCGTGTCCGGCCGGGCTGATGTGCACGCGCGCGCCGCGCAGCAGCGGCATCAGCAGTTCCAGGCCGGCGATGTCGAAGCTGTACGGCGTCACCGCCAGCAGCGAGTCGTCGGGGCCGAGTCCGAAACGCTCGGCCAGTGCGTGCAGCAGATGGAGCAGGCCGCGGTCGGTGATCACGCAGCCCTTGGGGCGGCCGGTGCTGCCGGAGGTGTAGATGACGTAGGCGACGCCGTCGGCGGGGCGTTCGTACCCGAACGCGTCGTCGCCCTCGCCGGCCGCCGCAGCGTCGCCGTCGGGGAGGTCGTCGACGGCGATCAGGCGCTCGCGCGGAAGCGTCGCCGCCGCCCGCGGCGCGCCGGCGCGATCGCAGAGCACGCAGCGCAGGCCGCTGTCGCCGATCATGTAGTCCAGGCGCGATTGCGGATAGGCCGGGTCCAGCGGCACGTAGGCGGCGCCGGACTTGAGCGCGGCCAGCAGCGCCACGCTCAGTTCGACCGAACGTTCCACGCAGATGCCGACCCGCTCGCCGGGGCCGACGCCGGCGGCGCGCAGGCGCCGCGCCAGCGCGCTGCTGCGGCGCTCGAGTTCGGCGTAGCTCAGGCTGCGCTCGCCGCAGCCGACCGCGACGGCGTGCGGGCGTTGCCGCGCCTGTTCGCGGATCAGCGCCGGGATCGAAAGGCGGTCGTAGCCCGCGAGCGCGCGATTGCCGTCGGCGGCGGCGGCGGCATCGTCGGCAGCGGCCGCGCCTTCGTCGGCCACGGGCACCAGACGGCTGAGGCGCGCCTGCGGATCGGCCGCTGCGGCCGCCAGCAGCGCCGCCCATTGCGCGCACCAGCCTTCCACGGTGGCCGCGTCGAACAGGTCGGTCGCGTATTCGCACTCGCAGGCCAAGCCGTCGGCGGTTTCCTCGACGTACAGCGACAGATCGTATTTGGCGTGGCTCCACGGGCTGTGCGCGCGCTGCCACAGCGCGCTCGCCGGCGCGGCCGCGGCGGGATAGTTCTGCAGCGAGAACAGCGCCTGCACCAGCGGCGGGCGCGACAGATCGCGCGGCGGCCGCAGTTCGGTCACCACGCGCTCGAACGGCAGGTCCTGTTCGTCGTACGCGTCCAGGGTGGTCGCGCGCGCGCGCGCCAGCAGTTCGGCGAAGCTCGGATCGTCGCCCAGGCGCAGCCGCAGCACCACGGTGTTGAGCAGCGGCCCGACCACCTGTTCCAGGCCCGGCTCGGCGCGCAGCGCCAGCGGCGAGCCGGTCAGGATGTCGTCGGCGCCGGACAGCCGCGCCAGCAAGGCGTTGAAGCCGGCCAGCAGGGTCATGTAGAGGGTGGCGTCGTGCTGCGCGCTCAAGGCCTGCAGCGCTTGCCGCAGCGACGCGGGCAGGACGAAGCGGTGCAGCGCGCCGCGGTAGGACTGCGCCGGCGGACGCGCGCGGTCGGCCGGCAGTTCCAGCACCGTCGGCGCGCCGTGCAGGCGCTCGCGGCTGCGCTGGGCGCGCTGGGCCAACGCTGCTTCGTCCATGCGCGCGCGTTGCCAGGCCTCGTGGTCGGCGTGCTGCAGCGCCGGCTCGGGCAGCGGCGAAGCGCCGCCGTCGGCATAGGCGTGGTACAGCGCGCGCAGTTCGTCGACCAGCAGCGCCGCCGACCAGCCGTCGGCGGCGATATGGTGGGTGGTCAGGATCAGCAGATGCCGCTGCGGGTCGAACCGCAGCAGCAGCGCGCGCAACAGCCGGCCGGCGGCGAGGTCGAAGCGGTGGCGCATTTCGCCTTGCTGCAGGCGCGCGGCTTCGGCCTCGCGCTCGGCCGGCGCCAGCGCGGCCAGGTCGTGCAGTTCCGGTTCCAGCGCCTGCGCCGGCAGGATCTGCGCGTAAAGCTCGGCGCCGTCGCGGCGGAACGCGGTGCGCAGGCTCTCGTGGCGGCGGCTCAGTTCGGCCAGCGCGCGCCGCAGCGCGTCGAGGTCGAGCGCGCCGTCGGCGCGCAACGCGATCGGCAGGTTGTAGGCGGCGCCGGCCGCGCCGGTCGCGTCGATCCGGTCCAGCGTCCACAGGCTGCGCTGCGCGTACGACAGCGGCATGCGCTCGCCGCGCGGCGCCGCTGCGAGCGTC
>NZ_LXSD01000662.1:0-847 GCF_017168095.1 Lysobacter enzymogenes | reverse complement strand
TTGCGGCCGGCCGGGCGCCGGCGCGCGCTGCGCGGACGCCGGCTCGGGCGGCGGCGCGGCCAACTGTTGCAGGCGCAGGCGCAGCCAATGCAGGGACGCGGCGAGGTAATCGTTGTTGTCCTCGATCCAGCGTTCGCGCTCGTGGTGGGCGGTGTCGGGCATGGGCGCGGCGCTCCTCACGCGATCACCACGGTCTGCTGCGGATCGAAGCCGAACACGCCCTGGTCGTCGGCGACCGCGGCGATGCTCTCCACGCCGTCGACGCGCACGATCACCGGATAGCGTCCGGCCACGGCGAGGGCCGCGGGTACGTTGACCTCGATCGTGGTGGGTTGTTCGGGATCGGCCGGGGTCTGGATGCTGTCGGCCAGCAGTTCGTCGCCGCCGAAGCGCACGCGCACGCCGGCGTGCTGTTCGGGCAGCAGGCGCGGGCTGCAGCGCAGGGTCAGCGCGAATGCGCCGGGCGCGGCGTTGAGCGGGCTGACCTCGACGCGCGGCGCCAGCATCATCGCGATCGGCGCGCTGGCGATGGCCGGCTGGTCCGCCGGCGCCAGGCGCAGGCGCACCGCGTAGAAGCCGGCGATCCAGTCGGCCATCGCGCCGGCGTCGACGCCGGCGGCGGGCAGTTGCGCGTCCAGCGCGAGCGCGCTGGCGGTGGCGGCGACCGGCAGCGTGCGTGCGGCGGCCGCGCGCGGATGCTCGAACACCAGTTCGGCGTCGGCGGCCTGCAGGTTGCGGCCTTCGATGCGCAAGGCATCGCCCAGGCGCGCGGCGCGCAGCAGCTCCGAGGCGGCCGGGCGAATCGATTCCAGGCGCGGCGCGCCGGCCGCGCGCGCGGCCGGGCCGC
>NZ_LXSD01000661.1:0-574 GCF_017168095.1 Lysobacter enzymogenes | reverse complement strand
GCGGCCGCGCTGTGGCCGCAGGCGCGGCCGCTCGCGCCCGGCACGCGCCGTTTCGACCTGACCCAGGTGGCCTCGGTCGACAGCGCCGGCCTGGCGCTGCTGGCCGAACTGGCCGCGCAGGCGCCGGGCGTGGCCGTGGTCGGCGAGCCGACCGGGCTGGCCGAGCTGCGCGCGGCCTACCGCCTCGACGATTCGCTCGGTTTCGGACGCTGAGGACGCGCCGCCGGATCGCTGTCGCCCCTCTCCCATCGTTGCGGTCGCCGACGCCCACGGACGTGGCCTGGCCGCCCCCACCGCTGTCCCGGAAGACTAGACTGCAACCATGCGCCCCCACGCACTCCCTCTCGCGCTGGCTTTGGCTCTGGCCGCGCACACCGTCCCGGCCCTGGCGAACGACGCCGCGCCGGCCCTGCCGGGCGACCCGTCCGCGCTGATCATCGATGCCGCCGCCCTGGCCGCCGCCACGCAAGCGAACGCGGCGCCCGTTGCCGACGCGCCGGTGCAGACCGATTCGGCGCGCGCGCTGGCCGAAGCCGGCGCCGCCGAGGCCCACGCCGGCGCTGCGGCCGATGCC
>NZ_LXSD01000660.1:0-1258 GCF_017168095.1 Lysobacter enzymogenes | reverse complement strand
CCCGCCGGCCGCGGCGATCGCGTCCAGGCGCGCGCCGAACGGCACCTTCAACGCCGCCGAGCCGTCGCGCGCCGGCGGCAGCAGCCAGCGCGCCAGCAGCGGCAACGGCAATGCCGCCAGCCACCACGGCCAGGCCAGCAGGTCGCGCCAGTCGGCGAACAGCGAGGTCAGCGCGGTCATCGCTGCGGACCCGACGCAAGCGGATTCGGCAGCGGCGACCTTGCCCGAAGCGCGCGCGACAGCGGCGCACTCGACAGCGGCGCGCCAGGCAAGCCCAGGTTCGACATCGACAGGCTCATGCGCGCACGCCCATCCACTGCAGGAAGCGGCGCCGCGCCAGTTCGCGCAGCGCGCGCACCTGGGCCGGATCGACCTGGCGCCGGTAGCCGCCTTCCAGCAGCAGGCGCCCGGGGCCTTCGGCGAAGTCGCTGCGCTTGCTGCCGCGATCGAGGAATTCCAGCCACTCCGGCCCGCTCAGGGTGTCGGCGCCGCGGTCGCGGCGGCGGCCGGCGCGGCGCAGCAGTTCGGAAATCGCCGCGACTTCGGCCACCGGCGTGGTCGCCGCGGCGAGCGCCTCGTCGAACACGCGTTCGGCTTCGCGCCGGCGCCGGCTGCGGCGGCGCTGCCACCACCACAGCGCCAGCGACAACGCCGCCAGCGCCGCCAGCAGCAGCCACCAGCCCGGCGCCAGCGGCCACCACGACGGCGCGCCGGGCAGGTGCACGTCGCGCAGGGCCAGGGTTTGCGGCGCCGCCATCAGGCCACCAGCGGGCGCGCGCGGCCCAGCAGCGGCAGCCAGGCTTCGCTGGCCGCATCGGTCGACAGCGCCTGCACGCGCACGCCGCGCGCCGGCAATTTTTCCAGCGCCGCCTCGACCGGGCCGACGAAGTTGGCATGCCAGCGCTGACGCTGCGCCGGCGCGCCGAGGTCCAGTTCGATGCGCTGGCCGTCGCGGCTGAACGGCAATGCCGCAGCCGGCGGCGCGGTTTCGATCGGGTCGGTCAGCAGCAGCACGATCACTTCGTGGTGCTGGGCCAGCACCGCCCAGCGCCGCTGCGGCAGCGCGGCGACGCTGCCGGGTTCGGCCAGCACCACCATGCGCGAGCCGGGGCGCAGCAGGCGCGCGGCGTGGTCGAGCGCGACCTCCAGGCCCGCGTCCTCGGCCGGCGGCTGGGCGTACCAGCGCACCATCGCGTCGAGCACGCGCAGCGCGCCGCGCGGGCCGCTGCCGGGATTCACCGGCGGCTCGCGCAGGCTG
>NZ_LXSD01000659.1:0-6247 GCF_017168095.1 Lysobacter enzymogenes | reverse complement strand
CGCCGCCCCGGCCAAGACCGAGACCGCCAAGCCCGCCGCCGCGCCGTCGGCCAACGACCAGCTGCCGCCGGGCGCGCGCTTCGCCGCCAACACCCAGGGCGTCGACGCTGCGCAGGTCGAAGGCACCGGCCGCAAGGGCGCGGTGACCAAGGAAGACATCCTCAACTACGCCAAGTCCGGCGGCGTGGGTTCGGCCGCCGGCGCGCGTCCGGAAGAGCGCGTGCCGATGACCCGCATGCGCGCGCGCATCGCCGAGCGCCTGATGCAGTCGAAGAACTCCATCGCCATGCTGACCTCGTTCAACGAAGTCAACCTGGGCAAGGTCATGGCCATGCGCAAGGAGCTCGGCGAGACCTTCGAGAAGGCCAACGGGGTCAAGCTCGGCTTCATGAGCTTCTTCGCCAAGGCCGCCGCGAACGCGCTGCAGCGCCACCCGATCGTCAACGCCTCGGTCGACGGCAACGACGTGATCTACCACGGCTACGCCGACATCTCGATCGCCGTGTCGACCGACAAGGGCTTGGTGACGCCGGTGCTGCGCAACGTCGAGCGCATGGGCTTCGCCGACATCGAAAAGGCCATCGGCGACTACGCCAAGAAGGCCCGCGACGGCAAGCTGGCGCTGGAAGACCTGCAGGGCGGCACCTTCACCATCACCAACGGCGGCACCTTCGGCTCGCTGATGTCGACCCCGATCGTCAACCCGCCGCAGTCGGCGATCCTGGGCATGCACGCGATCAAGGAGCGCGCCATCGTCGAGAACGGCCAGGTCGTGGCCGCGCCGATGATGTACATCGCGCTGTCCTACGACCACCGCATCATCGACGGCAAGGACGCGGTGCTGTTCCTGGTCGATATCAAGAACCAGCTGGAAAATCCGCACCGCATGCTGCTCGGCATGTGAGAGCTAGCGAATAGCGCCCAGGAGATAGGAGATAGCGGCTTCCGCTAACTCCTAGCTCCTATCCGCTAACTCCTACCTCCCCCTACTCCGAGCTAGACAAGGATCAACCGCAATGTCTGAACAATTCGACGTAGTCGTCATCGGCGCCGGCCCCGCCGGCTACCACGCCGCCATCCGCGCCGCTCAGCTCGGCCTGAAGACCGCGTGCATCGACGCGGCGCTCGGCAAGGACGGCAAGCCGGCGCTCGGCGGCACCTGCCTGCGCGTGGGCTGCATCCCGTCCAAGGCCCTGCTCGACAGCTCGCGCCAGTTCTGGAACCTGCAGCACCTGTTCGGCGAGCACGGCATCAGCGCCGACAACGCCAAGATCGACGTCGGCACGATGGTCGGCCGCAAGGACAAGATCGTTAAGCAGTTCACCGGCGGCATCGCGATGCTGTTCAAGGCGAACAAAATTACCCCGTACTACGGCTTCGGCACCCTGCACCCGGGCAACATCGTCAAGGTCAAGCAGCACGACGGTTCGGAAGTCGAACTCAAGGGCACCAACGTCATCCTCGCCGCCGGTTCGGATTCGATCGAACTGCCGTTCGCCAAGTTCGACGGCGACAAGATCGTCGACAACGTCGGCGCGCTGGACTTCACCGAAGTGCCCAAGCGCCTGGGCGTGATCGGCGCCGGCGTGATCGGCCTGGAACTGGGCAGCGTGTGGAAGCGCCTGGGTTCGGAAGTCACCATCCTCGAAGCGCTGCCCGAGTTCCTCGCCGCTGCCGATGCCGAAGTCGCCAAGACCGCGGCCAAGGAATTCAAGAAGCAGGGCCTGGACATCAAGCTCGGCGCCAAGGTTTCCAAGGCCGAGATCCAGGGCGACGAGGTCCACCTGACTTACAACGACGGCAAGGCCGACCAGCAACTGGTCGTGGACAAGCTGCTGGTCGCGGTCGGCCGCCGCGCCGCGTCGAAGGGCCTGCTGGCCGAGGGCACCGGGGTCAAGCTCAACGAGCGCGGCCAGATCGAAGTCGACGAGCATTGCCACACCGGCGTCGACGGCGTCTGGGCGATCGGCGACTGCGTGCGCGGCCCGATGCTGGCGCACAAGGGCTTCGAGGAAGGCATCGCGGTGGCCGAACTGATCGCCGGCCTGCCGGGCCACGTCAACTTCGACACCATTCCGTGGGTGATCTACACCGAGCCGGAAATCGCCTGGGTCGGCCGCACCGAGCAGCAGCTCAAGGCCGACGGCGTGCCGTACAAGACCGGCAGCTTCCCGTTCGCGGCGATCGGCCGCGCGGTGGCCATGGGCGAGCCGGCCGGCTTCGTCAAGGTCATCGCCCACGCCGAGACCGACCGCGTGCTCGGCCTGCACCTGGTCGGCGTCGGCGTCTCCGAGCTGGTCCACGAAGGCGTGCTGACCATGGAGTTCAAGGGCTCCGCCGACGACCTCGCGCGCATCTGCCACGCCCACCCGACCCTGTCGGAGGCGATCCACGACGCGGCGATGGCGGTCGACAAGCGCGCCATCCACAAGGCCAACTGATCGGCCCGCAAGGCAACGAGAACGGCGCACCTGGTGCGCCGTTCTTCGTTTCGGCGGCGGCGATCGCGCGGCCGCCCGCGGCACCCACAACAAAAACAAGAACCCGGAAGGCGACGACGAACATGAAGACGCTCTGCGTGTACTGCGGCTCCAACTCCGGCTCCAAGCCGATCTACACCGACCGCGCGATGGCCCTGGGCTACCGCCTGGCCCGCGACGGCATCGCCCTGGCCTACGGCGGCGGCAACGTCGGGCTGATGGGCGTGGTCGCCGACGCGGTGCTGGAAGCCGGCGGCGAAGCCATCGGCGTGATCCCGGAGCAGTTGGTCAACTGGGAAGTCGCCCACCGCGGCCTGACCCGGCTGGAGGTCGTCGGCTCCATGCACGAGCGCAAGCAGCGCATGTTCGACCTCGCCGACGGCTTCGTCGCCCTGCCCGGCGGCTTCGGCACCCTCGATGAGATGTTCGAGATGCTGACCTGGCGCCAGCTCGGCATCGGCAACAAGCCCTGCGCCTTCCTCGACATCGACGGCTTCTACTCGCCGCTGATGGGCATGCTCGACCGCATGGTGGACGAGCGCTTCCTGCACCCGGACCAGCGCCGCGACCTGTGGCACGGCGACGACATCGACGCGATGCTGGCGTGGATGCGCGATTACCAGCCGGCGTCGTCGTCGAAGTGGATGGACGAGAAGCGGCGCAGCGCGTTGCGCTAAGCGAACACCAACCGGCTATCCCCTCGCACCTTCGCATCGCCGGTGCGTCATACCCGTCATTCCGGCGGAAGCCGGAATCCATTTTGACTTGGCTGTTGCTTTAACGTCAGGCCGAGCAACAGCAACAGCAAAATGGATTCCGGCTTTCGCCGGAATGACGGGATAAGGGGGATACGCTTGAGGGCTTGAGGGCTTGAGGGCTTGAGGGCTTGAGGGCTTGAGGGCTTGAGGGCTCACCCGCCGGATCGGATTTTGGGCATCCAATCGGTAAGAGTTCGCCGCGTTCGCGCGCGCTACGCTTTATAGCGATCCGCGACGTGCTTTCATTGCATATCGCCTGAAGGACTCGCATGGATGCGAACCCGATTCCCCTGCGTCTACATGCTCGCCAGCGCACCGCGCGGCACCTTGTATGCTGGCGTCACCTCCGACCCGATCCAGCGCATCTGGCAGCACCGCAACGACCTCACTGAAGGGTTCAGCCGACGCTACGGCACACACCGTCTGGTCTGGTACGAACTGCATCCCGAGATGCGCTCGGCCATTACTCGCGAAAAACGCATCAAATCCTGGAAGCGCGCCTGGAAACTCGAACTGATCGAGTCCTGCAACCCGCAATGGCGCGACCTCTACTCCGTTATCATCGGCGCTTGCGCCACGCCCTGAGCTGCGACGGCGCGTCCCAGGAGCCTGCGCCGCCATGACCGTCCCCGCCGCGTTCAACGCCTTCCGCATCCACAACGACGCCGCCGGTTACCGCAGCGGCATCGAACAGGTGTCGATCGACGAGCTCGCGCCGGGCGAAGTGGTGATCAAGACCGCCTACTCCTCGATCAACTTCAAGGACGCCCTGGCCGGCACCGGCGAAGGCAAGATCCTGCGCTCGTTCCCGCTGGTCGGCGGCATCGACGCGGCCGGGCACGTGGTCGCCTCCAGCGACGCCAAGTTCAAGGAAGGCGACGCGGTGCTGGTCACCGGCTGCGGCCTCAGCGAGACCCGCGACGGCGGCTACAGCGAGTACGCGCGCCTGCAGGCGAAGTGGGCGATCCCGCTGCCGGCCGGGCTGAGCCTGCGCGAGAGCATGATCCTGGGCACCGCCGGCTTCACCGCGGCGCTGGCGTTGTTCCGCCTGCTGGAGAACCGCCAGGCGCCGGAACTGGGGCCGCTGGCGGTCACCGGCGCGACCGGCGGCGTGGGTTCGCTCGCGCTCGACCTCTTCAGCCGCGCCGGCTTCGAAGTGCACGCGATCAGCGGCAAGGCCGAGCAGGCCGACTACCTCAAGGCGATCGGCGCCAGCCAGGTGCTCGGCCGCGACGCCCTGGCCAGCGCCCGGCCGATGGAATCGGCGCGCTTCGGCGGCGGCCTGGACAACGTCGGCGGGCCGATGCTCGCCAGCCTGCTCGCGCAGACCGCGCCCTACGGCAACGTCGCCAGCGCCGGCCTGGCCGCCAGTCACGACCTGGGCACCACGGTGATGCCGTTCATCATCCGCGGCGTGTCGCTGCTCGGCATCGCCTCGGCCGGCACCGCGCGCGCGATCCGCGACGAGATCTGGCAGCGCCTGGCCAGCGACTGGAAGCCGGCGCATCTGGACCGGATCTGCACCCGCGAAGTGCCTCTGTCCGAGCTGCCGCAGGCGTTCCCGAGCATGTTGGCCGGCGGCTCGCTGGGCCGGACCCTGGTCGTGATCTAGTTGGCATTGCAGCCGCGCGGCGCGTCGCTACAATCGGCCGCAAGTTCCAGGGGAAAGATATGGCGCGTATTTTGATCGTCGACGATTCGCCGTCCCAGCTGATGGGCATCCGTCGCATCGTCGAGAAGCTGGGCCACGAGGCCCTCACCGCAGAAGACGGCGCCGCCGGCGTCGAGGCCGCCAAGCGCGAGCTGCCTGACCTGATCCTGATGGACGTGGTCATGCCGAACCTCAACGGGTTCCAGGCCACCCGCTCGATCTGCCGCGAAGCCAGCACCAGGCACATTCCGATCGTACTGGTCACCACCAAGGACCAGGACACCGACCGGGTGTGGGGCATGCGCCAGGGCGCGAAGGCTTACATCACCAAGCCTTTCAGCGAGACCGACCTGTCCGAGATCATCGGCCAGTTGCTGCCCGCGGCCGGCTGATACCGGGCGCGGCCCAGGGCCGCAGCGGTGTCGGATGAATGCGCGAATCCCGGCTTCGGCCGGGATTCTTGCGTTTGCGGCTCGCGCAATCGGGCGGCGAAGCTGCGCAGACGCGTGCGGTATGCCGCTGTTTGCCGGCCTGCGGCCGCTCCGCCCGTCGGCCGAGGCGCGCCGCCGATCGTGTCGCCGATTTGCTGTGGGATGGGCGTCGGTCCTGGTGCCTTGGGCTCGGGTTGTTTCGAAACATCGCCGCGGCGGAGCGAAAGGCATCGGGCCTGAAGGCCCTCCCACCAAGCTGCTGTGGGAGGGGCTTCAGCCCCGATGCTTTCGGCTCAGGTCGCTTAGAAAGATCGCCGCAGCGGAGAGCGAAAGGCATCGGGCCCGCAGGCCCTCCCCACGCTTAGCGGCCTCGCCGCCAGCGCGCCGGCGACGATTCAGTCGCGCCGCCAATCCTCGCCGAACGCCGCGCGCAAGCTCTCGTAGGCCTCGCGCTGCGCATCGGTATGCGCGCGCGGCGCCAGCACTTCCAGTTCGACGATCTGATCGCCCGCCGGCGAACCCGGCAGGCCGCGGCCGCGCAGGCGCAGCTTGCGGCCGGCTTCGGAGCTGGCCGGGATCTTGAGCTCGACCGGCCCGCCCAGGGTCGGCACGCTGACGCTGGCGCCGAGCGCGGCTTCCCACGGCGCCAGTTCCAGCACGTGGATGACGTTGCGTCCGTCCACTTCGAACTGCGGGTGCGCGGCGTATTCGATCTCCAGCAGCAGATCGCCGTGCGCGCCCTGGCCGGCCAGGCGGATCAGCTGGCCCGGGCGGATGCCCTTGGGCACGCGCACGTCCAAGGTCTTGTGGTTGACCGAAATGCGCACCTGGCCGCCTTCGTAGACGGTCTCCAGCGACACCGCCAGCCGGGCCCGGGTGTCGCCGCGCGGCGGCGCGCCGCGCTGGCCGAAGCCGCCCGCGCCGGGC
>NZ_LXSD01000658.1:0-3423 GCF_017168095.1 Lysobacter enzymogenes | reverse complement strand
GCGGGCTGCGCAATGCGGCGGTCGGCGCAATCGCGTCGCGCAGCGGGCGGACGGTTGGCGCGTCGATCGCCGCAGCGGGCGCGGTGGCGCGGCGCGGCGGCTGTGGCGCCTGGTTCGGCGCCGCCGCATTTGCGGGCGCGACGACGACGGTTTCGCGCAGGGTCTGGATCGACTCGATCAAGGTGGTGGTTGCCGTCGCGGGCGCGGGCGTCGTCGCGGCGCGCGGCAACGCGGGCGGCGGGTCGGCGACGTTCGGCGCGGCGGCCTTGTCGGTCGCAGGTTCGGACACCTCGACCGGCACGCGCGGCGCCGTGCGCGTCGATTCCGGTTCGAACGCGCGTCGCGTTTCGACAGCCGCGGGCGCGACCTGCGTTGCGAGGTCTTCGCTGGCCTCGGCCGCCGGCTCCTGCCGCGATTCGTACAGCGACGGCCGCCGCCGCTCCAGGACCGGCGCCTGGCCTTGCGCGCGGCGCACGATGTGGCGCAGGAAGCCGTTCATGCCTGCACCAGATCGAGATAGAAACGCCGCCGCACCGGCGACAGGTCGAGGATGTCGCGCTCGCTCCAGGCGTAGTGCCGCGCCAGCGCGTGGACCTGCGACAGCAGATCCTGCACCCAGTCGTCGAGTTCTTCCCACAGATACGCGCCGATGTCGAACGTCGCCGACCATTGGTGCGCGCAGGCGGGGCATTGCACCGCCAGTTGCAGGTCGGCGAGCGGGTCGTCCTGGGCCATGCGTTCGCACAGCCGTTCGACCAAGGCCGGCGGCAGCGGCGCGTCGGCGTCGAGTTCGCGTCCGCGCCGCTGCGCGCTGAGCACGCAGCGGCGCAGCAGCGCGGCGACGGCGGCGTCCACTGCGTCCTCGCCGCCGCGCGCCGGCGGCAGATGGCGCAGGTCGTCGCTGTCGGGCAGGCGGTAGTCGATGCGGTAGTCGCGATACTCCAGCCGTTGCGGCGCCGGCGGCTGCGGCAGCTCGCGCGGCGGCTCGCCGCACAGATCGGCGACGCGCAATTGCGACTCCAGCCGTTCGCCGCAGGCCGGGCACGCCGCGACGGTCTGCAGGCGCCCGCCGAACAAGGCCTCGTGCAGCGCGAACAGGCAGGCATCGCGCTGGCCGAGGCTGGCGCGGCTCCACTGCGCCGGATCAGGCTGCGGCCACACCGCCTGCAGCAGCCCGAGCGCGCGTTCGTTCGCGCCGCAGCGGTGCAGGCGTTCCCAGGCGCCGATCAGCACCTGGTTCCAGTGGCGGGCGTCGGCGGTCATGCGCGCGCGCTCAGGCCGGCTCGGTGAAGCTCGGCTCGGCCGGCTCGACCACGTCCGGATCGCGCTCCCAGCCCTCGTTCTCGAGCTTGAGGTGCTGGATCGCCACCGCGTTGGCGTTGGCGTCCAGGTCCGGCAGCGCCTGGAACTCGGACACCCAGCAGCGGTAGACGCGATAGGCGATGGCGAGCTGGCCGGCCTCGTTGTAGACCTCGATGATCAGGTCCTTGCGGAAGTCCTTCAGCGAGGTCTCCGAACCCAGCCCGGAACCGTAGTTCCAGACCTTGTTCGCCCACTGCTCGAACTCCTTGTCGTGGGTGACGCCGCGCTCGAGCGTGATCGCCTCGAACTCGCTGCGTCCCGGGCTCTTGCGGCTGCTGCTGGGGTCGCCGCCCTCGCGGTGCTTGACTACCTCGGTGGTGCGCTTGAGCGCGCTGACCTTGCTGATGCCGGCCACGTACTTGTTGTCCCATTTGACCCGGAACTTGAAGTTCTTGTACGGATCGAAGCGCTGCGCGTTTACGGTGAACTGGGCCATCTCGGTGCTCCCTGGATCGAAGTGGAAGGGCTCAGACGTCGATCTGGCCGGCGATCTGCTGCAGGCGCAGGACCACGAACTCGGCCGGTTTCAGCGGCGCGAAGCCGACCACGACGTTGACCACGCCCAGGTCGATGTCGTTCTGGGTGGTGGTGTCCTTGTCGCAGCGCACGAAGTACGCGTCGCGCGGCGAGCTGCCCTGGAATGCGCCCTGGCGGAACAGGTTGTGCATGAACGCGCCGACGTTGAGACGGATCTGCGCCCACAGCGGCTCGTCGTTGGGTTCGAACACCACCCACTTGAGCCCGCGGAACAGGCTTTCCTCGATGAACAACGCGGTGCGGCGCACCGGGATGTACTTGTACTCGTCGGCCAGCTGGTCGGCGCCGCGCAGGGTGCGCGAGCCCCACACCACGCGGCCGCTGACCGGCATCGCGCGCAGGCAGTTGATGCCGAGCTGGTTGAGCTCGCCGTTTTCCGCGTCGGTCAGCGGCACCGACAGCTGCGGCACGCCGACCAGGCCGGCGTCGAGCCCGGCCGGGGCCTTCCACACCCCGCGGTTGGTGTCGGTGCGGGCGAACACGCCGGCCACCGCGCCGCCGGGCGCGAAGTTCTCCGGCGCGTTGTTGCGCAGCAGGTTGGGCTGGCGCAGGCGCGGGAAGAACAATGCGGCGTTGCGGCTCTTGGGATCGGCGAATTCGTCGAACTTGGCCTTGGCGGTGTCCTTGTCCTTCCAGCCGCTGGGCGGGTCGATCAGATGGAACGCGCGGCGCCGTTCGCAGTAGGCGGTGGCCGCCGAGAGCACGATCGGCTCGGCGTCGAAGCTGGCGCCGTCGTCGGTCTTGTACGGCGGAATGCACAGCAGGTTGAACAGGTCGGCCTGCTCCAGCGCGTACAGGCCGAGCTTGAGCGAGAGGCCGTTGTCGGGCAGGAAACTCTGCGCGTTGAGATGGCCGCCGTCGCTGGCGGCGGCGTCGGCGGCGGCGGAGGCCGTGGCCACCGCGGCGACTTTGGCGTCGCGCGCTTCGCGCAGCGGCTGCAGTTCCGACTCCGGCGCGCCGGCCTTGACCTTCTGGTCGAGCGCGTCCTGCGCGGCGGCGGCGGCGCGTTCGGCGACGGTGACCGCGTCGGCGGCGGCCGAGATCGAATTCGGCAGCGCGCCCTTGACCCGCACCAGCGCCGAATCCGCGGCGAGGATGCGGTCGATCCGGCGCGCGCTTTCGACCACGGTGAGGTTGAGATAGGTTTCGCTGGCGCCGCCGGGCGCGGCGTCGCGCACGGTCAGGTTGAACAGGTCGGTCTTGTTGACGCCCAGCGCCAGGGCGATGTCGGCGTTCGGCGAGGCGGTGGTTTCGCCGCGCAGCTTGCCGCCCCATTTGCCTTCCGAGGCGGCTTCGAGCTTGAGATCGCCCAGGGTCAGCGGCGCGCGCGTCGGCGCGATCGCCGCGGTCGCGGCCGCGGCCACGCTCTGCGCGGTCGCGCCCTGCAGCTTGGAAGCGTCGTCGGCGGCCTTGGCGATCGCGGCGGCGGCGCTCTTGGCCGGCTCGTCGGTGTAGGTCGCGGCCTTGGCCTTGGCCGCGGCGGCGGCGGCCGCGGCGTCGTTGCCGTCGGCGGCCGCGGCGACC
>NZ_LXSD01000657.1:0-8854 GCF_017168095.1 Lysobacter enzymogenes | reverse complement strand
GGCCGCGCGAGCGCCCGGCGTCGCGGTTGCGGCGCGCCGGCACGGCGGTGGACGGCCGTCGCGAACCGCCGCGGCGCGAACGCTTATGATCCGCGCATGCGCATCGCCGTCGTCTCCGATATCCACGGCAACCTCGCCGCGCTCGAAGCGGTGCTGGCCGACCTGGACCGCCGCGGCGTCGAGCAGGTGCTCGATCTGGGCGACCTGCTGTCCGGCCCGCTGCGGCCGGTCGACACCTGCGATCGCCTGATCGAACTGGGCTGGCCGACCATCGCCGGCAACCACGAACGCCAGGTGCTGCACGATCCGCCCGAACGCATGGGCGAATCCGACCGTTACGCCGCCGCCCGCCTGCGCCCCGACCAGCGCCGATGGCTGCAGTCGCTGCCGCCGAGCCGGCGCCTGGGCGAGGTGCTGATGGTCCACGGCACGCCGGCCAGCGATCTGGAGCCGCTGCTGGAAACCATCGACGCCGACGGCATCCGCGCGGCCACCGCGCAGGAAATCGATGCGCGCGCCGGCGCCAGCGACGCGCGGCTGATCCTGTGCGGACACACCCACACCCCGCGCATCGCCCGGCTCGCCGACGGGCGCCTGATCGTCAATCCCGGCAGCGTCGGCCTGCAGGCCTATGCCAGCGAGCGGCCGCATCCGCACAAAGTCGAAAACGCCAGCCCGCATGCGCGCTACGCCATCGTCGAGCGCGGCGCCGACGGCTGGGACGCGCAGTTGCTGCAAGTCGAATACGACTGGAACGCCGCCGCCGCGCTGGCCGAGCGCAACGGCCGGCCGGACTGGGCCAAGGCGCTGGCGACCGGGCGAATGTGAAGCGGCGTTCGGACAGGGTCGCGGTTCGCCGGCTCGGCGCGCGCAAGCCGCTCGCGCGGCGACGAGCGGCGCACGGCGGAGGTTGCGCGTGCGCATCCGCGGCGCGCGCGCGTTGCGCGTTCGGATTTTCGGCGACGTTCGCCGTCGGCGACGCTATCCTCGCCGGATAAGGCTGGGAGAGCCCATGGATCGTCGTATGGCCCGAGCGTTGCGCATCATGGTGTGGCTGCTGGCGTGCGCTCTGGCGCCGTGGCCGGCGCTGGGCGCGCAGCCGGCGGCGCCGTTCGAACTGGCGTTGCTGCCCGCGGACGTGCCGGACCAGTCCTATCAGTTCGTGCGCTCGCCGCAGGCGCAGGCGCTGTTCCGGACGGTGCCGGGGCATTCGATCCTGATGCGCGGGCCGCAGGCGCGCTGGTGGCGGCTGACGGCGCTGCGCGACATCGACCCGGGCGACTCGCCGCAACTGGTCATGTCGCAACCGTTCTTCAAACGCCTGGAAGTCTGGCGCCCCGGCGACAGCCTCGGCGTGCGCCGCTCGCTGTACGGCCCCGACCGCGATCTGACCCACTCCGCGCTCGCCCATGTGGTGCCGCTGCCGCAAGGCCTGCGCGCGGGCGAATCGGTGTTCCTGCGGATCCGGTCCAGCTCCAACGTCGTCTCCGCGCTCTCGATCGAGCCGCTGCAGGAGATCAATGCCCGCGACGGCGCCTACAACCGCACCCGCACCTTCTTCCTGACCGCGCTGGGCGTGATCGCGCTGCTGGCGATCGGCTTTTCGATTTCGCTGCGCCAGCGCGGCTACAGCTACCTGGCCGCGACCCTGCTGACCCAGGTCGTCACTTTCGCGATCGAGGGCGGCGATTTCCGCGCCAATCCGTTGCTGGCGGCGATCGCCACCGACCGCCGCACCGCGATCCTGCTCAACACCGCCGCGGTGCTGGCGAGCGTGCGCTTCCTGCGTTTCTTCCTCGACCTGCCGGCGACCCAGCCGCGCGTGACCCGCGTCCTCGACGCCTGCAGCGCGGTGCTCGGCGCGCTGCTGGCGGTGTCGGTGTTCCAGGTCTGGCCGTGGACCTCGTTCTTCGGCAACGGCGTGCTGCTGGTGGTCATCGCGGCCATCGTCGTGGGCTGCGTGCGCGCGATCGCCGCGCGCCGGACCGAGGCGTTCATCCTGCTGGTGGCCTGGGCGCCGCTGATGACGGTGCTGGTGTTCCGGATCGGCGGCCAGGCGAAATGGTGGCCGAACTACGAATGGCTGCATTTCGCCTATCCCTGGGCGATCACCTTCGGCGGGCTGGCGCTGCTGTGGGGCTTCACCCACCAGCACGGCGCGATCCTGCGCAGCGCCGTGCGCCAGCTCAGCCGCGACCGCGACTCCGCGCGCCAGCGCGCGGCCTACGACGGCCTCACCGGCGTGCTGGCCCGGCCCGCGTTCGAGGACGCGCTGGCCACCGCCGTCGCCGGCGCGCACGCCAGCGGCCGCCCGCTGTGCGCGGCGTTCATCGACGTGGACCGGTTCAAGCTCGTCAACGACGCCTACGGCCACGCGATCGGCGACGAAGTGCTGCGCATCGTCGCCAAGCGCGTCGGCAACCGCCTGCGCGCCGACGACTGCCTGGGCCGCTACGGCGGCGACGAAATGGTGCTGCTGCTGCCCAACACCGCGCTCGCCGAGGCGCTGCGCGTGGCCGAGCAACTGCGCCAGGCGATCGCCGCCAGCCCGTTCGCGATCGACGGCGCCTTGATCGACATCGACCTGAGCCTGGGCGTGGCGCAGTTGCGCGCCGGCGAACCGGCGGTGGAACTGCTCAAGCGCGCCGACAGCGCGTTGTATGCGAGCAAGCGCAATGGGCGCGGGCGGGTCAGCGGGGACGAGGAGTGGGCGCAGGCGGCGTCGTGAGGCGCGCGCGTGCGCGCTGCAAACAAAAAAGCCCCCGGAATCCCGGGGGCTTTTCGCGATCTGGCGGAGAGAGGGGCCGTCATTACCCGCTATATCGGTCCATGCTGGCTCTATGTTTTTCTGTAAGCCTTTGTTTTTAAATAAATGGCGCTCCACGTAGGTCCATTTCGTCAGCTATCCCCGCCGCCCAAACTATGGGTACGACACGGAGAAGAGGGCGACGGCCTGTGCGTGGGCTACGCCGGCCGCATGGCGCGCACTGCCCGTATTTATCGACTCCTCGGGCCCTTCTAGCGACATCGAATCCTGCGGCGTGTATGGCGGTCAACCCGAAGAGGGTCTGCGGAGCCTAAATAACAGCCCGCCATTACGCCTTGCCTGGATCTCGAACGATGACGGTTCCACCCGTGCATTTGGGTGCGCAACCTCCGGGATTGGGTACGCCACCGCCTCCACCGCCGCCGTTGCCGCCGCCGTCGGGGCCGCCTGAGCCGCCGCCTCCTGGCGAGGGGATGACCTGATTGACCGGTATGCGCGGGCCGCCGATGTAGTTGTACGGATCATCGCTACGGCTGTAGTTCACGCAGATGGCCGCATTGCAGATCAGAAAGACATCTCCCGGCATTCGTCTATAAGCGGAGTCTTCCTGTAAATGGCTATCCATGACGTTTAAGTATTCGAGCGTCGGCCTGTCTGGCGCCGATGTTCCCAACTGACACGATGTCATGCATCGATACGCCCCATACGTACCTGGCTTCCCGGTTGTCACGCTTCCAGCATAAGAATAGATGCCCGCCGACGCAGCCAACGCAACCGACACGCACCATGCAACCAGTTTCAATCTACGCATCCGTTGCCTCCCCCTAGTTTTTGCAGCACGTGCTGTACAGCTTCCTAGCCAAGGCATCGCCCTCAGCCACCTCTTCGGAAGAAAGATTCTTCGCCTTGTGGTCCATCAGCTCTTTGGACGTCGTTCCCGGCGCCGACAACTCGATGAGGCGGTAGTACGCGTAGGAACGTACGGGATCCTTGGTCGCCATGACTCCGCCCTCATACGCGCCCGAGTACCACATCATCGTGTTGGTGTCGCCCTTTTCGACTAGGGCGCTCATATACCCACGGGCCTTTCGCTTGTAGCGCTCTACCGCTGCGGGATCGGCAAGCATGTCCGTCGCGCTGCGAAAGAACGCGCGCGAATTTATGGCGTACAGTCTTTGAGCAACCGTGTCGCCACCATCCGCAGCTTTTTCCAGCCACTTTCCCTGCTCGGATAGAAGATCGGCAGAGTTCTCGCAATCCTTTCGAATGCGCTGCTTCATGGCGATGTACTCGCTGCCGGATGCGCCACCGCGCTCAAAGGCCTCTGCGGTCTTCGCCATCGTCGAGACATCGTCCTGATTCGCGCACTCGTACAGCTTCAAGTGAATCAATAGAGCTGCTCGCGCATCTCCCGCCTCAGCTTTGGCCCGAAGCTGTGCGACCACTTCTCGCGCGTTCCCGGGAGGCGGGACAACGGACTCGTCCCCGGAGCGAGCAGTCCTACGCCCAGCAGAAGTGCGATTTTTGTCTTTTTGATGTGCGCTATCGCCAGCGCTCGGCTCGATACTTTCGGCCGACCGAATTGCCTTCGTGCCGCCCATCTCGATCTCGCGATCTGGAAGCCGCGACTCTCGCGTCAGGAACAGATAGACCCCGCAGGCTACAGCGAGCAACGTCAGAACGGAAAGCCACAATGTGGGCCCGTGCCGTGCAACTTCTTTCCGTTCACGTGGATTCATCAGAAACCCCTCTCGGCACCGGTTATTTCTCTGAGGGCAATGCTACTGGATGGCCCAGCAGGGGCTAAACGCAAATAGAAGTACGCTGCACGATGGCTTGCGGGTTATAAACGACATGTGGTGCTCGCCTTCCTATCTATCGATGAGCTTATTCGTCCGCAATTTTTTTCCGCGAGAAAAATAATGCGCATTTCTTGGGCATTGCGCGCAGATCGTTTACCTATGGCTGCGTCAACGAGCGCAGGTTTAATGGGGCGCCGACGACCGAGACCATACGAGGTTGGTGGATCAGGCCGAACACATCGAGGCGGTCGCGGGCGCCGACTGCATCCTCGCCATCACCCGGGGCGGATAAATGCGGCGGTGGGTGTCTGCCTGGGCAATCCGGTGCTGCCTCCGCAAAATATGGATGGACAAGACGGAGACGCCTACGCGGTTGTGTGGGCGTATCGAGCGTATATGGGGTTTCGCTCACTATGAAAATTTGGTGGCGGGCGAAAACCCGGTGCGAATAAAAGGCCACCTAGAGCATGCGTTGCTGAAGGCGTCCAAGATCAAGAAGGCAAAGCACCATGCCGTAATGCCGTATGCGAAAGTGTCGGCGCTTATGGCGACGCTGTACAAACGCGCCGGCCGCTCGGCGAAGGCTTTGCGATTTACGATCCTTACGGTGGTACGTACCGAAGAAGCCGCGGGCTCGAACTGGCGCGAATTTGATCTAGACAAAGCTCGGTGGACCATCTCGCCGGAACGAATCAAGGGCGGGAACTCGTGGTGCCGTTGTGCGCCGAGGCGTTGGAAATTCTCAAGTCCTTGCCGAAGAACAAACCGCCGTTCCGCTTATCCGAAGACACAATGCTCTATCTGTAGCAGAAACCGGACAAGCTCGGGTTTTCGCAATGCACGGTTCATGGGTTTCGGTCTTCGTCCGGCGATTGGACGGTTGAGGAAGCCGAGAACGAGAGTTTCATTGTTGAAATGGCGTTGGCGCACGTCATCAAGGACAAGACCGAGGCGGCTTCCGGGCCGCCAACGGAAAACCCTTCGAGCGAGAGTTGGATGCGACGGTGAAAGTCCGCATCGCTCTCCATCGTCAGCGGCACGCCGCGCTGCGGGTCGCCGGGCTCGGTCACATAGGGTAGCAGGTTGTCGCGGGCCGCAATATGGTCCAGATCGACGCCGACCGCATAGGCGATCATGCCGGCTTTCGCCGCGTCGTTGACGCGTTGGCGTCAGCCGATTTCTCGATAGGCGTTCTCCCGCAACAGCATCATTACAGGGTCGGAGTCGGTCAGTTCGGTGTGCGCGGGGAAGCGCTTTCGGAACTCGGCAACGCGTTTGGCCAGGATGGATTCGTAATCCAGCGCCTCCACCACCAGCGATGGCGGCAGGCGCGACAGATCGACAGCGGTAAACGTGGACACGCGCAGTCTCGTATGAGCTGCGGACGGGCTTGATGAGATGCCACGTATTCCCGAGTCGGTGGAAGTGTATAAGTCGCCCTCACAATAAGGTGGTAAAAATTATGGCGTCTTTCACCGATTATGTGATTTTTTTGTGCAGATATTTGCTCATTGATCTGATAGCGATTTTTGCGCTAAAGTGGTTTGCATACTGGAACAGGGCAAGGCTAATCGGACCGAGCACTAAAATTTCCGTCTTAGTTTCCTTACGCCGGCCTGTCGCGTTCAGCTTAGCTGAGTCACTGCCAGGCCATTAAGTGGCATCGCCCTCAGACGGCTGATCTTGAGAGAAATAAGTGGCTAGAGGGATTCTTATGGCTGCAAGTGAACGGCAAAAAAACAGGTGGAGTAAGCGCGCATTGTGGCTTTCCGTTCTGGCGTTGCTCGCTGTGGCGTGCGGCACATATCTGTTCTTGACGCGAGAGTCGCGGCTTCTTGATAGCGCGAACGAGGCAGGTCGCACGGCGGGGATTCAGTCGGCCCAGAGTCATGAACCGAACGGCGATAGCGAGCATCAAGAAAGAAAAAAACGTGGCGCTACTGGACATAGGGTTGCTCGTTCTAAGGGCGAGTCCGTTGTTCCTCCCCCTGGGAACGCGCGAGAGGTGGTCGCACAGCTCCGCGCCCGCGCTGAAGCGGGGGACGCCCGGGCGGCATTACTGATTCACCTGAAACTGTACGAGTGCGCAAATCAGGTTGATATTTCGACGATGGAGCAGACCGCAGAAGCATTTGAGCGAGGGGGGGCGTCCGGTAGCCAGTACGTCGCCGATCAGCAGCGCATCCGAAAAGATTGCGAGAACTCCGCCGATCTTTTGTCAGAGCAGGGGATGTGGTTGGAAAAAGCTGCGGATGGCGGCGACACGGTCGCGCAGAAGCTATACGCCATAAATTCCCGCGCCTTCTTCCGCAGCACGACGGAGATGCTTGCTGATCCCGCGGCGGTAGAGCGCTACAAGCGGAAAGCAAATGGCTATATGAGTGCGCTGGTCGAAAAGGGGGATACTAACGCGATGATGTGGTATGCGGGTGCGTACGAGAGCGGCGTCATGGTTCCAAAAGATCTCATGCGTTCTTATGCCTACTATCGCCTCGTAGAAATGTCGGCCCCGGGAACGATTCCAAGGGAGCTGACGGACTATCAAACGAAGAATCTTTCTCCAGAGACGATGGCCGAGGCAGATGCTTTGGCCAGAAAGCTGTACGCCACATGTTGCAAAAATTAAAAGGGGGAGCGGATGCGCAGATTGAAGTTGGTGGTGTTGTGTGTGTCGGTTGCGCTGGCTGCGTCGATCGGGATCTATTCTTATGCTGGAAGCGTGACGACTGGGAAGCCCGGAATGTATGGAGCCTATCGATGCGTAAAGTCATGTCAATTGGAAACGCCGGCAGCAGATGATCCGACGATGGCGTATTTGAGGGTAGTAGATCGGAATTTGCTTGAAGAATCCGCATATAGGCAAATGCCTGGAGATGTGTTTCTAATCTGCAATGCCACCACCTGTGTGAGTTACACCCGAAGTGATGATCTACAGGTTTTCATGGGTGGCCCTCGTATGCCGGTCAATCAAGTCATTCAGCCGCCGGGAGGAGGTGGTAGTGGCGGCCCTGATAGTGGCGGTGGTGGTGGCGGTGGCGGCGGCGCCCCCAATCCCGGTGGGAGCGGTTGCGCCCCCAAATGCACGGGCGGAACCGTGATCGTTCGAGAACCGGGTAAACCGTGACCTCGCACCGACGCTAAGGATCTGTAGATTCCTCTGCGGGCTGGCCGTCATTCGAGCGGCAAGATTCGGTGATATGCAGGTGAGCGAACTGCAGCGCCCGGCCAAAGCCGGGCGTTGCATTGAGTCAGTTTTCGATGTTTTTCACACTGGATAACGTCGTCATTGCCAGCACGAACTCGGAATTATTCGGAGGGCGGCAGGCCGTGGTGGCTAGGACGGCGACGACGCACACCAGCAACACGGCGATTTTTCGTTGCATTGGCGATCCCCTTGTTAGTGACTGAGGCTGAGTGAGAATCGCCGCCATGTATGCGATGCAGGCCGCATAACACGCGCTCAGGGCATGGCGTCGGCTGCTCTCCATGCCCGGGAAACTCGGCCGCGTCCGCGGGTCTTGCTTGGGTACGGCGTGTTATCGGCGCGCTTTAGCAGTGCATCGGCCGATTCGTGCCGGTGCAACTGCGCAACGCCAATGCTCAGGTTCGCGAAGAGCGAACGACCGTCGATAGACAGCGGACTATCAGCGATGGCACGGCGTAGATGCTCGGTTAGATTCATTGCTCCCGCCTGCGATGCATCGGGCATCAATAGCAGCAGTTCATCGTCGCTGTATCGACCCAATATGTCGATTGAGCTAAAGCGATTGCTCAATCGCTTGCCTGCAAATGAACGCCTGTTACGGAGCGAGGAAGTAGAGAAAAAGGTGGGGCTCAAGAAGTCGGCGATCTATCAGCGCATCGCAAGGGGCGAGCTCCCCTTCTCAGTTCCTGACGAGGACGGTACGAATGTGCGTTGGCTGGATTCCGAAATTCGGGCCTAGATCGCGGGCAGAAAGCGCGCTCGCGACGGCGGGTAGAGACATGGGTACCAAATCCTAGGCAATAAAAGAGCCCCTAAATTTAGGGGCTCTTTTATTGGTCTGGCGGAGAGAGGGGGATTCGAACCCCCGAAGCGCGGTTTAGACGCTTACACACTTTCCAGGCGTGCTCCTTCAACCACTCGGACACCTCTCCGGAACTGTCCGGCCGCCGTGGGCGGGCCGTGCAGGGCCAGGGATTCTAGCCGGCGCGGCGGCGCGGGACAAGTTGTCCGCCGGGCGCCGCGTCGGGGCGGCTTCGGCCGCGCCAATAGCGCCCGCGGCGCGTCGATCCGGGGGGGGGG
>NZ_LXSD01000656.1:0-739 GCF_017168095.1 Lysobacter enzymogenes | reverse complement strand
GGCGGCGACCGGCGGCGCGGGCGACAACGCGGGTTCGGCCGGCACGCGGCCGGCTTGCGGCCACAGCACGATCGCCGCGGTCAGCGCCAACGCGATCGTCGCGCCAGCGGCCAAGGCGCGCCACGACCGCGGCTCGCGCAGATCGCTGTCCGGCCCGGCTTCGATCCGCCGCTGCAGGCGTTCGCGCTGCAAACGCTGCAAGCCGCGCAGCGACGCCGACTCGGCGAACAACAGGTCGGCGCTGTCGTCCATGTCCGAGCGCAGCGCGTTGAGGCGCCGCACCAGCCATGCGCGATCCAGGCGCCGGATACCGCGCCAGATCCGCAACGCAATCGCGACGATGGCGAACGCGACGACGGCGCAGGCCGCGCCGATACCGAACCGCCTCGCGCTCAAGGCGAACAACGGCACGAGCCACACGCCCCAGACCAGCGCCCAGCCGATCGCGCGGCTGCGCCGCGCCTGCGCATGCCAGCGCTGGATTCGTCGCAGCGCGGTCATGGCGCGACCCCGCGCCTGGAGCGCGTGGCCAACCAACGCTCAAGCACGAACAACGCCGCGATCAGCAAGGCCAGCCACGGCCGCAGATCCAGCGGCGGCGCGGCGAACGCCGGGCCGCCGCCGGCAGGCGCGTAGTCGCGCGCCGCGACCCGTGACGGTTGCGGCGGCGCGGCGGCGAACACATCGCGCAGCCCGGCGGCGAATCCGGGCTGCAACAGCGCCGGCCACTCGCGCGGCT
>NZ_LXSD01000655.1:0-414 GCF_017168095.1 Lysobacter enzymogenes | reverse complement strand
GCGACGCCGGCGTCGCCGCCAGCGCGCTGCCGGCGGCGACCGTGGCGGCGGCGCAGGCCTGGGCGAGCAGGCTGAACCAGGCCAGCGCGGTCGCGATCAGCAGTACGCCGGCGCCGGCCGCGAGCGCGGTCGACCCCGGCAAACCCATCAGCACCGCACCGATCATCCAGGCGTGGCCGCCGCGGCGCCAACGCAGCAGCGCTTCGCGGCGCTGCCAATCGCTCAGGTGCGGCAGGCGCGCGTCGTCGAGCCAGCGCAGCCCGAACAGCGGCGAGCGCGCGCCCTCGCGCAAGCGCTGGGCGGGACGGCGGCGCTGGCGCAGCGCGGCGATCAGCCCGAGCGCGGTGCCCGGCACCACGCCGGCAGCGAGAACGAAGAACGCGCTGCGCAGCCGCGCCGCGTCGCCGCCGAGCG
>NZ_LXSD01000654.1:0-55168 GCF_017168095.1 Lysobacter enzymogenes | reverse complement strand
CCCAGGCGCCCGTCGGCGCGCATCCGCGCGACCGGGGTCAGCCCGGTCCAGCGCGCCAGCCGCCCGGCCCACGGCGGGATCCGCCCGCCGCGCACCGCGTGCGAGATGTCGCGCGCCATCGCCCAGGTCGCGGTCAGCGGCTTGAGCCGCTCCAGCTCGGCCCACACCGCCTCCGCGGCGATGCCGTCGGCCGCCAGCTCGGCCGCGCGCCAGGCCAGCAGCGCCTGGCCGCCGGCGGCGTTGCCGGTGTCGAACACCCGCACCCGCCGCGCATCGCTGCGCGCGGCGGCCTGCTCGCCGGCCTGCAAGGTGCCGGAGACCGCGCGCGACAGGCCGACGTACAGCACCTGCTCGCGGTGGCCGAGCAGGAAATCGAAGATCCGGCGGAAATCGCCCGGCGGCGGCTGGCTGGTGCGCGGCAGCTCGCCGCCGGCGGCCATGCGCCGGTAGAACTCGGCCGTGCTCAGGCCGGCCTTGTCGAGATAGTCGCGGCCGTCCACCGATACCCGCACCGGCACGGTCTGGATGCGGTAGCGCTCGGCCAGCTCCTCGGGCAGATCGGCGGCGCTGTCGGTGACCACCGCCAGCGCCTGCGCGCGCTCGATGCTGCGCTGCTGGGCGAGCATGTCGTCGGCCTTCATGCCCTCGACCGAGCCAAAGCCGGCGCACACGTCGAACAAGGCCTGCGGCGCGCCGACATGGCCGTGCACGCGCAGGCGCGCGGCGCCGCCGGCCAGTACCAGCGAATCGGCGCCGATCGCCTCCAGCGCGTCGCGCAGCGCCTCGCGCGGCAGGTTCTCGCCGAGCAACAGGCATTCGCTGCACCAGCGCCGCTGCGGGTCGACCGCGTCGTGCGCGGCCGGCACCGCTTCGCCGTGGCCGTGGCCGCCGCAGGCATCGTTGGCCGCGCCGGCCTCGCCGCGCATGCGCAGCGCGCGCGGGCCGCCGTCGACGAATTCGGCGATGCCTTCGAGCAGATCGACGAAGCCCTGCGCGCCGGCATCGACCACCCCGGCGCGCTGCAGCACCGCCATCTGCAGCGGCGTACGCGCCAGCGCGGCGCGCGCGCGAGCCAGCGCCTGGGCGAAGCCCGGGCGCGGATCGCCATCAACACTGGCCCGCGCGGCCTCGTCCAACGCATCGGCGAAGGCGTTGATGACGCTGAGGATGGTGCCCTCGACCGGGTGCGCCAGCGCCGCGCGCGCGTTGCCGGCGCCGTGGCGCACCGCCGCGGCCAGGGTCGCCGCGTCCAGCTGCGGCTGGGCGCGGGCGTACTCGGCCACCCCGAACAGGAACTGGGCCAGGATCGCCCCGGAATTGCCACGGGCGCCGTCGATGGCGTCGTCGCCGACCCGCTTGAGCAGCTCGCCGATATGGCGGCTGCGCCGGCTCAGGGCCCCGTTCAGCAGGCTGCCCAAGGTGTAGGCCAGGTTGCTGCCGGTATCGCCGTCGGCGACCGGGAACACGTTGATCCGATTGAGCGCGTCGCGCCCGGCGATGACCCGGCGCGCGCCGGCGATCAGGGCCCGGCGCAGGGCCGGGGCGGTCAGCGGCGGGCGGGGCGTCGGCATGAACGCGAGTCTGGCGCAAATGCGTGCCACGGCTTGCTGCGGCGCACAATAGGTTGTGCCGCAAGCCGCCGGATTCGGTACGCTTTTCGCGTTATAGTCGGCAACTGCACCTGCGGTAACCGCACCGCTCCCCGTGAGGGGACCGCGCCGCTCCCCAAGGATTCCGCCATGTTACGGATCTGCCTGTGCCTGCTGTTCCTGTCTGCGAGCCTGGCCGTGGCGCAGGCGAGCGCGCGCGAGGTGAGCAAGCTGAGCCCGAACGACGCCTGCGCCAGCAGCAACGGCGGCGCGGCCAAGGACGTGCCGGCGCGGCCGCAGGCGCGCGGCGGCAACCCGCCGCAGACCGCGCGCGACACCAAGGCCAAGCCCACCGTGCACAGCGACTCCGACAGCGGCAACCGGCTGCAGTCGCCGCGCTGGCATAATTTCCTGCCGGGCATGTTCCGCTGACGCGCGACGCTTAGCCCGCCCTCCGCCGGGTCCGCCTTGTTCGAGTTTCTGCGCCGTTTGCGGCGCCCTGCCGCCATCGACGACGCCCTGTGGCGCGACACCGTCGCCGCGGTGCCGTGGGCGCAGGCGCTGGACGCGCCGCGCCGCGAACGCCTGCGCGAGCTGGCCGCGCGTTTCCTGCACGAAAAGACCATCAGCCCGATCGGCGAGCTCGAACTCGGCGATCTGCAGCGCGCGCAACTGGCCGCGCTGTGCTGCCTGCCGCTGCTGGAATTCGGCGCCGAAGGCCTGCGCGGCTGGTCGCAGCTGATCGTCTATCCCGACGCGTTCCGGGTCGGCCGCACCCACGTGGACGCCGCCGGCGTGCTGCACGAGTGGGAAGACGAGCTGATCGGCGAATCCTGGGACGCCGGGCCGCTGATCCTGTCCTGGGCCGACGTGGCCGCCGATTGCGAAGACCCGCGCGCGGGCTTTTGCGTGGCCGCGCACGAGATGGCGCACAAGCTCGACGCGCTCGACGGCGCGCTCGACGGCACCCCGCCGCTGCCGCGGCCGTGGCAGCGCGAATGGGCGCGCGATTTCCAAAGCGCCTACGACGCCTTCATCGAGCAGGTCGACAGCGGCCGCGAGGTGCCGATCGATCCTTATGCGGGCGAGGCGCCGGAGGAATTCTTCGCCGTCGCCACCGAGTACCACTTCAGCGATCCGCGCTCGTTGCGCGAGGCGATGCCGGAGGTGGCGGAGCATCTGCGGCGGTTGTATGGGGCGTCGCCGTTCGGTTGAAGGCGTCGCGTTCGGTGCTGGAAAGCGGCGTCGTTATCGATGTTTCGCGGTCGCGGCTCGCGCCGCTCCTACAGGTAGATCGCGATGCAGCCGAAGCTCCTGTAGGAGCGGCGCGAGCCGCGACCACGTCAATGCAACCACGCCGAAACCCGCCTCGCGCCCTGCCCCACCCTGCAACCGCCCGCTCACAACCCCGGCGGCAACTTCACCTCGAACCGCGTCCCGCCCAGCTCTTCCGACAGCGTCACATCGAGCGTGCCGCGATAGCCGCGCACCAGATCCTGCACGATCGCCAGGCCGATGCCGTGGCCCTGCACGCGCTCGTCGCCGCGCACGCCGCGCTGCAGGATCGTGGCGACCTTCTCGGCCGGAATGCCCGGGCCGTCGTCGTCCACCGCCAGCAGCAGGCCGGGACGGCGGTTGGACGCGGTCTCGCCGGGCTTGACCGTCAGCAGCACCCGCGAATTGGCCCACTTGAACGCGTTTTCCAGCAGGTTGCCGAGCAGTTCCTGCAAGTCGCCCGGCTCGCCGTGGAATTGCACGCCGTCGGCCAGATCGAACTCGCACAGGATGCCCTTGGACGCGTACACCTTCTCCAGCCCGCGCACGATCTCTTCGGCGTGCGGCTCGATCGCGATCGGCGCGGCGAACAGCGCATGGCCGCCGGACGCGGCGCGCGCGAGCTGATAGGACACCAGCTCGTTCATGCGCCGCAGCTGCAGGTCGAGGTCTTCGCGCAGCTCCGGCTCCATCTTCGCGCCGCTGTCGTCGTCCAGGCGCGCGCGCAGCACCGCCAGCGGCGTTTTCAGGCTGTGGGCGAGATCGGCCAGGGTGTTGCGCTGGCGGTCCAGGTTCTCGCGCTCGCTCTCGATGAAGGCGTTGATGCTCTCGGTCAGCGGCTCCAGCTCGCGCGGGTGGCGCTCGCTCATGCGCGAGGCGGCGCCGCGCTGCACGCGCTTGAGTTCCTCGATCACGCGATTGAGCGGGCGCAGGCTCCACTGCATGATCAGCGCCTGCAACAGCAGCAGGATCACGCCGGCGCCGCCGAGGTAGCGCCACAGCGCCTGGCGGAACACGCCGACCTGGTGGCGCAGCGCGCTGGTGTCTTCGAGGATGTAGATCGTGTACTGGAACTCGCTCTTGGGATCGCCGTCGGCGCTCCAGATCAGCCCGCGCCCGTAGCGATAGGCCTCGCCGGACTTGCCGTTGATCTCGGTCAGCGGCAGCGGGCCTTCGAACGATTCCTGCGCCGCCCTGAGCATGCCGCCGTCGGGCAGCACCGGCCCCTGCGCCGACATCGAATCCCAGTGCCCGTTGGGCAGGATCACCTCGGCGTACAGGCCGCTGCCCGGACGGTCGAAGCGCGGATCCGGCGGGTCGTAGGGCGGGATGATTTCGCCGCCGCGGCCGAAATCGGTGTCGGCGGCGTAGGCCAGCGCGTAGCTGGTCAGGCGCTGGCGCAGGTTGTTTTCGGCGGTTTCCAGGAACGCCCGGTCCAGCGCGACGCCGGCCAGGGCCAGGAACGCGAGCAGGCCGAGACTGGCCGCCAGCAGTTGGCGCGCGCGCAACGAACGCGGCTGGCCCCAGCTCATGCCGGCCGCCGCGCGGTCGTGGCCGCTGGGGCCGCAGCGGTGGAAAACGCGGGCCGCATGGGTCCGAACTGCTCCTGGGACCGAACTGGGGAAAGAAAACGCCGCCGCAAGTGCGGCGGCCTATTGGATCGCCGCCGCGCGGAGGCTGTCAACGCGCGGCGGCGGAGCGGGCGATGCGGGAAAGGATCAATCGCCGCTGCGGGGGATGGCGAAACGGTAGCCGCGGCCGCGCACGGTCTCGATCGGCTTGAGCGCGCCGTCCGGATCGAGCTTCTTGCGCAGGCGGCCGATGAAGACTTCCAGTACGTTGGAATCGCGGTCGAAATCCTGCTGGTAGATGTGCTCGGTCAGGTCGGCCTTGGAGACCAGTTCGCCGGCGTGCATCATCAGATACTCGAGCACCTTGTACTCGTAGCTGGTGAGATCGACGTTGCCGCCGTTGACGCTGACCGTCTGCGCGGCCAGGTCCAGCATCACCGGGCCGCATTCCAGGGTCGGCTTGCTCCAGCCGGCGGCGCGGCGGACCAGGGCGTTGAGGCGGGCCAGCAGCTCCTCGACGTGGAAGGGCTTGACCAGGTAGTCGTCGGCGCCCTGCTTGAGGCCCTCGACCTTGTCCTGCCAGCTCGAACGCGCGGTCAGGATCAGCACCGGGAATTTCTTGCCCTCGTCGCGCAGCGCCTTGATCAGCTCCATGCCCGACATCTTCGGCAGGCCCAGGTCGATGATGCCCAGGTCGAACGGCACCTCGCGGCCCATGTACAAGCCCTCCTCGCCGTCTTGCGCGGCATCGACCGCGAAGCCCTCGCGCTTGAGGCGCGCAGCCAGGGTCTCGCGCAGCGGCGCTTCGTCTTCGACCAGCAGAATTCGCATGGGCACTCCCTTGATAAATTGCGGCCCGACAGGATCGTTTTGCGGACCGTCGGAGCGAAGGTTAGTCGTTATTGTTGTCGTCGCGGCGTGTAGGGCGGTCGTCGTCGCGGCGCCCGCCCCGCTGCTGCGGGTCGTCCATGTATACCCGGACCCGCCCGCTGGAATCGACCACTTTCACCCGATTGACGTCGCGGCCGTCGAAGGGAACGCGCTCGGCGCTCAAGACCTGGCCGCCGCCGCTTTCGCGCTCGAACCGACGTACCGAGTCGGACAGCGAGCTGCGTTCCTCGCGGCGCTCGTGCCCGCGCCAGCGGCCGTCGTCGTGCTGCGCCCAGGCGTTGCCGGCCGCCAGCGAGGCGACGAGCAGCAGCGACGGGACGCGGGCAGAGCGGATGCGCATGGCGTTCGGACGAGCCCCCAGCGGAACGATGAAGTGGCGAATAAGCGACGTGCCGGCATTTTCGGAACGCAGCGGTGAATCCGATCTGAACTTTTCCGGCCCCCTCGGGACGGCATTCAGCCCGCCCGGAACCCGGTCACATCGTAGCCGCACGGGCGTGCGCGGGCTTCAGAACACCTCGCCGACGCAGCATCGCAGCGAGCCGCCGGCGGCCTCGATCGCGTCCAGTTCGACCGCGACCACGGCGAATCCGGCCGCCGCCAGGGCCTGCCGGGTGGCCGGACGGGCGGCGCGCGCGGCGCCGGCGCTCATCCAGACCGTATACGTCGACAGCGCGATCGCGTTGGCGACGAAGCCGGCCTGCTCGGCCGCGTCGAGCACGATCCCGCGCGGGCCGTAGAACCCCGCGATGGCCGCGGCCACGGCCGGGTCGGCGAAACCGGCGGGGCTCACCAGCGCGGCGCGGCCGGCCAGCACCGCCAGCACCACATTGGTGTGGTACTCGCCCGGGGCCAGGTCGAACAGCAGGGTCGCGCGCAGGCCGAAGGCTTCGTGCATCAGCGCCGCGCCGCGCTCGTCGCAGCGCTCCGACAGGCCGGCATAGCCCAGGCCGCGGGCGCGGTCGATCACCAGCGCGCCGGTCAGCTCGCACGGGTGGCTCTGCCGCGACAGGTCGCGTTCCTCGTAGCCCAGCACTTGTTCGAAGAAACCGCGGATGTCGGCGCGCTCGGCCTCGCGCTGGCGCACCGGGTGGCGCATGCGCCCGACCAGGTAGCGCGGCGCGGCCCCGGCCGCGCGCACGGTGGCGAAGACGTTGTTGGGGAACAGCGCGTCGGGGGTGTCGGCGTCGCCGGCGAAGCTGATCGTCGGCAGGGTCTGCGACAGCGCCAGGTGCAGGGCGCGGTGCTGGGCGCCAGCGCGCCCGGGGTCGAAGTCCGCGGCCGCGGCCATGTAGCGGTTGTCGCCGGCCGACTGCTCGGCGCGGGCGAACCCGTCCGGGGCGACCAGGAACGCCGCGCGCGCGATGGCCGCGCCGAAGTCGGGCGCGAGGGTGCGGGCGTGCTCGAAGAAGGCGGTCGGGTCGCGGGAGATCATCGGCGGGCGCTCAGGCGGAGGGTCGATACGCGCCGCGGCGTCGGCTGCGGGCGGTGGTGCGGTCGGGCAAGCGCGGCCCGCGGAACGGCCGGCCCGACAGCGGCTGTTCGCGGCGATGGATGGAAAGGGACTGAGCCGCGAACGGCGAGGTGGAAAACGCAGGCGCGCGCTCAGGCCGCATCGCGCGCGGCGAAGGATTCGGTGACCTCCAGCGCGCGCTCGATCAGCGCCCAATCCGCGCCGGGGCGGTGCGCGCCCTCGCTGAGGATCTGCCGGAACGCGCGGCCGCCGCGCTCGCCATGGAACAGGCCGAGCAGGTGGCGGGCGATGTGCTTGAGGAACACGCCGCGTTCGAGTTGGGCTTCCACGTACGGGCGCAGCGCGCGCAGCAGTTCGGCTCGGCTGCGCTCGATGCCGCCGAACCAGGCCACGTCCAGGCGATGCAGCAGATACGGGTCGTGGTACGCGGCGCGGCCGAGCATGGCGCCGTCGGCGTGCTCCAGGTGCGCGGTCGCTTCGGCCAGGTCGGCGATGCCGCCGTTGACCACCACCTGCAACTGCGGCCGCTCCTGCTTGAGCCGGTAGGCCCAGTCGTAGCGCAGCGGCGGCACTTCGCGGTTTTCCTTCGGCGACAGGCCCTTGAGCCAGGCGTTGCGGGCATGCACGACGAAGCTGCGGCAGCCGGCCGCGGCGACCCGGTCGATGAAGTCGAGGAACACCTCGAAGCGGTGCTCGTCGTCGACGCCGAGCCGGCACTTGACCGTGATCGGAACGTCGCAGGCGCCGATCATCGCCGCCACCGACTCGGCGACCAGGTCCGGCTCGCGCATCAGGCAGGCGCCGAAGCGGCCGGCCTGGACCCGGTCGGACGGGCAGCCGCAATTGAGGTTGATCTCGTCGAAGCCCCGGTCCGCGCCGATCCGCGCCGCCTGCGCCAGCAGCGCCGGCTCGCTGCCGCCGAGCTGCAGCGCCACCGGGTGCTCGACCGGATCCATCGCCAGCAGGCGCTCGCGGTCGCCGTGGATGACGGCATTCGCGTGCACCATCTCGGTGTAGAGGCGGGCGTGCGGGGCGAGGCTGCGGTGGAAGACCCGGCAGTGGGAGTCGGTCCAGTCCATCATGGGCGCCACCGACAGGCGGATATCGCCCGGAATGTAAGCCCCGCGCGGGTTTTGGCCTGAATTGATGGTGGCTGGCGCGCCGGGGATCGTCATGCGTTTTCCGGGGTTTTCTGACGTTTGCCGAGAGGCGGTGCTACGCTGAGTGCTACGAAACGGACCGCGTAGCACTGCCTCGATGGGAACCATCAGCACCCGCCGTCGGAGGGACGGCAGCCAAGGATACACCGCGCAGATCAGGCTCAAGCGCGACGGGAAGGTCGTCCACTCCGAGTCGGAGACCTTCGATACCCGCGCCCTGGCCAAGGCCTGGATGGCGCGCCGGGAGGCCGAGCTCCAGGCCCAGCGGTCGCGCGGGCAGCCTGCCGGCAAGCGGGTGACTCTGGGCGACCTGGTGGCCTGGTACGAGACGCGGGAGCGGCCCGAGGAACCCTGGGGCCGCAGCAAGAAGGCGGACTTGAAGCGGCTGAAGGCGGGAGCGCTCAAGGACCGGATGGTCGACACGATCACCCGGGGGGACTTCATCGCCTACATCGACGGCCGGCGGAACGCCGGCGCCGGACCGGCCACCGCCGGGAACGACCTGATCTGGCTCCGCGGGGTGTTGAAAGCCGCGGCGGCGGTCCTCGAGATCCCGGTGCCGCTGCAGGAACTAGACCTGGCGGCCGAATACCTGCGGCGCGAGCGCACGATCGCGAAGCCCAACAATCGCGAACGCCGCCTCAAGCCGGAAGAGGAAGCAATCCTGCTCCCCTACCTCGATGATCGGCGCGGCCCGACGCCTATGGGCGACATCTACCGGTTTGCCCTGCTATCGGCGCGGCGTGAGGGCGAGATCACTCGGCTCTTGTGGACGGACCTCGATCGAGCGCACGGCACCGCCCTGCTGCGCGACGTGAAGCACCCGCGCAAGAAAATCGGCAACCACAAGATCTTCCGACTACTGCAGGAGGCCTGGAACATCATCGATCGGCAGCCACGCAAGATCGTGTTAGGACCCAACGGCGAGAAATCACTGGACCCGCGGATCTTCCCTTTCAACGAGAAATCGGTGAGCGCGGCGTTTACGCGCGCCGTCGCCGTTCTCGGTATCGAAGATCTCGACTTCCACGACGCGCGACACGAAGCCACTTCACGCCTGTTCGAGCGCGGCTACTCGATTCAAGAGGTCGCGCAGTTCACCCTGCACGAATCGTGGGCAACGCTGAAACGCTACACGCATTTGCAGCCGAAGGACGTACCCGAGCGCGCGCGGCCGCCTTCGAAGCAAAATGCGACCGAGCCGCCAGCTACGGATTAGGTCGGCTGCGCCCAGGCCAGCCCGCCAATCCGCGGCCCGAGGACCAGCTTCCATCTTGAGCCCTGCACCCGGTGCTTTTCTGCCCAGGTGTCGCCCCCAGTCCCCTCGACGTACAGGAGCCGCCGGCGCACCAGCCGGCCCGGCTCGCCCCACTCGTCAGGCTCCCGCTCCTCCTCGATCACGGCCACTTTCTCCCCGTCCTCGAAGGATCCTGGGACAGTCGTCGACTCAAGGCGGCAGGGGTAGCGGGAGTGGCAGATCGGCATGGGCGGCATGGTACCGCCGGCTGTCTCACGGTTTGCGATTGGCGCCGGTAGGATTGCCCCGGGCCACAAGGAGGCACCCCGATGCCGCTATCGATCCGCCGCGCGAAAGCCCGAGCCGCGCAACTGCGCGAAGCCCTTGAAGTCGGCGAGACCTGGGATGCCTCAGACGCCGAGCGTGCATTCAACTTCAGGAAGCGCTGGGACGAGCTGATCGCCCAGGCGCCGCGCGGCAAGCGCGAGCACTACGAGATGCTCGGAGCGCTGATCGCCGAGGAATCGCCGACGTTCAAGCGGCTGGTGTGGTCAACGTGACGAAAACGCCCCGCTCAAGGCGGGGCGAAGTTATCCAGTCTCGGACTGGGTTACACGCTGGCGCGGGAAGTCAAGGGGTTCTGGGGGTGCGCCGCTGCTCGATGATGCCTGCATGGACTTCGGTCCACACTGTCGCCAAAGACTTGCCTATCTTCTTGGGGTCCGAATCCCCCAAGTAATTCAGTCCCTTTTCGGTCGACAAGAGTGCAACAACGATCTCTGTAGCCTGCTCTTCTGCTGTCTTACTCATCTCCTGCTCCTTGCGTTGATGGTACACAGATCCTACAACGCGTTTCGAAAACGCGCTCCCCTAATCGTCTAGGGCTGCACCCATCACGTCGTCCTACTCGCATTGCGCAATAGTCGAGAAAGAACAACCAGCCGCCCCACCTTCTCCGAGAGCCCAACAAAAAGCCCCGCATTACGGGGCCTTCTGTCACTTTTTGAAGGATTCGATGGCGCCTTTCATTAAATCTACAAAAAGTTTTCCTAGCTCAGTTGTTGGCGCTTTCAGGTCAGGAGCTTCGCTAGAAGGCTTGTCGCTGATCATCTTCACCAATGCCATCAGGAGGGTCATCGGAATCGCTGAAAACAATGCAAACAGGGCCCCCATAAGAACCAATCCGTGCCATCCCACGCTGCTGCCATTCGCTGCGCCGACAACTGCTGCAAGCGCGTTTCCCGACAGCGCCTTGACGAAAGCCACGAGCAGAAACACCAAGTAGATCAGGCTGACCACCCCGATAACGCCGAACGCGATCCAACGCATCGATCGGTTCGCTGCTTGGGTCTGCTGGATTTGAGAATTGAGGTCCTCCGTCCACGCAGTCTTAGGCGTTAGATCGACCCAAGACGGATCCTCTTGGCGCTGTCCCGCCAGCTTCTCTTCAACCTTGGCTGCAGTCGGAATTTCGCTATAGGGATTTGAATCAGTTGGCTGCTGCCTCGTTCGCGGCCTCTTCTGTTCGATCCCTGATCCTCGCGATCTTTCGTTCATAGAACGCCTTGATTACGTCGTCGTCAATGACTGCGAAGTACTGCGATCGGCCATCGTCGTCAACCCAAGCAGTCCACCATGGCGACCCTTGGCGATGCGTCATGTCCGATAGTTCGGTGCCGCTGTAATGGCCATAGCCCTTCCACACCATATCCAATAAAAGAGCGGTGTTCTGATCGACGTCGGTGTCCTTAGACCACGGAAATCGTCCAGTCGGGAGGAGCTCGCGCACCGCCCCACGACCGTAATGCTTAACTTGCTTGTACAACGAATGCACAACAGGTCCATAGCGCCATGCCTGGACCTCTTCATTCAAGAGGGGCCGCCCTTCATAGCCCAGATGCCAACCATGCGCGATGTACACAAGCTTCAGCAGTTGCATGGGCGTGAGCGCCCGATCCTCCGCCGAGGCTTTGTTCAAGAAGTAGTTTGCGATGACTGAGGGCGAGTAAGACATGGCAGCTCCTGAGACTGCTTGGGGGAGCGCGGCGGAAGTCCTTGTGGGACCGCGGGAATATAGCAGCACAACCTGTGGATAACCTGTGTGAAAGTCAAGGTGGTGCCAGTCCCAGGGCGTCCTAGGAAGGCTCCTGGAGGCCCATGTTCGCGAGCCCTGATCTCTCAAACGGCGACGGTGGCGAAGGCCAGACTTAACTGAACAGGTCACCCTGGTGCAACCTACGTATGGCTCGGTACGCGTTGCCCCATCGGGCGCCACCTGGTCTAAACCGCGGCAGGGACCGGCGCTAGGATGGAGCTTTCGAACGGGGCCGCACCATGTGCTACTCAGCCAAGGTCCGCGCGGAGTACCGCGCCTACGTCAAGGAGTTCGGGGCCCACCTGACCCTGGACGAGTACGTGAAGGAGTACTGGGAGCAGTTCGGCGACGAGTGGGTGCCGAAGCTGCCCCAGGCGATCCGCGCCTGGTTCGACGACCCTACCGTGCCCGGCCAGGCTGAGCTCCACGAGGTGGTCGCGGCCTGGAAGGCCCGCACGATCGCGAAGACCGAGACGGACCTGTTCGCGCAGGTGAAGCGCAAGGCCGATGCGGAGCGCGCGCTCCAGGCCAAGATCACGAAGAAGGCGCAGGAAGACCTGCGGATCTCGACCAACAAGATCGGGCATTTCAAGACGAAGCTCGACGACCTGAAGCGGTCGGAGCTGAAGCCGCGGGACTCGCGCATCTACCCGGGCACCCTGGTGCCGGTGATCGTCTGGGAGGATGGCCGGCGCGTGATCCGATTCATGCGCTACCAGTGCCGGCTTCCGGGCTGGAACGAGAAGACCGAGCGCCAGTACCCGGGCACCTACAACGCCCGGCGCGACAAGCTGGAATCGTCCTGGTCGCAACTCTTCGGCCGCCGGCACGGGATCATCCTGGCCGACGCCTTCTACGAGCACGTGCCGCGGCACAAGCTGGAGCAGCGAGAGCTGGGCGCCGGCGAGGCCGAAGAGGACGTGGTGCTGGAGTTCAAGCCGCGCGGCATCGGCACGATGGCCGTGGCGTGCCTATGGAACGCATCGCCGGTCGACGGCCGCCCTGACCTACTCTCGTTCGCCGCGATCACCGACGAGCCGCCGCCGGAGGTCGCCGAGGCTGGCCACGATCGCTGCATCATCCCGATCAAGCGAGAGAACATCGACGCCTGGCTGCAGCCGGACCCGAAGAACGTCGCCGCCAGCTACGCCATCCTCGACGACCGCGAGCGGCCGTACTACGAGCACGAGATCGCGGCGGCGGCCTAGGTCTGAATTTCGTCGCCGGCGATCAGGCCGGCTTCGGACAGTATCGCGTTCTGGAACAGGAACGCGGCGTCATAGGCGTCGTCAGAGATTCGCCCGGCATCCTCGAGGATGGGATCCACCACCGCGGCGTAGGCGTCCCAGAACGCCTCGCCAGGGTACTGTGTCGCGAGCATCGGTAAGTGCTGGCGCAGCTCGGTGAGGCGCAAGCTGATGGCTTCGTAGTCGGTGTCGGTCATCGGGTTGCCCTGTACGGATTGCTGGCTATGCGCTCACGCAGAATGGCGTCCACCTCTTCCCTGATCGCTGGACCGTACTTGCGCAGCCAGCCTGTGACGTAGTCAACGCCGCGGTCGAAAGTGCGCGTCCAGACGTGGTGCCGGCCCGACAGGGCCTCACGATGGTCGCCGATATGGGCCACCCAACCCTTGCCCGTTACAAGCGCGGAGACCAACGCGACGCGCTTTCCCTGGTACCAGACGCCCGCCAGATCTCCGGGGCGGTGATAGTCGTAGAACGAGCCGCCCCAGGCGAAACCGTCCGGCAGCGCCGGAAGGCCGTCGAGGTCGGCCGGAGACCAGCCGCGGTCGCCAAGGGGTGGAAGTTGCGTGACCATCGGCACATTCTGCGCGTGGTCGTCACACAGGATGCGACCAATGGTCGGGTGCAGCGAGAGCCTCAGCAAAGGACTCATCGGACACTGCCAACGTCACCGCTCCCGCTTCAGCACGCCCCCGAGATTTCGAAGAACCTCCGCATAGGTCGCCGCGCTGATTCGCTCTTTCTCAAGGCCGACCGTGGACTCCCCTTTCTCGAGAATAAAATTACGCTCTGTCTTCACCAAATTGTCGATAATGGAAAGGAGCACAGGCTCGCCTCCAGCTTGCTTGGCCATTGTCACAGCGGCCCATTTAAACTCAACATTGGTCAGTTCATTCTGATAGTACTTAATTTCTTCTATCGATTGCTTGTACAGTCGGAGGAAAAAATATGCGAACACCTCAATCATTATCATCAAGGATATCCGCGGCACCAAACGAATGACTTCACTCTCAATTGAGGCCGCCCCCCGGATTGCTACCACAGCTGCGGAGGGCGCCTCAAGCACACCAAGCATTACAGCAACACCAGCGAATGCAAGAAAAAAACCGATAATGAGATTAATGTTACCTCTTCGACCCTGACTACGAATCTCTTCAGACAGGCGAACACTTATTTTGTGATAGAAAGCCTGCAACTCGAAATACTGATTTTCCTTTGCTTCTCGCTCCGAATCACGCCTTAGCTCATCTCTAATTTCATCGAGCTCTCGATTGATTGCCTCTCTAACCAACCCCTCCTGAAGGCCCCGAACCTCAGCACTCGGGTCGAAGTCAGCTGAAAATCGTATATTCGCCTTTGCAATCTCTAGACCGACTATCTCCTCGACAAGCTTGCGGTCCAGCCTCTTTGAAAGGGCACGAAATTCTTCATCTGCCAGAAAGACATCTGTTGAACTAGAAGGCCTGAGATAGATCAACATCGCAGCAGCGATAATACTTGCAAATAAAGCCGTCAAAGCAGCCAATTTCTCAGACCCTTTGAAAGCCCCCTGGAGTAACTGAGGAAAAAGATAGGCCGCGGCACTCACCAACATTGCCCCGAGCGTAAAAAAAATGACTATCCTCAACTGGCGCCGCACCCGATCGTTGTCCATAACCGCCCTCGTATGTATTCCTACCCGTCGTTAGGAAAGCCGCCCAAACAATACTTTGAGCGTCTAGGTGCCACTCATCTCAAGCGACCTATCGCAGCGATTGTTCACGCCTGCCAGATGAATCATCAATCTAGAGCGCCCCAACATCTATCACCAAAAACGCATAGTAACGCTGGAAGTAAGATCCCAGGTCCACGCTGCCAATGGCGTAAGGTCCACCGGTTCCGAGCTGGGCGAACTCGCCATGGAAGGTGTCGCCCGACGCCCGCGCCAGCCCGCCCATGACGAACTGCTGGACGTTGGCGGCTGGCTGCCCTGGCGGTGGCGGCACCGGCGCGTAGAAAGTCTGATAGACGAAAGCGCACTGTAGGAACGCAACCTGCTTACCAGGGTAGGTCAACGTGCCGAAGTTATGGCCATTGATCACGTCGCCCTGCACTTGGCCAAGCACCCTCACCGGGCGGCGGCCGGCATCGAAGGCGATCGATCCATCTTCTCGAATCACCTGCAGGCCGAAGCTCGAACCACCGGGCGCCGGCCTGTCGAAATGGAAGAACTCGACATCCGTGGGGGTCTGCGCGAGCACGGTAACGGTGAAGGTGTAGCTGTTTCCGTTGATCGTCGGTGCGGTCAGCATCGCCAGGGCAGAACTGCGCAGCGCGATCATCGGCATCTCGCCCGTTACCGTGAACGTTCCCTGCCTCGTGATGGGGCTCCATGTGGTGTTGCATGTCACGATGCCCTTTTGCCGGAACTCCATGTTGTAGGTATCAGTGTCGATCTGCACCGTCTGCAGGTCGCTTACGATTTGGATTCCGACTGGCATCAGTACGTCCCGTAGATGATGCGCACGGCGCGCGGCGGCCGCTGCGATTGACTGTCGTAAGTCCAGCTCAACGTCGTACCCGAGATCGAAGGGATGGGCGGCTTCGACTTCGTGGTCGTCACCGCCTCGATTGCCTCGAAGTCGAGCAGCTGAAACCATCCCTTTCCGTAGGCCAGGCGAGGATCTGAAATCGAGCCGGCCGCGGGGCCAATGATCGCGGTTCCCAGGACCAGGCTAATCCGGTCCGTGGTGTCGATCAGTGCCGCGCCGTTCTCGTCGAAGACTTGAATACCGGCCGGCATTACCAGAACCCCATGCGCACGCACAGCGCGCCATTCGGGCGATAGACCTCAATCCGCGACTGGGTGATCAGGAGCCGGCCGCCGCCCGCGGCGCCGTTGATCTCGATGTTTCCGTTCTTGTCGATGCGCCAGCCCTGCTGCCCGGCCACGTAGTTGTTCGATTGGATCACGTCGCCAATCTTCGCGTTGGTGATCGTGCCGTTGGCGATGAACGCGCTGTTGATGAAGGTCTGTCCGTTCTCGATCACGAACGGCGTACTGAGTGCGTTGTTCGTGACGTTGATCAGGGCGAAGCGGTCTGCCTGGAACAGCACCTGCGTCTGATAGGTCCCGTCGGGTTGCTGCTCAACCCCCAGGCCCATGCCGGCGGCATAGAGCAGGCCGTTGGATGCGACCTGCGCGCGCAGCGTGTACGTCGCGCTGATCCTGCCATTGAGGTCGACCGTGGCCTGCGCAACCTGCTGCACCGTCGCGGACGTTGTATTCACTTGGGCCTGCACGGTGTCGACGCGCTTCGCGATCGCCATGTCGCCCTGCTGTTGCGCGTAGACCAGGGACCAGACGCCGGCATAGCGGACTGCGTCGCCGGCGAATATCGTCGCCTGGCCAGCCATGTCCGGGGTGATCGACTGGATCGGGCCGAGCAGATCCTGGGCCAGTTCCGTCTTCCCTATCTTGCCGGCCAGATAGGCCAGGATCGGCGCCGCGTCAGCGCTGCTCTGGCCTTGGATGCCAGCGTTGGCGGCCGCCGGGTACCAGGGGCCAATGTTGCCGGAGCGGTCGACGAGCCGCCCCCAGAAGTAGAAGGTGACGCCGGCGGCCAGGCCCATCATCGTGTGGCGTGCCTGCGGAAAGGCGAAATCGCCCAGCTTCACGGCGGCGCCGCGGTTGTTGGTCGCCGAGTAGTAGATCTCGGTCCGCTGGGTATCGTCGGAGTCTTGCGGGAAGCCCCATGCCAGGTTGATTGAGAAGATCCCACCTGCCGCCGTCAGCGACGTCAGCGCCGGCGGCGGCGTGATCTTGCCCGTAATTGCGGTCAGCACGCTGGTGCCCGCGATGGACAGCGTCCCCAAGGCGTTCAGCGCGCGCACGCGCGCCAAATACTGGCCGGCGTAGATGCCGCGGACCTCGATGCTTGTTGCGCCCGTGCGACCGGCCTTGACCCATTCGAGCGAGTCTCGTCGCCACTCGATCTCGTAGGCCACGGCCTTCTCTGCCGGCGCCCACTCGATGGTCAGCACGTGCGTGGCGATGCCCTGCTCGATCACGCTGCGGCTCGACAGCGCCACGCTCGCCGGCGGCGGTTGCACGCTGGGCGGCACCACCGAAATTGGCGGAAGTTCGAGCCGCGTGCCATCGTCGATAGCCGCATATTTCTGCGGTACGTGCTTCAGCGCCGTGATCTTGAACGAGATCTCGTCGGAGTCCGAGGGTTCGATTCCGATGATTCGGACCGTTTGCGGCGCCAAGTCGGAGTTGGCCACGATCCAGATGGCCTGCGGCGACGGGACGGTTGACCAGGGGGCGTTGACTGCCACCACGGCGCCGTCGACACCGGTCACGGTGCGGGCTTCGTTGCGCCCGTTCGGCAGCATGACGCGGATCGTGTCTCCCACCGCCAACGCCGGGGGCACAGCGTCCAAAGTGGCCGAGAGGGCCGTGGCCGCGCGCAGCCTCCCGCCATTGCGGCGGCCAGCTCGGTTGGGGTCGGCCACCTGCACCACGTCGAAGGGCTGCACGTCCGCCCCTTCCAGGCCTACCTCGAAATTGACCGTTTCGTCTTCGAGGTTTTCCGAGATGAGCACGTGGTTACCGACGCGCTGCGCCTGCGAGCGCCGGGTGCATCCGAAGGCCGACATCGAGGTGTCCTGGAGGCCGTGCCGACGCAAGCCCTCGCGGTGGACCACAGGCTCAGCCTTCGGCCGCCCGAAGTCGTCGGGATCGTTCCAGGACACCAGAGCGAAGTTGCGCCGTGCCTTGCGCGCGGTGCCGAGGTAGGTGAATTTGCCGTCTTTCACGTTGGCCGCGGTGTAGAGCTTCACCGGATCTACCGGCATGTCCGCCGCGGCGACGATCTGGCCCTGGCCGTAGTAGGAGACGCCTCGATAGCAGCTGGCGATGTCCTGCAGCAGCTGCAGCGCCGCCGCGCGCGTCTGGATCTGCTGATCGAGCAAGAAGCGCGGCTCGAGCCCTCCGTGGCCGTCGCTCACCATCTGATCGCAGTACTGGGCGATCTGGTACAGAGCGTACCGGCTGATCATCGCGGCGGTGACCTCGGCGCCCAGGCCATAGCGGTCGTTGGTCGCGATGTCGTAGAAGACCCACGCGGGGTTGTTGCTGCAGGCGCGCTTGAACGTCCCGTCCCAGATGCCGCTGTAGGTCCGGCTAACCGGGTCATAGTTCGAAGGCACCTGCACCAGGATCCCCTGCCAGCGCACGCCAATGGTCGGCAGCGACTGGAACTGGCTCGCCTCGAACTCCAGGTAGAGCAGCGCGCGGTTCGGATACCGGAACTTGCCGTCGATGATCGTGGTCAGGGACTGAACCGTCATCGTGTCGGCGATGGTGCTGCTGTTCTGGTTCGGCGTCAGCCGGCGAAATCGGATCTGCCACGACGACCCCGGCGGGAGTTCGACCCGGCGCGATCGCTCGTAGCCGTTCGTCGACTTGCCGTCGAAAGCGTCGCTCAGCACAGTCGTGAAGGCGCCGCCGTCGGTTGCGATATCCACGGCGTACTCGATCCGGTAGCCGGTGATGTCGCCGTTCTGGGTGTTTGCCTTCTGAAGTTGCGGAACGCCGATGCGGTAGCGGATCGCGGACAGGTCGGCGCCGGTGATCGTGCGCACGACCGGGCTTCCGCTGCGCAGCTCCACCCCCACCGCCTGTTCGCTCTCGACGGCGGGGAAGCCGGCGATGTGCTCCTGGTGCTGGGTGCCGGGCCTCCATTCCGCCCGCACGTTGTCGAAGTTCATCGTGCCGTCGGAGTTCTGGATCGGCGTGTCGTTGAGGTAGACCGACTTCAGCAGATTGCCGTTCGGCGGCCCCTGTACCTCGCCCTGGGAGACCAACAGCAGCACCTTGGCTATCGCGGTGCTGCGCAGGCTATCGGGGCTCTCCACCGGTTGGCGGCCGCCGCCGGCACCCTTCTTCGCGCCCTGGATCGACGTCACTGCTGATCCTCCGCGTAGATGCCTGCAGAGAGGATCGCGCCGCCGGCCCAAACACCCTTCCTGTCATGCCCCTCGCCGTATAGGAGCGGGACCGCGGCGCCCTGCGCCTGGGTGTTCACGATGCCACTGAACATGTAGCTCGGCTGGCTCTCGGGCCGCTCGCGCGCGTTGAGCCCCTTTGGTTGCGGAGACAGCAGTTGCACCGCGCCGCCGATGGCCATCGACCAGCCCATGCTCGTCAGCGCGCCGGCCACCGCGACATTCAAGCCAGGGATGAACGCGGCCGCGATCAGCGCGGCACCGAGGACGATCTGGAACAGGCCGCCGCGCTTTGCGCCCACGAGGATCGGCGCGATTCGAATCGGGTGATCGCCGGGCGGGTCGGTGAGCTGGGATTCCACCAGGTTACGGCGGCCCAGGAAGACCGCGAAGCCCAGACCCCGCGCCTTCGCTTCCTGCAGGTATGCGCGGAAGCCCGGCAACTGGATGCAGAGCGCCTGGATCGCCTCGGCCGGGCTGGACACGACCAGGCGGAACTCGCGGCCGAAGCGCGCGCCCAGCGTTCCGTACAGGCGGATCAAGCGGGCTTTCTCAGCCATGGTCGATCCTCGATTCGCGATGTCGCAGGTGCAGCCGCGTCGCGTTGCGCCAGTAACCGCCGTAGGGCACACGCTCGGACAGGCGGCCGTAGAGGTGGTGGATCATCATTCCGTCGCCGAGGTAAACGCCGGCGTGATTCGGCACCGGCGCGCGCACCTGCATGACGATCAGGTCGCCGCGGCGCGGTTCATCCGAAACTTGTTCGAAGCCTTCGGCGCGCAGGCGCTCGACGCTGTAGAGGTCGCCGCCCTGGTTCCACCAGTCGTCGGTGCGCTCATGGTCGGCCAGGGCGATGCGCAGTTCGCGCGCGTAGAAGTCGCGGACCAGCGTGTAGCAATCGAGCACGCCGTGGGCGAACTGGCGACCAACCAGCGGCGCGACGAACCCGCAGGGTTCGATGGTGATCACCTCGCCGCCGCACTCCGGCCGGCCGTCAACAGCGCCGACGCTGACGATCACCCATGGCAGTTCGGACGCCTCGCACTGGACGCGGTCCGCGTCCGACGGCGTGGCCGGCGCGTCGGGGTGGCTGTGCACGACGGCCAGCACCGGCCCGACGTCCTCGGCAGCGGCGAAGTCCTCGGCCGCGATGCGGAAGTGCTCTGAGGGCGTGGCCGCGCGATTGGTACAGGGCCAGTAGGCCTGGCCCGCCGGCGCGGCCACGACCAGGCCGCACGCCTCGTGCGGGTACTCGGCCTCCGCGTGCGCGCGAACCGCGGCGAACGTCTGCTCGGTCAGGTTCACGTGCGCAACCTCCCGGCGCCGGGGAAGCCACCGTATGGGAGAGGGTTGTTCTGGCCGAAACGCAACTTGCAGCCGCGCACCAGGCCGCTGCATGAGTCCAGCGCCGGATCCGAGGTGGGGTTGTCGTCGCCGTCTGCGACCGGCGGTCCGCTGTAGCCGCAGTAGGGCCCGCGGTACCCGCCGCGCTGGATCCAGTTGCACATGTCGGCCACGACCTGCTCGCTCGGCAACTGCGCGTCGCCGAAGTCCGCAGGCGACCGCAATTCAAAGACCACGGACTCGGCGTCCTCGCTGACCTTCCGCTCGATGTACCAGATCTCGTCCTGGAACTGCTCATCAGGGTCCGCGGCCGGGTTCCCGCCCGGGAAGTTCGCGGCGTCCAGGTACTCGGCCAAGGTCGAGCGCCGAGTCAGCTTGGCATCGAGCAGATCGCCGAACAGGATGCAGAGCGACGAGATCGTGCCATCGATGTTGCTGACCCGCAGCGTCGGCGTCGGCTGCTGCTGCGTCGTGCGCGCGAAGCCCTCGGCTACGATCGGCCAGGGCGAGTACTCCTGCCCCTGCCAGAAAATTGGCCCGGCTTGGGCGTGCCCGTGGAACAGCAAGAGATCGGCGCCGATCGCGCGCGCGTCGAGCTCGTAGAGCCGCACGCGCGCGCCGGGCTCCAGGCTCTGGATGCGGTCGGTGATGGTCATGCGCCGGCCTCAAGGTTCGCGAGCCGGCCTTCCACGTCCGCCAGCCTTGACGCCAGGCCACGGCACAGGAACATGCTGAACTCGTCGGGCCGCAGGCTGTAACGGTCACCAGCCTCGCGCGCCGGCTGGATCTCAAGCCCCTCGGCGTCGACCACCGCCGGCTCGTCGCCCCAACTGTCGTAGCAGACGAATCCGTATCGGAACGGATCGAGGCCATGCTGCTGCATCACCTGCATGATGCGCTGCACCGTCTGCCCGACGTGCACGCGCGCGTCGTAACCCTTCGCCTGCACGGCCTGCAGCCACTGGTACGTCCCGATCTCGCCGGCGAGCTGCTGGGCGGCCGCGCACTCGGCCGGCGTCAACGGGTGTACTGCGGTCTTCTCGCGCGCGTCGGACGTATTGATCGTGCCGGTGACCGCGCAGACCACTTCCCATCGACCACCGGCGGGCACGCCGCAATACCCGCTGTTGTCCACGACGGGGACGATGTGATACCCGAAGGTCACCACGCCATCTGCGCGAACTACCGCCTGTTTCGACGTGGAATCGGCCCCGTTTGGACGCAGCGCAATCGACGTCCCCGGCGCGCTCAGAACGCAAGGCATTCCTAGGGTGGTGCCGTTGAAATGATTTCCGGCGACCTTGGACCTGCCGCCAACCGTAGAATCGCCGGTGCTGCTGGTGGTGCCGGTGACGGAGAGGCCGTTCGACACGGTGGCGGCGCCAGTTACCGCCAGGCCGCTCTTGGCAGTGACCTTGCCACTCTCGTCGACGAGGTTACCCAGGGTCGCGTAGTTCTCGCTGAAGTTCTGATTGACCTTGTCGAAAGCGGCGCGAATGGTGTCGCCATCGGCGCCTCCCGGCGGCGTGCCGAGGACGATTAATTGCTTGGCCATGCTGTGTCCCTTAGGGCTGGTAGCGCTGGGTGAAAGTCGCGCGCAGTCGCCAAACGCCGCCGCCGAGGTCGTCCGTCTGGTACTCGTCGCATTGGAAGAAGGCGAGCGGCCGGCGCGGTGCCTTCCACTGGAAGGACACGCCCGCGTGCGCATCGAGGAACGCCTCGATTTCTCCGATGGTCGCGGCCGCGAAGACGAAGACCAGGTTCCAGGTCTGCCCCACGGCGTTCAGACCATCTCGAACGGACTGCGCGTAGCCGTCGCCGAATTGAGTTCGGCGCACGCGGAGCGCGGCGCCACCTGTCGATTCGGCCGTGGCGCGCCAGTTGAAGGTGTCGGTCATCGGCGTGCCCCCTGGACCATGTTCCAGATGTGTCCCCCGGGCCGCGTGTCGCGCATCATTTGCTCGCTGTAGTACGCCTTGAGGTATTCCCCCAAATCTTTCCCGAGCGCACCGTCGGCGGTTGCACTGGCATCGGAGCCGCCATCCGGGTAGAGGTTGACGGTCACGCCGACGCTGATCGTCGTGGCGGCAGCGTTCCCTTGAGCCGACACCCCTAGGCGACCATCCGAGCCGCGGCGCAGCGGCATGATTGCCTCCGGCCCGGCTTCGCCGAAGACGCCGGCACCCTTGGCAAACGCGAACAACTGCGGCCGGTCATAGACTCCACCGGAGAATGCCGACAAGCTCGGACTGCTGTAGACGTTGCCCTTGGCGTTGGCGCGAAGTCCGCTGCTCAACCAACTGGTGTTGTTGCCGAACGAATTGGCGAACGCGGCGCTCACTCCGGCCCCACCCCCGCCGCCCGGCAGGAAGTTGGAGACCACCTGGAGCAGCGACGCGATGCCCTGGGTGGCCTTCATGCGCGCCAGCTCGGTCAGCACGCTGGAAACCAGGTCTTTGATCGATCCCTTACCCTTGGTGGCGAAGTCGACGAAGGCGGCTCCGGCCTGCTTCAAACCGGACGTCCACAGGTCGCGGGTGAGGCCGGCGGCATCTTGCGCCGCGGCTTGGTAGTCGGCGATCGCGCCACGCGCGCCGTTGACCCAGTCCCCCTGCGCCGCCTTCATGCGCTCGTATCCGTCCGCGACAATCTGGACTTGCGCGTCGGTCGCGATTCGCAGGCTCTCAACGCGATCTCGGTACTGGCGCTCGTCGATGTCGAGCGAGGCGCGCTGCGCGGCGAGGTTTCGCAGCTCGTCGGCCTGCTTCTGGTAGATCTGGTTGACCCGCTCTTGCTGCTGGTATTCGCGCTCCCCCATGCCGACCCGCGCCACAGCCGAGTCCTGCTGCCGCTGCAGCGCGTCCGTCTGGGCGCCCAAGGCCCGGCGATAGCCCTCCAGAGCCTCCTCGCGCCGGCGCAGGGCGTCGGCCTCTTGGATGCCCAGCACTTGGACCGCGCTCGCGCCGTCGGCGCGCACGCGCGCCAGCTTGGCCTCCAGTTCGCCCAGCTCACGCTGGACGTCGACGCTGTCCTTGCCGGCGACGTTGCGCTTACGAAGGTGGTCGATCTGCCCCTGAAGCGCAGTCTCCTGGGCGGCGCTCCCGCGCGCGAGCAGCTCTCGCTGCCGGCGGTAGTAGTCCTCGATGCTCACCAGGCGCGCGCCGTACTCGGCCTGAAGCACGCGCGAACCGTTCTGGATCGATGCCTGCTCTTCGGCCAGGTCGTCCTTGATCGACTGCAGGGCTGCGCGCGAGGACGCATTGTCCAAGGCGCGGGCAGCGCTCGCCGCGCCGCGCCCAGACCGCGCCTCACGGTCTGCGTAGACCTTGCGGATCTGAGCCTCGGCCGAAGCGATGTCCTCGGCCGACTTCTTGGCCGCGGCGCCGCGCTTGCGCATGGCGTCGATCTCCAGCTCCATCTGCTGCCGCGCGGGCAGGAACTGGCGGATTGAGCTGTCCCACGCGTCCGTGGCCTTCTTGGCCGCTTCGGTCGCCTCTTTGCTCGGCGGCGGCGCCGGCCGCGACAGCGTCGCCGGCGCGCCCGCTGCGGACTGCATCGCCCACAGGCTGCCGATTCCGCCGCCCTGCATGGCCTGGGCCAGGCGCGAGAGCGTGCCCAGGCCTTCCTTCGCCACGCGATCGACGTCGGCCAACCCGCTAACGATTCCGTCCCAGGCGCCAGCGCCGGTATCCTTGATCGACTGCAGTATCGCGCGCGTCAGTTCGAATTGCGACACGACCTGCGGCGCGCGCTCGTTGATGGTGTCGGCGTAGAGCCGCACCGCCTCGCTCGCAGCGTCCTGGAAGCGCCCGCCCTCCTGCAGGGATTCGACGTACTTTCGCTGCTCCTCGGTGGCGAACCCGTACTTGTCGCCGAGGGTCTGCAGGGCTTGCGCCGGGTTCTTGGTCAGCTCTTCGAACTCGGTAATGGTGTCCGAGATCGCGGCCCCGGTCGCACGGCGCCAAGTCAGCGCCGCGCCGGCCACTTCATCGAGCTGGTCGCCGGTGAAGCGCGCCGAGCGGACCACCGTGGCCAGCGCCTCAGTGGCGGCCCCTTCGGTGATGCCCGGCGCTTCGGCTAGGTGCTTCGCCATGTCGCGAAGTTCTTCGCCGGTGACTTGGGCTCGATTGCCGACGACGATCAGAGCTGTGTTGAGCTCTGCTGCCCTGCCCTGCGCCTCGTACAATGCGAAGGCCATGCCGCCCAACAGGCCCGCCGACAGCGTCAGCGGGTTCACCATCCCGATCACCTCGGCGCCAAGGGCGCGCGCGGCAAGGCTGGCGCTGCCGAACTGGTCGCGCAGCTGGCCGCCCTGCTGCAGGAACACGGTCAGCGGGTTCTGGCCGCCCTGCAGTGACGTGACGATGTCGGTGATCTGGGCGGGAACTCCGCGCACCGCTGCGTCGTACTGGCCTTTGCTGATGTTGCCGTAGCGCGAGGACTCCGCGGCCGCCGCCCGGCCGGCGGCGTCGGCCCGAGACTGGTTCGCGGCCGCCGCCGCCTTCGCCGCGGCCTCGTTCTTGGCCAGCCGGCGGGTGATGTCGTCGAGCAGCGCGCCCTCCGACTTCAGCGCCGCGTTGTACGCGACCTGCTGCGCCCGGGTGAGCCCGACGGTGTCCGCCTGTTTCACCAACGCGTCGACGCGGCGTCGCTCCGCCACCGTGAGCTTCTGATACTCCTGCTGGGCCGCGGTCGACATGTCGGCCACGCGGTTCTTTGCCGCCTGGATGGCGGGATCGAACTGCGCGGTGTCGAGCATCACCTTGATTGAGGCGGTGCCGAGAGTCTGTTCGGTCATGGTTACGCCTTGTGGATGCAGTCGAGTGCAGCCGTCTCGATGACGCGAATCGCAGCCATCACCTCACGACGGCTGTCGCCGGTAAGGCCCATGTCATCGAGCTCGCGATAGACGACGTTGTAGTCCAAGCCGATGGGGCCTCCGGCGCCGACGCGCCACTGGGTGGAGACCCGGGAGAAAAGCTCGATGGGTAGCGCGCACTCCGGCCAGAGTTCGACCACTGGCGCCGGAAAGTGCTTCGCTTTCAAGCCGAGCTGTGCAAGTTCGGCCTCGGTGGGGGCGCGCCAGTACAACGCCCCCACCGCCTCGATCAGTTTCCCTTGCGCGCGACCGCGATGCTGTCGTGATAGCCCTGGATGATCGCGACCACCAGGCCGATCTGCTGTTGCTCGGCGAAGCGAACGCCGTTCGCATCGAGCGGAACGTCGGCGTCCCATTCGGCAACCAGCTCGAGCAACGCATCGGCAGGCGTCTTCTCGCCAGCGGCCAACGATTTGAACAGGGCCTGGTAGCCGTCGGCGTCGAAGTGCCGATACGTCAGGTTGAGCTTCTGCTCACGGCCGTGGCCCACGATGGTCAGCACGGCCTTGAAGGTGTCGGGAGCTTGGACGGTGAACATCAGGCCTCCACCAGGACCGAATCGCTGAGGGCCGCGAAGCTGGCAGTCGTCAGCATTGGCGTATTCGAGCCCATGACCGGATCGCCGTTGTACGAGAGGTAGCCGTACCAGTACAGGACATCGCCGTTCAGAAACTTTGCCCGCAAGATGACCGCTTCATCGCTACGCGCGTCGACCGACTTCAGAGCGCGATACCACGGCTGCTTCGGATCGTAATACAGCGGGATCGCGAGCGTCTTCGGAGACTTGGTCGTCGGCAATTGGATCGACTGGCCTGACGGATCCTCCAACAAGGTGCCGGACCAGTACTGCTGCTCGCCGCCGGACATGGTGGGATCACCCTGCTGAGTGAGGTCGACGAACGGGCCGGCCTTGAACAGCGAGCCCGCGCCGCTCACCCCGGGGTACAGCACGACGTCCGTGGTGTCGATGCCGAGTAGCTCAATCGCGCCCGCGCTTTCTGCACCGCCTTGCGCAACACGATTGTTCAGGGCGCGCCACCCTGGTACTTGGATCAGCACTACGTCACCGGAATCAACAGCGTTCGCCGCGATACTGGCGAGCGCGGGATTGGCCTTGGAGACGCCGGTGGTCGGAATCGCGACAGTAGTGACCTGCGCGAAGCCGAACTGGGTTCCCTTCGGGAGCTTGAGAGACATGGTGTGTAACCTCGCTGGGTGAGAAAAACCCGGCGCGAGGCCGGGGGTTCGGTGAACTGCTGTTGTGGATCAGGGATCCGGATACCAGAGCCCGAAGTCGAGCCTGGCGCCGTATTTCTTGATGGCATCCTCGTACGTCGCTACCGCGGCACCGAAGGGCTCGGAATGCGGCAAGCCCGCGCAAATCGCCCCCTCGATTGACCGGATGAGGCGCATTGTCTCGGCGCGACTCGCCGACCACACCGTGATCTGCACACGCGCGTGTTTGTGATCAGGCATAGCGCCCTCGCTGAACCATAGGGCCCGGCCGCCGACTTGCTGATAGACGCCGCATGGGTAGACCACCGGCTCGCGCGGCACGTCGGGATAGAGCCGGCCGTCGAGGATCGGCGCGATCAGCGCGACCAGCTGCGCCTCATAGCTCATCGGGCTTCTCCGGCTGGCTGGCCAAGATCTCCGCGAGACGTTCGCTGCCGCGCGCCAGCATCGCCTCGCGCGCGCGCGGCATGGCCGCGTCGTAGGCGGGTCGGAGGAAGGGCTTTGCGGCCACCCACTTCGGCACCGGCAGCGGCGCGCCCCGGCGCCATTCGCCGGCGGCGTCCAAGTAGGCCGCGTGGGTCTGCCAGTGTCCGAACTCGACGAGATGCCCGTGGGGCGCCCTCTTCGCGTTCCAGGAGACCTGATAGACCTGGCGCGACTCGCCTGACTGGCCGTCACGGTGCGCGAGATAGATCGCGGCGCGCAACGCACCGGGAACATTGTGGCTGCCGTCTACGTTACCGACCGGCGCCCGCAGCTTCGCCTCGTCCCGAATCACCTTGCCGCCGGCGACGGCCATCGATCGCGCCAGCCCTACCTTCGCCTCGGCCAGATTTTCCAGGCCGGCCATTGCTGAGCTGAAGTCGGTGATTGCCTTCGTATTGCTCATCCAGCGTTCCCCCCCTGCTCGGTGAGGATGTAGGCCTTGCCGCGATGCTTGAGATCCCGCACCACGCCCTTGATGTCGAAGATCAGGCCGTCGTGCTCCATACGCATCCCTTCGTTGACCCCGAGCTCGCGGACGCTCTCGAATCGAGCCTCGAAGCTGTAGCGAGCGATCGATGCTGGGACGTTTCCTTGTAGGCTCGAACGAATCGCCCCCATGCCTGTTTCGTTGGCGATGCTGACCCACAGGCTCCCCAGTACCTTCCAATCGTCTGCCGGCTGGCCCGCATCGTCGTTCGCGTCGACGCGATACTTGACGGTGGCGCGTCGGTTGTATTTTCCAGCGCCCATCAGAACCTCGGCGGCAGACGAACAACGTCGAGCAATGCATCGAGATAGCCAACCGGAAGTAGCGACGCCACCTCTCCGGTGCTTGCCAACTCCCGGTTCTCGTACGCCAGACCGGCAGCCAGCGCGATCCATTGCAGAACAGAAGGTGCCTGCTCCGCATCGATGCCGGCGGTCACAACGACGTGCACGTCTTGCGCCGACGCGGCAAGGCGGAGAAACGCCTCCCGGCCACGCCACACAATGGTCGCGCCGTCGACAGCGGCCCCAGCCGCTGTCACCGATTCCAGCGTGCGCACCGCCCCAAGGTCGAGTGCGGTATCGCCCGCCGGCAGCGACGCCCACTCGCTGGCATAGCGCCCCAACCGGATCGCTGCGCCGCTGCGTCGCTCAGCCACCTGGCGCGCGGCCGGGATCACGATCTGCGAAAGCACCGAGTCCTCGCCGTCATCGGCCTTTTGCCAGAGCTTGAACTGCTCCAAGCTCAGTGGCTCGGGGCCGATGTGCTCAATGAGCCTCACTGGCCCGCCTTCGCCTTGCCGGCGCCGGCGCGAACGGCGGCCTTTTCTTCGCGAGGCATAGATGCATGCTGAGGCACCTGGGCGCTGGCGGGACCTTCGGCGTCCTGGGCCACGGCCGCAGCTTCGAGCGACGATTGCTTCGCCTCGTTGGGATCGAGGCCGAGGTCGGGTGAAGCGGTCGACGTTCTTTCCAGAGATAGCTCCGGGGTCGAAGCCGGCGAGTCCAAACTTGCACTTGCGAGGCCCTCACCACCGCTGCCAGTCAGGCTGGCCTTTTCCTCCACCAGCACGTGCATGGCCACGCCGCCTTCGACGAGCCTATCGGCGTGCTCGGCCGTAAAGCCGGCAATTTCCCCGGGGTTGTACTGGCGATACGCCTTCGTGAACCTGATCAGCTTGTTCGACATGTGATTCTCCTCATGAGGCAGCAGGCGACGAGACCGCCTGCTGCCGGTTTTTCGCGCGACCGCGTGGCTCCGCTTACGCGCCCCAGACCACCTTCTGGATCACCGAGATCGACTCGACGTGACGCGGGCCGAAGTCGTGCTGGGCGATCACGCGAACGAGCGTTTGGTCGCGCTGGAAGGCAGAGACGAAGGTGTTGCCGTCGTGGTAGGCAGCTTCGGTGCTGAAGGCGATGACCAGGCCAGACTGCTCCGCGATGAAGGTGTCGCCGAAGTCGGTGAAGTAGATTTCGCTCTCGTTGCCGCCGGCGCCGAGGTTGATCGGGATCTGCGAAGTGATACCGACCGGGTACCCCTTCAGCGTCGGCTCGCGCCCCTCCAGCGTCGGGTAGACCTTGGCGCCGTTCGAGTTGCGCAAGCCCTCCAGGAACCGATACGTGCGCGGCGCCATCGCCCAACCCGGGGCGTACATGTTCGCGTCGGCGTTTTCCAGGCGGAGAATGGCCTTGTTGAGGTCGACCTCGATCTGCTGCAGATCGGCGCCGGAGCTGGCGTCGAAACGGTTGGCCGCGAGCGACCAGCCCAGCAGCCCCTTCGGCAGCGTCGCCGAGCCGGCGCTGCGCAGGAACGTGACGTCTTCCTTGGACGCCATGCCGGCGGAGATATCGCTGACCACGAGCTGATCGACGTTGGGATTGACGCCCGAGAAGCCGAGGAGCGTGTTGCTGATAGGCACCAGCGCCGCCAGCTTCTTCGCCGTCAGCGTGAGGTCATCGAACTGCTGCTGGGAACTCGGGATGTCGGAGTCCTGGCCGATGTACCCGACGACCGCACCGCCCTTGAGCCGCGGGATCGTGATGTTGCCGTTGTTCATCGGCATCGACCGGGCACCCAGACGGCGGACAACCGACCTCGGCCGCAGCAGCTCGATCACCTCGCTCGACATGTTCTCGGGCACGAGCACGCCGCCCGCTTCCGGGGTCAGGGTGTTCAGCGCCATCGACACGTCGGCGCCGTAGCCGTTCTGCTCTGCGATCTGCGCGGCGAGTTGCTGGTTGCCCTTCGCCTGGACGAGGGACCGGACCATGTGCGAGAACGAGGCTCCGCGTACGGCCGGCGCCTTTGGGGTCGCCGGCTCCTGCGGCGCGGTCACGCCCGGATTGACGGGCTGCGCCGTGGCGGCCTGCATCCGCTCGGCCCATTCGGCGCGCTCGATCTGGGCGGTCAGGCTCTCGAACTGGCCGGACAACTTCTCGAAGTCTGCGAGCTGTTCGGCGGTCAACTGGCCGCCCTCGACCTCGATCTTGGCGAGCGCCTGGACCGCAGTGTTCACCTGCGCGCGTTCGCTCCGGAGCTGGTTGATCAGGGACATGGGATTTCCTCTAGTCGTAAAAAAGGCCCCGAAGGGCCGCGGTATTGAGTGCGAACGCGCTCAACTCTGGTTGGCCAGGGCCATCGCCCGGGCCTGGTGGGTAATACGCCGCGGCGGCGCGGCCGCGCGACTGGCGCGGGCTGCCTGCACGGCGCCGGCGATGCGGTTGACGGCCGCTTGGGGCGGCTCCAAGCGATCCGCGAGCCCAATGTCGATGGCCCGCTGGCCGAAAAAGACATTGGCTTCGGTCGCCCTCACCGCCTGCTCCGGCATTCCGCGGAACCGCGCGACGGCGGCGACGAATCGCTCGTAAGACGTGTTCACCATGTCCTGCAAGAACACCATCGACTGCTCGGTGAGGGGCTCGTGCGGGCTGAGGTCGTTCTTGTGCGCGCCGGCGAATACCGTGGTTACTGATACGCCCATCGACTCGTTGCGCTTTGAAAAGTCGGCGTGGCGCGCGATGACGCCGATACTGCCCAGACCTCCGGTCTCCGAAATCACCATCTCGGTCGCGGCGGCGCCCAGCAAGTAGCCGCCGCTGTACGCGGAGAAGTTCGTAACCGCCGTGATGGGCTTGACCTGCCTGGCGGCGAAGATGTCTTCGGCCAACTCGAACGCGCCGGCGGCGCTGCCGCCTGGGGAATCGATGTCCAGGACGATGTGCTCGACCATCGGGTCTGCCAGAGAGCGCTGGAGCTCGCGCCGCAGGTTCTCGTAGCTGGTCGTCTGCTCGCAGGGGTTCATGTTCATGGTGCGCGCGACGAGCAGGCCGTGGATCCCCAGCACCTCGACGCCGGTTTCCGCAACCAAGGCCTGGCGCCGGTCATCTTGCGCCCGCATCTGCGCCGCGGGATCGGCATCGTCGGAGAACAACTGCGCACCAGGCGAGTTGACGACATTCAGCTGCATGGCCTGCTCGGCCCAATTCGCTACGAAATTCAGCGCATCTGGCCGCACGAACAGCGGGACGTTGAAGATCAGATTTTGCAATCGGGTGAAAGACTTCATTGTTTGAGGGCCCTCGCGACCTCTTCCCGGAAAGATTGCGCAACCCGATCGGCGCCGACTTCTGTGCCGGCGCCGACCATGTTCATGGGCTGCAGGTAGGTTCCTCCGCCCTCGATTGGCGGCAGATTTTCCAAGCGACGAATGTCGTTGACCGACAGCCATCCCCATTGCCGGCCGATCGCGTACGACTCGTACCGGGATTTCTGGTCGCCGCGCATCAGGCCGGCCACGTTGAACTCGATGTAGTACTGCTCCCGCTCGCTCGGCAGGAGAAAGTCGCGCATCATCGCTTCTTCGTGACGCTTCAGCCACGGAAGCAACCCGTGCCCAACGTACTGGATGGCCTGGTGCTCGATGTTGCTGAAGGTGGCCCTATCGAGGTCGCCGATCATGTGCAGGGGGATCTTGTAGATCCGCGCGGAGTCCGCCGCGGTGAGCTTCAGCGCTGCGATCAACTCCGAGTCCACGTTCGTCATGGCCAACGGAGTGAACTGCATGCCCTCCTGCAACAGCGCCACTTTCCCCGAGTTGTTGGAACCCGCGTAAGTGCTCTGCCATTGGCCTTTGATTCGCTCGATTTCTTCCTGGTTGTGGATCGGCGTGGCTTCCTTCGGCCGAGTCAGGACGCCAGACAGCGCCGTCCCGTTCACGAACGATCTCGAAGCGTGGTCCCGGATAGCCATTCCCATGCCCAGCGCGTCCCTGTGCAAGATCACCGGTGCAATGCCGACGTAGCCGTTCCGCGAGATCCATCGCACATGGTGGATGTTCCGTGCTGGCAGCAGCTCGCCGCCGTCGACCTGATAGAAGGGCTGGCCGTTGGCCGCTCGGTACAGTTGGACAGTCTTGCCCTGGATCGGGATAAGCGCTTTCACAGAAGCGTCGCCGTTGCGCACGATCTCGCTAAAGCAGTTCCCGTTGAGGCCTAGATCAATCTGGCTACCTTCCTTGAATTCGAATGGCGTTTGCCAACCATTCGGCTCGTGCTTCAGCACGCGGTAGAGAGTGTGGTCAGTCGCCCTCTCGCGCTGCCCTTCTCCTCGCCGGCGGTACAGCTCAATGGGGAGTTGCGCCACCGAATCGGACAGCGTGGTTACACAGGCCTGCACCGGCACCATCGCCAGCGCGCTATCCGCGTTAACCAGCGGGCCCGCCGCCGATCGCTGGCCGCCAAGCAAAGACGAGATCCACGTCCCGCCACTGCACGAGAACGGCGGGACTTGCCTGAACATGCCGGAGGTGAACATCAGTTGGCCCTCGCCAGGAGGTAGGACCATCCCAGCAGGCCCACACCGGCCACGATTAGGCCCGCCGCGGGGTGAATCAGCGCGACGCCGGCCACCAGGCAACCGAAGCCGATGGCGCCGGCGCCGAGCGACAGCACGTCTTTCCTCGTCATATCGTGACCCCTTCGTCGTAGATGCTGTTCCGTCGGCGCGCGACTGGGTTAAGCGACATCAGCGACACCGCGTTCAATAGCGCCATCAGCGGATCGATCTTTGCCGAACCGCTGACCTGCTTGGTGATGATCTTTGCGTTGCCGACCGGGACTACTTTCGCGTTGCCGACGCACCAAGCCATCAATGGCTGGCCGCCATGGATCAGGGTTCCGCCGGCCAGCGCGCGCTCGGCGGTTCCGATGGCGCCGTTGAGCTTCCAGCCCTGCGATACAGCCACAATCCGCTCAAGCAGGATTCCCCGGTCTGGGATGGTCAGCTCATCGACGATTGCGCCGATGCCAGCCGGGTCGACACCGATTGCATGCTTCTCCGGCAGCAGGCCGGCGGCGTCGACTTGGCAAACGATGTCCGCAACTTCCTCGACGTCCTGGCCAGGTAGCTCAACGATGGTCAGATCACCGGCCTTCTCCAGGTCGCGCAGCTTCGGCTCAAGCTCCTTGCGCCGCTCCAGCACGATCTCGTGCGCCCATGCATGCGCCCAGGCCAGCCAGCGGCGAGACCCGCGCTCGCGGCCGACCAGCACCAAGCCCAATAGGTCTTCCAGGCCGCCACCGTCGATGCCAACCGTCACCACTTCGCAGCGCTCGACTAGGACCTCTGGCGACAGCACCATCTCCGCTCGTCGTTCCCAGAATTCCGCGCCTGCCCACCCCGCGGCGGCGAGCGCTTGTCCGATCTGGATATTCAGGTGCTGCGATGCCCAGATGCGGAACGCGGCCTCGCCCTTCTGCTCCTCGTCCGTGGCCGAACGAGTCAGCCGCTCGATGTCGATGGAGCGGCCGACGTTCGGCGTCACCAAGCCCCAGTTCGCGGGATCACGCCAGGGCTTGGCGCGATCCGCCTGCATCGACATCGGAAACTCGTACAGCACCGGCAGCACGGGCGACTGCCTCTTACCGTCGCGCACTGCCCGTGCCCGCTCAAGATCCTCGGCGAACACGCCGACAGGCGGGTCATCGCTCTGAGTCGTGATCGTGGCAAGGAAAGCCTCCGGGAACGGCTGCATGCCGCCGCGCAGTTGGACCATCGCCTTCGCCGCGCGCGCCATTTTTCCCAGTACGTGCAGTTCGTCGATCAGGGCCGCCACCACCTTTCGGCCGGTGATGATGTCGGGGTCGAAGGTCACCACCTCCAAGCGAGCGCCCGTCTCGCGATGCACGATGACCTTCAGGTGGTCGCGCACATGCAACTTCTTCTCGAGCACCGGATCCAGAGCGATCGCGCCGGAGATTGCGCTGAACGCCTCGTCGGCCGTCTTCTGCATCGGCGCGGTGAGGAGCATCGGCGCGCGGGGGCGCTCGTTGAGCAGTAGCGCCGTCAGCATCAGCAGAGCGCCGTTGGTGGTCTTGCTGTTCTTCTTTGGGACCAGGAGGAACAGCTCTTCAATCATCCTGCGCTTCGTCGCCGGATCTATCGACCCGAACAGCGCGCGAACAATGTCGCGGAACCACTCCCCGCCCGCTTCCCCGAAGGTGGGCGTGCCGGTCACGTCGGCCAGCCGCAGGCGATCCATCACCGCCACCGCCCGGTTGCCCGCTTCCCGATCAATCGGCAGATCGGGCACCAGGGATCGGCCGGCACGCATCCGCGCCTCCCAGTCGCGGCAGCTCAAATCCCACATGCGTCAGGCGGGCTTCCGGATCGGAGTTACGTTGCCAGGCGGCAGTAGGCCGTCCCATCCTGTGCCGTTCTGAGCGGTGCCGGCGTCCTCCTGAGCCTGCTCCTTCTTCCCCTTACGCGGCTTCCTGCCAGGCTTCTCTTCCTCCGGAGCAACCATGAACTCTGGCTGGTTGGCCAAGTACGCGCGCGCGGCTGACGTGCTGCCCTTCTTCGCTTGCGACAGCAGCTTTTCCAGGACTTCCATTCGCCGAAGCGCCGCGCCAGACGACAGCTCAACCTCGTAGTGCTTTCGCAGCGTCGGCACCGAGATCCGCAGGGCGTTGGCGATGTCTTCCAGGCGCATCCCGCCGCCTGCGGCTGCCGATACCCGGCGCCGCGTCGCCGCCGTGGCCTTGTGTTCGGGTCGTGCCATAGCCTCAGGTCGTTTTTTGCTTCATGAATGGGCCGCCGTGATTTTCTGCGGCGAGAAAAAAACCCGCGCGTGCGGGGACAGCCGGTCTAGGCGTCCGGCCGCACCAGACTTTCGACCCGCCCCCCCGTATGGTTCCACGTCGGCCGACCCGGGCAGCGTTCCACGCCGTCCGGTCTCGACCCCACCTGCGACTTCAACCCGCACTCGGTCGATGGTCAGCGTCACCGCGGTGTGCTGCCCTGCGCGGGCGCTCATCGCGATGCCCTGCACGCTCAGGACGGCGCCGTCGCTCAGCACGGCCTCCATGTGGCCGTCGGGGTGGATGCGCAGCACGTCGACGCGCACGCAGCGCTGGGGCGCAGCAGGAGGCTGGTACGGCGTGCCCTGGTACGGCATCCCCATGACCAGCCCGTCGACCACCCAATGACCTCCGCTTGCGTGGCTGTAGCCGTTACCGCCCATTGCTCTGCTCCTCTCGCTGCTTGTCCCGGCTGTGGTGCGTGGCACACAGCGCTTGATGGTTGGTCCGATCCCAGAACAGCGCCTGGTCGCCGCGGTGCGGCCGGATGTGGTCGACCACTGTAGCCGCGGTCACCCTGCCCTCTGCCTCGCACATGGCGCACAGCGGGTGCGCCGACAGGAAGCGCAGGCGGTATTGCTGCCAGCGGTAGCCGTACCCACGGGCCGTGCTGCTCTGGTCGCCGGTGCGCCAGCTGCCCGCCTGCACGCTGGCCAGTCGGGAGGGCATGCCCTGCAGGCGGTTGGGAACTGTCCTCAAGCGCGCCATGTAGGTGCCCGTTCGGAAAACGCGCAAGAGGACTCAATCGACTGCGGCGTCGATCCTCTCCCCAAGCCGTCCGATTGCCGGCCGGCATTCAGTGGAATCGCACCGCCATGCAAGTAGACATCTGCTCGACCGCCGAGTTGTTGATGCACCTGGGCCAGCTGTTGACCTCGATCGCCGCTCTGAGGCAATGCAGGAGAGACCATGCCGTTGTTTGGCGCCCAAAGTGCGGTCGTCCTGGGATTGAGTACGATAGGCATGACCTCAACGGAGTGAGCACGCCAATGCACCCTGCCCATCAGCAACAAATCCTCCTGAGCATCGCTGCTGGACAGTCGGTCACACGAGACGAGCTGACCTGGGCGGTAGAACTGGGGTACGTCGTGATTCACCCGGACAACTCCGTTGAGGTAACAGAGAAAGGCGTGCAACTCCTCAACCATCTGGCTTAAGGCTGAGAAGTCGCCGCGGGCTTGCCCTGCACCAGCTCGATGCGATCCAACTGGGCCTCGTACTTGCCCAGGCACTCCTTCCGCTTGTTGGCCACTTCCATCGCCTGGGACGGCTTGCCCGTACGCGGCCAGGTGCAGCGCTTGGTCAGCTCCGAGGCGATCGGGACGTACACGTGCACCGGCACCTCGATGACCGCCGGCGCCGGCGGGTTGGCCTTCGGCGCGGGCGCGCTGGCGCAGCTGGCGAGCAGGACGGCCGCGGCCGCCATCATGATCAGGCGCATCAGAATCCCCCTTGGCCGGAACAGGCCTCGTCCAGCACTTCCAGCGCGGCCTGGCAGGTCTTGGGTCGCTTGTCGTACCGCAGGCGCCAGGCCTTGGCATCGGTCTCGGCCTTGGCCAAGTCGTCGGCCAGGCCGGCAAGGGCCGCGGCGCTCTCGGCGCGCAGGGCCTTGAGCTTCTCGGCCTCGGCGCGCAGGTTGTCTGCGATCTGAGCCAGGCGCGCGTCGCGGTCCTGGACGTCCTGCTGCAGCTGTTGCTTGTCCGTGTCGCACTGCGTGGAGATCACCACGATGCGGTCACCCAGTTCGCGCGCGCGCTGCTCGGCGCTGTAGGCCGCGAGGCCGGCCGTGAAGGAGCAGAACGCCAGGAAGGCGCAGAGCACCTTCAGCAGGCTGCCTGGCTTCCTCAGCCATGCGATCTGCCGGCGCGCGCGATCGACCACCATCTCGGCCGTGTCGACCACGAAGCCCACGACGCCGCCCAACAGGTCTGCGATCTTCATTCCTTCGCGCCTCCACCGATGCCGCCGGTGACGCGCTCCAGCACCTTCAGGTAGCCGGGGAGCATTCGGCGAATGACCACACCCGAGATGCCGGCCAGCGGCAGTTCGGGCGACCCTTGCAGGAACGGGAACCAGCTCGACGCCAGCGCCACCGACCAAGCAGCGACGACGGCATAGGCCAGGACCACGCCGAAGATGGCCACCAGCCGCACGCCGAGCTGCAGCGCGCGCGGCGCTCGCTTCAGGTGCGCCGCCGGCTTGACCCGGTCCGTGTCGCGCTCAGGCAGCAGCACAACTCCGATCAGGGCGCCGGCGACCGCGACCAGCAGGACCGACCAGGAAACGCCCACGATCGGCGCCAGCTGCTCGGCCTTGTTGGCGGCGTCGGCCAGGGCCGGCACCGCAGCGCCGGCGGCGAGCGTGCCGGCCACCAGCTTCACTGCGCTGATGGGGTCGCTCATCGCACGCCCCGAAGCGCCTTCTTGGCGCGCTCGTACCGCTCGCGGCGGTCGGCCGCACCCGCGGCGCCGCCGTTGATGCGGCGGGTGATGGCATCGAAGTCGCCGGCGTCGGCCAACGCGTTCAGGTCGTGCTCGCGCCAGTACATGGCCGCGGCCAGCGCGGCCCAGCGCGGCTCGCTGAGCGCGTCTGGGAGCGCGACGAAGTCCGGGCAGTCGGCGATGCCGAGCGCGCGGAGCCCGTCGCGCACGGCCTCGTAGTTGGCGCGGCCCGTATTCTGGATCAGCCCGCGGCCGCGGTAGCGCCAGCCGTCGCCGCTCGCCTCGTCCCGGTTGCCCATGCGCCCGCCGTAGGCCGCGTTCGCGAGCTTGGCCGGCTGTCGCGCCAGCTCGGCCGCGCGCGGGCCGAGCGAGCGCCACCGCGTGCCCGGCCTGGCCTTGGTCGCCAGGTCGGCGATGCGCTCCGCGCTGTAGCTCAAGTTCTCGGTCGTGGTGCTGAAGCCGGCCGACTCGTGTCCGGTCTGCGCCAAGAACGGCGCCAGGCGCGCCAGCGTGCTGATGTCGGCCAGCCGGTACGCGTGCGCGAGGTACGGCGCCCACGTCGCGGCGAGCGCGCGCGTGCAGCCGACGGCCGCCGCCAGCTGGTCTGCGGTGATCGGGATCATCGGGGCTCCAGAAACAGGAAGCCCCGCGATTGCTCGCAGGGCTTGAGGGGCGGCGCGCGCGGCGCCTGAAACGGCGAAGCCCCGGCTTTCGCCAGGGCTTCAGATACAATTACTGACCGTACGAAAATCCTGCTACTTCGTTACGTCATTGTCAACGCTTTTCGTCGACCCCGGACTAGCGGCTTCTTCTGCCTGCGCAACCTCATCGGGCGCCTCTGGCTCACTGGCTGAGCCTTCGCCTTTAGCGCTAACGTCGCCTTGTTTTTCGTCGGCAACCGCAGACTCGCCATGCGTCAAGATAACTTTGCTCTGGCCGCTCTCACGCATCTTGTTCGCGTCGGCAGCCGCTGCGATCGTCTGCAATATCCTCATCCATGCTGATGACGCCGAGACGATATTGGACCCAGGGCTTAGCTTCAGCCGCGACCGACTTAGTTCTCCCTGAGCTTCCGAAAGTGCACGCCGAAGGTTCTCTTGCTCTGAGCGCGCCGCATCAGCTTGGATCGTCCCAAGTTGCACCTCCTGCGTCAGAGTAGCGATGCGCGCGTTCAGCTGATCGATGGTCGCTTTGAGCGCGGCCTGTTGAGCATCTTGCTCGAGTAGAACACGAGCTTCCGGAACGATATCGATCCAGTTCTCTATGGACGAAGTGGTCTGATCTTGGAGCGCACGGCAATTCTCGATGACCTCGTCATAGCTTCTTTGGACCACTTCCGGCGAAGGTGTGGCGTTTGAGAAATCGCTCTTAAAACTTTGAATGCGAGCTTCTAGCGATGAAGCCTGACGAAGCAACAATTTGAGACTACGCACAGCTACCAAGCCTTTTGCCCCAAGGAGCCCGGGCTCGGCAAGCTCGGCCCAATGCTTGGCGATACGACCGCCTAGCACACCGGATAGAACCGTTTGCGTGGTGAAGATCAACGACAACGCGAGAGGCGTGACATTCTTTTCCTGCGACCGATCAAATAGCCACCAGATCGCAACGATCAGTCCAATGGTCCAAGGCTCGAGAACGGCAGATAAAAATTGGGCCCAACGACCCGCCAAGGCAATCAAAGGATCGAGCAGCTTAGGCGGCAGTTTTTTCGAATGATTGCTTGTTTGCTTGTGAGTCATCGACACACCTTCCGTTGGCCAGGCTCATGCCGCCCGCCTACCTCTCATCCAGTCCAAAGCCCGCCCAAGTTCATTGCGATACTGGCGCAAGGTCAGGCTCCCCCCATACTTTCTGGCAACTGAAGCTGCCTTGTCCGCTTGAGTTCCAACACCACAAAACTCCTCGCGGATGATCAAAGCTCGTACTGGCGTCTCTCCGCTGCGCTCCAGTTCTGATAACGCAATATCTATCCAACGGAGGTCATCCGGCGTGCCATGATCGACGGCGGCGCCGTCGCCGAGCCGGAGATCCCTCGGTGGACCTGCATCGTTCCGCGCCGGCATCGGATCGCAAGCCCAAGTCGGTACCATATCGAGGATCTGCGCGCCGCTGCGCTCATCATAGAGCTGCCGGGCCATCAGGCGCCGCCGCGAGCGGCCGTCGCGCCCAATCAGCTGCTTCGCCACGTTCTCCCGCGTCATCGGCGCGAAGGCGCGGGCGCGAGAAATCGGGTTCTCCTCAGCCGGCTCGTCGTCGTCCGGAGCACGGTAACCGCTGTCCGGTTGACCTGATGGAAGCCCCAGGACCTGAGCTGCGCGCGAAGATCGTCCGCTCGCTTCATGCCGCCCTCGCCCACCCCTGGGTGCTTTCGTGCCAGCGCGCCAGCAGCAGCGCGTCGGCGCGGCCGTTGTCCTTCTTCCGCTTGAGGTCACCGGCAGCGCGCGGGAAGAGGCGAATGGCCAGCTCCCGGCCAGCGTCCTTCCCCTGCCCCAGCAAGCCGTAATGCCGTTTCCACACCGCGGGGATCGCTCGGCTGTACGGAATGGCCAACGATTCGAGCACGCCGACGATCCGGCCCGTTCCTTCGCCAAAGCGGAAGGCCGAGGTCGCGCCGTCTGTCGGCATCGCACCGACCTTCTCGACGCAGGCGGTGAAGTGCGCGCCCGGATGCGCTTCCCGGACCTGCCGCAGCCAGGCCACCAAGGCGGCGGCGTCGACCTCGCCCCAGTCGCCGACCTTCCTCGTCGGCATGTCCAGGAACGGGCCCGGCTCGCCGTCTATCAGCGGCCAGACGGCCCCCGACAGGCCGGGGTCGATGCCGAACGCAACCCGGAGCGTCATCGGCCGGCGCTCCGCTGCAGGGCGACGAGGTTGTAACCGTGGTCCCAGGCGTCCCGCAGTGACCGCAGTTCGCTGGTGCTGCCGTGTTTGTACGGATTGGCCTCCCTGCTCTTGCCGGCGCGGCGCGCCTGCTGGCCGAGGTCGAGGGCTTGCTGGTATCGCTGTTCGTTCATCGCTGCATGCTCCTGAGTCGTTCGATGAGCCGGTCCTGGTACTGCTGCCAGCCGGCGGTGCCGCGCGCCGCGCCGTCGCCTAAGACCTCAGCGGTCCAGGCGCGGAACTCTCGCGCGTGGTGTTTGAAGCTCGGGCCGAAGCGCGCGCGCATCTGGTCGCGCGTGTGGCCGGGAAGTTGGTCGCCGTCGTGGTGCCAGGCGCCCAGGGCGACGACCTGGTCCTGGCCAAGCTGACGCTGGCCGTGGAGGTCACCGAAATTGACGTGATGAATCTGCGTCGGGCCGCACTGCCGGCCCGTAGGCTGCAGGCCTCGCGCGGCGCGGAACCGGCAGACCAGGCAACCGAGACCGCGGGCCACGTCCTGGTACTGGGCTTGCGCCTTCGTCGCGGTGTCAATGGCTCGGCGCATCAGGCCGCCTCTCCGAATAGCGGCGCCTGGCCAGCGGCGGCCGCGCGCGTGCGCCGGCGCGTCTCGGCGTGGTGCGCCTTGTCGTAGTTCAGATGGCAGCGCTGGCACCAGGCGCGCAGGTTGTCGTCGCCACAGTTTTCGGGGACGTGGTCGAGATGGCCGATGGTCAACACGACTCGGCTGCCGGTATCCGGGTGCGGCTCGTAGTTCGCTGCGCGGCAATCCGGATAGTCCGAACTGCCCTCGCAGCAGTTGCCGGCGCGAGTCAGGATGCGCGGCCGGATCTCGGTGCTCCAGTTCGCCGGGTAGCGGGCGCGGTTCTCGGGTCGGATCGGCATCAGCAGCCCTCCACAGACTGGCCAGTTGCCGGCCCGCCGAGATCACCCGAGAATTGCTCTACCACGTGAACAGGGGAAGTTCTGCTATGGAATTTTGTCCGCTGGAAGCTAATTGGGGAAATATCGCTGATTGGGCCAGTGTCGCCATTACATTTTTTCTTGGCGTAGTCGCTGCACGCCTCACAAGCGCAGCGAACAGGATTGCCAACGAGACTCACGAGGCAAATAGATCGAAGCACGCAAACGAGCTTGAGCAGCTTCAGTACGAACTTTTCAAGCTCTCTTCTGAGGTCGAAAGCAACGCTGATCGAATTGTCTTTTGGGTCCGAAAAGACAAAGACGGGGTTCGACTGAGCGAGTTCCGGCGCGACCTGTTTCGCGACCTTGCAACATTCAAGGAGGAACGTTTGACGGCCCTGTCCACTCGCCTCCCCATCCTTAGCGCTGACGCATTGCGCGCTGTGCAAAGCATGGAAACCCAGCTCAGTTACCTTTTGCCAGCAATCAGGGATGCATACACAGGAACGGAGCTCGGCGAAGCAAGTCTCGATTACATTGAAGGTGGGTGCGCTCGCGTTCACAACGCTGCCCGCGAGGTACAGCGCTCCATAGGCTACGTCGTCTTCGGCGACGATCATTGACCGGCTCCGTTAGTCATCAAAACGTACTCGGTGCGCACCTCATCGGTAAGGCCCGCGACATAGGTCATGTCGATGTGATTCGTGATGCCGCGGAAGAACTCGGCGAACTCGTCCTCTTCCATCTCGTCAAAGGCAAGGCTGCGCGCCACGGTCACCGGCACGCAGCCGACCGGCACGGCCAGGTCTCCGATACGGATGGTGCCCAGGTCGACTTCCTGCTGTTCGCAGCACACGCCGGCTTCGCGCTGCACGCGCTTTATCGCGTCATGCGCGCTCAGCGATTCGAAGCCGTCGACGTTGTCGACTAGCAGGTGGCCCAGCGCATGCGCCAGCCGGTGGAACTTGACGTTACGCGCCTTCTTGAACTCCGCCCGCGCCTGGTCGCCGCGGCGCCAGCCGCGTTCTTTCATCAGCCGTCCGTCGATTGGATGCTGGGTGACGAAGGCGACGCGCTGCTCGCCGGTCTCCAACACCGCGACGGCGACGAACTCGCCGTAGATCGGCCGGCGCGCACGCTTCGCCTTGATCTTCTTTGCAGCCGCCGTCTGCTTCATTGGGCACCTGCCGCGGCGTCCGCCGCCGGGTTGCCGCCCTTGCGACCACCCATACCGCGGCGAGCCGGCTTCTTGCCTTCGGGATCGGCCGGCAACGGCTCAGGCTCCCAGTCGCTTGGGAGGTTCTCGAACCGGAAGCGGTCGCCGCGGTAACGCGCTCGCACTTCCGCGGGCGGGCCATTGCGCTGTAGCGCGACGATGATTTCGGCCGTGCCGCGATAGCGGCTGCCCGGGTTATAGACCTCGTCCCGGTACACGAAGATCACAACGTCAGCGTCCTGCTCGATTGCACCGGAGTCGCGCAGGTCGGCTGGGATCGGCCGCTTGTCGACGCGCTTCTCAAGGTCGCGATTCAACTGCGACAGCAGCAGGATTGGCAGCTTCAGTTCGTGCGCCAGTAGCACCAACTTACGCGTTACCTCGCCAAGGCCTTGAGCGCGGTTGTCGCCGCTGGTCTCGATCAGCTGCAGGTAGTCGATGACCACCAGCGACAGGTCTGGCTGCTTCGCCTTTAGCCGGCGGATCTGCGCGCAGATCGAACCGATACGCGTGCTGCGCGGCCGGGACATGAAGATCTTTGCCCGCTGGATCTTTTTGATCGCCCAGTCGGCACGTCCCCACTCGTGGTCGTCCAGTGTTCCTCTTCTGACCGAATCGGCGGGGATATCTCCCACGGACGAAATCATTCGATCGCCCTGCGATTCAGCTGTCATCTCGAAATTGAAGAACGCAACGGGGCGGTGCAACTCAATGGCCAGATGCTCGGCGATGTTCTGCGCGAGCGTCGTCTTGCCCATCTTCGGCCTGCCCGCAAGGACGTACAGCCCGGGGCTCAGCCCGTTGATGGCCAGGTCAAGGTCATCGATCCCGGTGCCGAGGCCTTGAATCTGTCCGCCGTTGGCGTGACGTTTCGTCAGTCCTTCCCATACGCGAGACATGACCGGCGAGATGGGTTCCAGCTCGCAGGGCTCGCCGACCATTAACGACGAGAACTTCGTCTGTGCGTTGCCGACGAGGTCGATGGTCTCGACCGCGCCTGCAAACGCCTCATTGACGAGGTCGGTTCCGAGCTCGATTACTCGCCGGCGCATGGCCTTGTCGCGGACGATGTCGGCGTAGGCCGAGATGTTCGCCGCCGATGGTGTGGTCGTCGACAACTCGATCAGGTAGGCGCCGTTCGCCACCTGCTCGGCCAAGCCCTGGGCATGGAACCAGTCGCCCAGGATCACCGCGTCAAACGGCTTGCGCCTCTCGGCGTGCTCGCTGATGGCTTCGAAGATCAACTGGTGGTCGCGCCGGTAGAAGTCGCTGGCCGCGATCGTGCCCTCGATGCGCGAGAAGGCGCTGGGCTGCAGCAGCAGTCCACCTAGCACCGCCTGCTCGGCTTCAATGCTCTGCGGCGGCACACGCAACTGCATGAGGTCGCGCGGATCCTGTTCGCCCGGGCGCATCATGCGGCCTCCGCTTCGGCGCTGCCCTGCACGCGGCGCCAGGTCTCACCGACGGTGGTCAGCGCAAAGCCGCCCTGCGGCTGCGACCACCACAGGCGCAGCCAGTTGCCCTTCACCGCGTTGCGGAACACCGCGCGCCAGTCGGCGTACTGCTTCGCCTCGGCGCTGTAGCGGTCTTCGAACGCCAGCCAAGCCAGCGTCAACCACTCGTCGGGAATGCCCGCCTTCTCGGCCCAGGCGTAGATCGGGTCAGTCGCCGGGATGGCGTCGCCCTCGGGGATGGTCTGAATCCAGGTCTTGAAGGCCTGCTTCTTCGCCCTACCCTCTTTGGCGGTTCTTGATGGTTCTTGACGGTTAGTGTCCGCCTGGCGGACAGGTTCGGTTCGCGAGGCGGACAGGTTAGGTCCGCCTGCCGGACCGGTTCGTTTGGCGGACCGGTTCGCCTCGCGGACAGGTTCGGGCTCTAACCTGTCCGCCTGCCGGACCGGTTCGCCTCGCGGACCGGTTCGCCTGCCGGACAGGTCGCGCTCGACGATGACCTGATATCGGGTATGCCGGCCGTTGCTGCGGTCCGCCTCGAGATAGCCCTCCTGCTCGAGCCAGCGGATCGCGTCGATCACTGCTGTCTTCCCGAAGCAGGTTCTGGTGCAGATGTAGGCGAGCGACGGAAAGCAGAAGCCGCGATCGTCGGCATTATCGGCCAGCGAGATCAGCACCGCCTTCTGCGTCGGCGGCATCTGCAAGGGCCAGCACGCAGACATGACCATCGTCGACATGGGCTTATGCCCTCCGCAGCGTCGACACGTTCGACGGCGCCGGCGCGTCGATGACCACGGCCGCAAGCCGTGTGTGCAGTTGCAGCGCTTTGGTCAGCAGGTCGCCGAGTTGCTCCAGCGCCGGGCCGATGTGCTGCAGATCCGACGCGTCAACCTTGCCGTCCGCGAAGATCGGCGCCAGCGCGATGGCGGTCTCGCCCATCTCGGCCAGCAGTTCGCCCAGGTTCGCGGTCTGCTGCGCCGGCGCGGCCGCGGCGCGCGGATCTTGCACCGGCAGGTGGCCGCGGCGTGCGGCCAGATCCTGCTCGCAGTGCTGCCGATACGGCTCCGGCAGGCATTGCACCCAGGCGTCCTCGAGGTCGGCAGGGAACGTGTGGACGATGCCCTGGACTAGGCGATCGATCACCTGGCCGTTGGCTCGCTGCGCCTTCAGCGCCGCATCCATCGTTTCGCCCTGCTCCCGGAGGTTGACGGTGCGCTGGTCCGGTCGCGTGTCGGCGAGGTAGCGCTCAGCCACCGCTTCCGAGAACGGCAGAACCCGCAGCGCCCCGTCGGCGACCGCCTTGCGGGTGTGTCGGAGGATCGTGCGCGAGCGCGGTTCGCCGGGGTGAGAAATGTTCGTCATGGCGGGGTTGCGTCTCTGGTGGTCAGATGCGCTGCATGGACAGCACGCGCATGGATGCGGCTCAGCGCCGCGGGCAGTCAGGGAGGGAGGTCGCAAGGCGATCACGCTGCGGAGCGGTTATGCTCGCGTCGGGCAAAAAGGAATCCCGCGCATGGGCCTCTGGAGCAGGTTCAAAGGGAACTACTGGGACGACGAACTCGTGTCCATCGACTCGGCCAATCAGGCGCATTTCCGCGTGCGCTGGCTCAAGCGTTGGTTCGGCCCAGCCGTCGCCCACTGGCAACGCAACTGGCAGTACTGGCTCAACTGGGGGCTGGCCGCTCTCACCTGCTTCGCAGCAGTGGCAACGCTTTGGCTGCAGCTTGGGAAAGACTGCGACTGCGACGGCAAAAAGCAACAGCGCGAAAAGCACCCCGCTCCCGCAAGCCGCTCCAAAACCGACAAGCCCGCCTCCGCCCTCAAGCCGAGTAAGCCGGCGCTCTAAGGCCTCAAGCCTCGCACGCTCTTCAGGCAGCATCGGGCAGCTCCTCGGCGAAAGCACGCAGGCGCGGCGGCGGGCACGGAACGCCCGCCCCACCGCCGCGCGAAAAGGTGGACTCACGCTGCATCGGGCACCGGGTCGTCTTGATCGATGACGCTCGGCGGACAGGCACCGACAGGGACGCGGTAGTGCGTCGCCAAACCGGTCTCGGGATCCCGGACCCACTCCAGATCCGGGCGCAGCAGTTCGCAGGCCACGCCTGACACCGCCTCGATGTACGGGCAGTGCGCCGGCGCAATCGGCCGCAGGCCAGTTCTCCACTGGCTGACAAGAGCCGCGGAGATGCTCACGTGCGGGGCGATCTGCTTGATGGCGCGGACCAGCGCGGAGGCGCCGCCCTGCGCGTCGACCGCTTGCTGAATGGGGTTCAAGACTAGTTCCAGGTCGTCGGAGACGTCCGGACGATAGCAGCTTTGATAGCACTGCTTCAATACCGATTCGAATGAGCCGTTAGCATTGCTATATGAACGCCAAGGCCAAACTTGACCCCTTTGCAGAGGCATTCGCGCTCGCCGCGGACAACAAAGGCCTAAAAAATGTGGAGATCGCGAATGCGGTCGACACGAGCCAGGCGTTCGTCTCGCAATGGCGGCACGGCCGGCGCGGAATTCCAGCAGACCGAGCGCCCCATGTGGCCCGACTGCTCGGAGTTCGCCCAGAACAGATCAGCGAGGCATACGCGAAGCTGATTGAGTCAGCTGGCCCCAACGAGATCTCGTCGGCCCTGGATGCGAGCGCCGCCGGCGTCCCTCAAGGGCATGTCTCAATCCCGGCGCTCTCCGAACTCACTCGAAACACGAGGCTCCATCGGCTCGTCCTGCCCGAATTTCTTGTTCGGCAGAAGGTTGGCGCAACGCCCATTCAGCGCGTCCGATGGGGCGTCACGCATTCAGATTCAATGGCGCCGCTGATCGAACGCGGTTCCATAGTGTTTATTGACGTGGGAGCCTTGGACCACGCGTCGGTCATCGATGGCGAGACTTACGCTTACACGCTTTGGGATCGACCTGACGTTCGCCGCGTGACGATAAGGAAAGACCACTGGACCGTACGCGGATACGCGAAAGATTCGGAGTTCACGGACCTTGAGGCTCAAGACCTTCCGAGTCTGAAGATTCTAGGGCACGTCGTGGGCTGGCTGTAACGCAATTCGCAATAGCTACCGGCCACCTCCGTCGACTGTTGCTATTTTGGCCAGCAGATCACATTCTGCCCGGCGGTGTTAGCAAACAATGCTATCAACGCTACAGGGGCAGATGCAGGATGCTTTTCGGCCGCAAGGATGCCGCGAATCGAGTACGAATTTTCGAGTCCCTGGCCGTCGCGGTCGGCTACGCCATGTTGTTCATTTTTGCCTGGCGCCTTTCGCAAGACCAGTGGTACCTCCCTGCAGGCCTCCGTGCGGCATCGTTGCTCTTTCTTCCGATGAGGCTTTGGCCAGCCGTCATAATCGGCGACGCTGCTGCGGTTCTCAGCAATCGCATCGGCATGCTGCACAAGTACCCAGCCGAGTGGGTGTTTGGCAGTTCCGTCCTTCTGATGCCGTCGATCTCAGCTGGCGCATGGGCGCTCCGCCAGTACGTAGGCCCGATCGGCGAGAAACTCCACCTGACACCGCTTTACGCGGCCGCCCTGGCGATTTGGATGGGGTTGTCGAACTCGACCGTTAATGTCGTTCTGAATGGTCCGGCTGGAGACATAACTCCCTCATCATTTCTGAAGTTTGCCCTGGGTTACTACCTGGGCATGCTGCTGATTCTTCTGCCCTGCCTGCTCTGGCGCCAACGTCAAACGAGCCTGCTTGTCCCGCAGAACTTCGCGCGGGACTGCATGCTGGCTGGCTCAGTGATTGCCGCGTTGCATTTGATTGCAGTGCTCTGCACCGACGCCGCATCCGATCAACGCGTGAGCTTCTTGTTGCTAATGCTGCTGCCGGCGGTCGCGCTGACTTTTACTCACGGCTGGCGTGGAGCGGCGGCTGGCGTCGTGATGGTCAACCTAGCCATTGGTTTCATCATGCCGAACCCGAATACGGCCGGTGCACACGATGCAGTGGCGTATGTCGCACAACAAGCTCTGGCACTGACGGGCACGATGCTTATCGTACTGGGCTCGGTCATCTCCTCGCACTACGAAAGCGCCAGGCTACTGGGGATCGCCGAGCGCGAGGCACTATCGATCGCGCGCAACAACGTGTTTGCAAACGAGCGCATTCTTCGGAGCAAAGCCGTCGACATTGCCCAAGCGCAGGCCCACATAAACTTCACTCGGCACGAGTTGACCCAGTGGCTTAGAACCCACGGTCATAGTAGAGCTGCCCTTGAGCTCAACTCGTCTGGGCTAGCGCACTCCAAGCTATTCAACAGTCATTTGGCCGCCCTGTATCCGCTAGGCATAGAGGATCTCGGTCTCTATGCGATTCTGCAAACCACAGTCGGAAGTGGATTTCTCGGAAATGGTGCGCAGGTGAAGCTGAAGCTGCGCGGTTACCCGCGCCGCCTAAGTCTTAACCTTCAGCTCGCCGCGTATCGAAGCGTCGCCGACGCAGTGACTATCCTCACCAGCAACGGCGCAGAAGAGATCGTCGTGCGCGCACGCTGCGTCACCTCACGGAAGTCGAATGGCGGAATCGTCCTCTCGGTATCGGGGGCTTCGACGAGCGGCATAGAGACCGAGGCCGCGCGATTAGCGAGCCTCGATCTCCGCGCGAGAGCATTTGCGCTAGGTGGGAACCTTTCGATCACGACGTCCCGCGTGCGCGTCTACCTTGCAGCCGCCCCGGCTGACGCTGACTACTTGGCCGCCGGCGAAAACAGCCAGACCGGGCCCGCGACTGTCTGATACAGCGTCACCGTCAGTTCGCCAGACGCGTACACCACCTTCCCCACCACGCCCACGGGCACGCGGCTCGGGTCGGTCAGCACACGGTCCACATCGTTGCCGACAGGCAGCACCCATGCGGTGTCGCCGATGTAGCCAACGGCGCCTCGTACGACTCCAGCCGAGTCGTTCACCTGGGCGTACCTGATCCCATCACGCTCGAATTTGTACACCTTCCAAACCGAGTCCGTCGCCAAGTTCTGAGCTGCCGGGAACTCCTCCCCAAGACCACGGGCCTTGGGCGCGTTGCCGTCCGAAGGACAGCATGCGAACACTTCCAGAGAAATCAGACACAACCCCGCGCCAACGAGCCCGGCGGCCAAACGGCGGCCGCTCCCCTTCTTTGCTTCCATGTCCATCTCCTTGTCTGAACGGCTAATAAACGCCGAGGCCAGACTTAAAGCAGCGCTATTGATAGCGCTTTAATAGCGCTGCTATCGTCCTTCTCAACGACCGATTTGAGCCTAGCACAGCGATTTGCGGGGCTCTTCGGCCAAAACGCCCAAATCCGTGGGCAGTTGGGAGAGCAGCATGGACGACAGCAATTCGGGCGCCGCCGCGCCGCAGGCCGAGCAGGCCGCCCCCCGCTTCTACTGGAACGGGATCAAGGACGCCAAAGGCGCGAAGCTCCAGCGCGCCTACTACAGCGACATGGGCCCTCGGCCCAGCGTTTCGGGCAAGTACCCGGCGCACACGATCAGCATCTACGCTCGCGACTACGAGAGGTTCAGCGCGCTCGTCCGGTCGCACTTCGTCGTCGAGAACAACAGCGACGGCATGACCGACTACTTCGAAAACGACTCAATCCGGGTCGTTCCGTCGCACCCGCTCTATCCGCAGGTCAAGGCGGCGATGGACGCGCGTTCGGCGCGTGTCGAGCGGCGTAACGGAGGTGGCCGGTGAGCGGCGGGGCGCGCGGGCGCCTCACCGCGGAGCAGACGAACGCCATGTTGGCGGGCCTGCGGCTGCTGCAGCACTTCAACGACTCGACGCTGATCGTCACCGACCGGAGCGGCGCCGCGCGGCACTTCCGCATGGAAGAGATCGCGGAGGTCGCCGACGAGAGCGGCTGCCGTCTGACGAACGGCGAGATCGATGCGCTGTGCGATGCACTGGTCGCGGGAGAGATCGCGTGAGCGCCGGGGCCGTGGACTTCACCGCGCCGGAAGTTGTCTGCGCAGTCCTGCAGCCGCTGTACGACATCGGCGACGTGCGGGAACTCAACGGACCGAGCGGCCGCTGGCTCGCTGCTCTGATCCATCCCCGGGACGCAGGCGATTTGACGGTCCGCGAGGTGCTCGACCTGCTGAAGCAGGTGGACGCGATGTGGGATCGCGAAGTGGGGGGCGGCCATGTCTGAGCCCGCTCCGGACGTGCTGGCGCTGGCTGCGCGAGCCGGCCTCGCCGTCGGCCAGACGGTCAACGTCCTCCTCACCCTTCCCGACGCCGAGCCGATGCGTCGGCGCCTCACACGCGTCGTCGTGCGCCGGATGCACGGCAAGGACTGGCTCTACTGGTACTGGCATCCGACCGGATCGACCCCTTGGGGGACCGCGGACTGCGGTTTCGGCGGGAACGTCATCAACGCTGAATTTCTCGCCGAGTTGCGGGAAATCGCAGGAAGGGAGGCTCGCCGCCATGTCTGAGCCCACTGTGGCTGTGCTGCGCAGGCATCGGACTACGTGCCCTGTGCAGGATTGTGAGTGGTGTGCCGAACTGGATTGCGTCATCGCCGCCGTGGCGGAACTGATCGAGGCGACCCGGCCGGCGATCACCGAGGAAGGCATGGATCAAGCCGAACTCGACCGGCTGCGCGAGGCGTTCGCCCGCGTCGGGGGTGCGGAGTGAGCCGTAACCGCTCCGAAGCCTCCCGCGCGAGACAGCGCCGCGGCCTGATCCGCGATGCGCTTGCCGTTGTCGGCGCGCTCTCCGACTCGCGGCTGCTGCAGCTGGCTCCCGGGATCCCGCCGAGCCAGCACCGCGCCGAACTCCTCACCTTCGCAGAACGCGAGCCGCGCCGCGCGCTGACGGCTTTTGCCAAGGAGACCAACCGTTGAACGCTCTCCTCGCTCCCGGCCTCATGGCCGACATGTTCACGGCTGCGGCCGCGCCGACCGAGATCGTCCGGAACGGCCGCACTTATCGGCTGGTGCCGAAGATGGTCAACGGCCAGCCGCGGTTCTCGATCAGCTGGATCGAGCCCGGCCGCTCAGGCGTCATCGGCGGCTTCTACCTCGACGAGCGGGCCGCACTGGAGCAGATCGGACTCACCGAGCAGGCCCGCGTCGCGCGCGCCGCTCAGGCTGGGAGCCCGTGATGGTCGCGATGATCGAATCGCGCCCGCGCGGCGGCGTCGCGCTCCGCATCGCCGCCGGCGCGGCCGCAGTCGCCAGCCTGGCCGGCGCCATCTTGAGCGCCGACCCGGTCTGGATCGGCGCCGCCGGCCTTCTCTCCGCCGCCGCGGCAATCTGCATGACCGTCCTGGATGGCTGCGGCCATGCCGACCCGTAACCCCCACCTCGTGTCGCGCTTGGCCAAGGCCGGGCGCTGCCCTGTTGCCCGGAAGGAGGAAGCCATGAGCAACGTCATTCCCCTGCACGCCCACCGCATAGCGAAGGGATCCGGCGTGTTCGCCGCCGTCGCTATTGCCGCGACGCGGATGGGCTTCACGCCCGAGGACGCCGAGCGGTTCGCCGCCAGCGCGCGCGCCGCGGTGCTGCGCACGTCCTGCAGTCCGGCCGCGGCCGTCAGCCAGGCCAAGGCCAAGTTGCGCGCCCAATCGCAGGAGCAGCTCGCGTGAGCCTCCCCGACGACTTCATCGCAGGGTTGTTCTGGGGAGTGCTGGTCGGCGTGGCGCTGTTCGCGCTGCTGCTTTGGGGCCTCGACGCGATCGATGGAGGCCGCCGGCGCCGGCGCGATTTGCGCTACCTCGTGCCTCCCACCGCTCGCGGCTCCCACACCCCGCCGGCGCGCAATCCGCCGCCGTCCTCCCTTCCCTGATCGCCGGCGCCGGCCGGCCCACCCTGCGAGGCACCCATGTTCGAGATCCAGAACCACGACGCAGCGCTCACCAACATCAACCAGCGCATCGAGCGCCACGGCGACGAGCGAGTGCTGGCCGTCGACCTGTCCCTGCTGCTGGCCGGCCCCAACACCATCCTGGACGGCATCCACCCCGACCTGCGCGCCTCGCTGTACCGCGCACCGGCGAGCGGCGATCAGGGCGACTTCGTCAACGACCAGAAGGCGAAGGAAAGCGGAATCGACGATGGCCTGGTCGCGCGCCGCATTTCGTGCGTCAGCAGCTTCCCGATCGCGCAGGTGTTCGAGAACTACGAAGTCACCGTGCGCGGCCAGCTGAAGCGCTCCAAGTCGATCAAGTTGATCGACGCGAAGATCAAAGGCTTGGTGGTGCGCGCGCTCGATGGCGGCACGGTCGAAGTCTCCTTGAAGGCCTCCGCCGAGGTCGAGCCCGACGACCTGGCGACGCTTGGCAAGCTCCATCTGATCGGCGACATCCGCCTGACCCTCACGCCGCCCGACTCGGTCAGCGCCGGCGCCGAAGACGATGACGACGAGGAGGACGAAGACGGCGACGAGTCGGACGAACCCCAGCGCCGCGGCGATCTGCTCGAAGAGCAAGAGCGTGAAGAAGAGCGCGCCCGCGCCGCCTGACCAAATTCCGCGCGTCCGCGCGAATAAGCGCCGGCACCGCCGGCAACCATCCCAGGAGAAGAAGCAATGTCCGAAGTGAAGGCAGGCAGGAAGTTCACGCTCAAGACGCGCGGCGCCGGCGGCAGGGTGCTGGACCAGACGAAGGTCACGGTGAAGGAGGTCCGCGCCGCCGGTCGCGGCCACGCGGTGCTCTACATCGCCGACGGCGAGACCACGGTCCAGAGCACGACGATGGGCACCTTCCTGAAGCGCGCGGCCTGACGCGCAGCGACGAACCTCCCCGGCCGACTGCGGCGGCCGCCGGCGCCAGCAACTGAGCGACGGTCCTGACCACTCCCGCGACCGCAGCGCGGGCCCCTTTCCGAGATTCCCTCATGGCCAACATCCCGATGGTCGAGGTCGAGTCGTCGCAGATCCACAGCATCGGCCACGACCCCGAGACGAACACTCTCGCCGTTCGCTTCTACCGCGGCTTCGGTCGCGGCAAAGAACTCGGCCCGCTTTACCACTACGAGAACGTCTCGCCCGACGACTTCGCCCAGTTCCGCGACGCCGAGTCCAAGGGCCGCCACTTCGGCCGCTTCATCAAGCCGTTCTCCCACAAATACCCATACACCCGCGTCGCCGCGTAACTGCGCGCGGCCGACTGGAGCCTCATGAACGCCATCGCTCAAAGCAAACCCTCCGGCGGCGCGCTGGTCACCGCCGAGCAGGCCGAAGCCGTCCGCACTGCGCTCAAGTCGAGCCTTTACCCTGGCGCGTCCGACTCCTCCGTCGATTTGGTGCTGGCCTACTGCCGCGCCGCTGGACTCGACCCGATGCAGAAGCCCGTGCACATCGTGCCGATGTGGGACGGAAAGACGCGGCAAATGCGTGACGTGGTCATGCCCGGCATCGGCCTTTACCGCACGAACGCCGCGCGCACGGGTGAGTACGCCGGTATGAGCAAACCGGTCTTCGGGCCGATGGTCACCGAAAGCCTCGGCGGCCGTGACGTGACCTTCCCCGAGTGGTGCGAGGTCACCGCATATCGGCGACTTCCGTCCGGCCATATCGCCGAGTTCACCGCTCAGGAGTACTGGATCGAGAACTACGCCATCAAAGGTGGCAAGGATCAGGACCAGTCGCCCAATGCGATGTGGTCGAAGCGCGCGCGCGGTCAGCTGGCTAAGTGCGCACAGGCCCAAGCGCTGCGAATGGCCTTCCCGGAAGCCGTCGGCGCGGCGCCCACTGCGGAAGAGATGGAAGGCAAAGAGGTGATCGACAGCACCGCCAGTGTCGTCGCCACGCAGCCGGCCACGCCTCAGTTGCCGCCTCCGTACCCGGAGGAACTCTTCGCGACGAACCTTCCTGTGTGGCGCGCCGCGATCGCTGCCGGCAAGAAGTCGGCCGACGAGATGATCGCCATGGTCGAAACGAAGGGGCGGTTGAACGAGGCGCAGAAGGCTGAGATCCGTCGCGTGGACAAGCCGGCGTCGAACCCCGATTTCCCGCTTCCCGACGACGACGCCAACGCCGATACGCCGACTGCGGAGGATGCGGAATGAAGACCCTGCAGCTGATCCAGGGCACGCCCGAGTGGCATGCCCACCGCGCCGAGCACTACAACGCCAGCGACGCGCCCGCGATGCTCGGCTGCAGTCCCTACACCTCGCGCTCGCAGTTGATCCGTCGAGTGGCGACCGGCATCGGCGCCGAGATCGACGCCGCGACGCAGGCGCGATTCGACGTCGGCCATCACGCCGAGGCCAAGGCGCGCCCGCTGGCCGAAGTGATCGTCGGCGAGGAGCTGTATCCCTGCGTGGGCGTGGCCGAAGCTGGCCCCTACTCCGCCAGCTTCGACGGCCTGACGGTGATGGAGGACGTGGCATTCGAGCACAAGGCGCTGAACGAAACCTTGCGCGCGGCGATGTTCGAGGGCTGCACCGGCGCCGATCTGCCCAAGCCCTACCGCGTGCAGATGGAACAGCAGCTTCTGGTGTCCGGAGCTGCCCGCGTCCTGTTCATGGCCTCCAAATGGGAGGGCGACACCTTCGTCGAGGAACGGCACTGCTGGTACACGCCGGACCCGGCGTTGCGCGCCGAGATCGTGGCTGGCTGGGACCAGTTCGCAGCCGACGTCGCTGCCTACGTAGCCGAACCGGCGGCCGCGCCGGCAGCGGTCGCGCGCGCGCCGGAAGGTCTGCCCGCGCTCTCGGTCGTCGCCCGCGGTCTGGTGGAGCACTCGAATCACGTGGAGTTCCGAGAGAAGGCACTGGCCGCGATCGCCGCAGTTAACCGAGACCTGCAGTCGGACGATGACTTCGCATCGGCCGAGCTCACGATCAAGACCTTCAAGGATGGCGAAGAACTGCTCGAGGCGACTCGCGCCCAGATCCTGGGTCAGATGGCCGACGTAAACGCCGTGATGCAAACCATCGACGACGTGTCGGCCGCGCTGCGCCGCGTGCGCCTGGATCTCGACAAGCTGGTGAAGGCCGAAAAGGAGAGCCGCAAGGCAGAGATCGTCCAGGCCGGCGCGCGCAGCGTGCGGGCGCACTACGACACGATCAACGCGACGATGGGCGAGCACCGAATCCAGCCGCCGCAGTCGCTGATGCTGGATCTGGGCGCGGCGATCAAGGGCAAGCGGACGCTGTCCAGCATGAAGGACGCGGTCGACACCGCCGCCGCCGCGGCGAAGATCGCCGGCAGCCAGCAGGCGGAGCGGGTCCGCGCCTGCGTGCGCGTGCTGGAAATGGAAGTCGGCAACTACGGCTCCCTCTTCCCGGACCGGATCCAGCTTTGCACGTCCAAGCAGCCCGAAGACCTGAGAAACCTTATCGCCGCGCGCATCGGCGAGCAGCAGCAGCGCGACGCCGAGCGTCTTGAGAAGGAACGCGAGCGGATCCGCGCAGAAGAATCCGACGAGGCTGCTCAGCAGCTCATTGCACAGGCGGCCGCCGATTCGTCGCACGGCAACGCAACCGCAGGTGGTGTCCCCGATAGTGGTGAAGTCCCTGATCGCGTCCGGCACATGACCGGCTCCGGGAGCCACGCACAGGGTGCCGGGACGCCTGCGACCGATGACTTGGTAACGGCGGCGGCCGCCCTCTACCTCCCGCGCGCAGACGAGAAGATCAAGCTCGGCGACATCAATTGCTGGATCGCCCCGTTGACGGTCAACGAAGCAGGCCTCGCCGAACTCGGATTCAAGCCTGTGGCTACCCTGCGCTCGGCGAAGCTCTACCGATCCGCGGACCTACCGGCGATTTGCGACGCGCTCATTCGAGTCGTCGCGGCCGCGCCTGCCCGGGCTACGGGCCAGGAGGCTGCCTGATGGCCCGCGGGATCAATAAATGCATCCTGGTCGGCCACCTCGGCAACGACCCTGAGACCAAGTACACCCAGGGCGGCATGGCCGTGACCACGATCAGCTTGGCCACCACCAGCCTGCGCAAGGGTCGCGACGGCAACGCGCAGGAACGTACCGAGTGGCACCGGGTGAAGTTCTTCGGAAAGCTCGCCGAGATCGCCGGCGAGTACCTCCGCAAGGGCAGCCAGGCCTACATCGAGGGCTCGATCCGCTACGACAAGTTCACCGGTCAGGACGGTGTCGAGAAGTACTTCACGGACATCATCGCCGATGAGCTGCAGATGCTCGGCGGCCGGTCGGAGGACGGCGGCAGCCGCGGAGAGCGGCGCACCGGCGGCGGCGCCGGCGGCAGCCGCGGCGGTGCGC
>NZ_LXSD01000653.1:0-786 GCF_017168095.1 Lysobacter enzymogenes | reverse complement strand
GCGACGCAGGCGGGCGCGCCGGCCGCCGGCGCATTCGCACGGCGCGGGATTTGATGCACAATCGCCCGCGCCGTCGTGCGACGGCCGCGGCCCGGGGGCGCCGCGGCTAGAATGTCCGATGATTTTGTTTCGCGACCGGCGTGGGGGTTTCCGGCGCGTGCGCCTGGATATGCTCGACGGACGGGGGGATTATCGGCGCGCCAGCGCGGATAATATCCGCCCGCCGCGGACGGGAATGCCGCGATCGGGCGCGGCCGGAGTTTCCGGCCGGTTCCGGTCGAAGCGGGGGCCGTGCGAGGGCGCGGCCTGCGTGCCGGCGTTCCGCGTCCGCAACGCCCGCATCGGCGCCGTTTTCCGGCGCCGGCGCGGAAAATCGGCGGTTTCGGCCGCCGCGATGTCCGCCGCGGTCCGTGGCGGGCGCACGGTTATTGAGCGGTAACCGTGCGGTCATTACGGATCGGCCGTGGCGGGTATGAAGTAACTGTCGTGCGCGCGATACAGGAGGTAGCGCGCGCGCGAGTTTCCCCGCAGCCCCTGGCCGACCGGCCAGCCATAACTAATGGAGCCTCGCTCATGAAGTCCAATCGTTTCCTTCGGTATGCCGCCATCGCTTCGCTGCTGGCCTGCGCCGCCTGCAAGCCGACGTTTTTCCCGATCGGCGACAACGTCCACGTCGACCTGAGCGGGCGCGCCGCGCCGGCCGCGGTCGATGCGGCCAAGGCTGCCGTCGCCGGCGTCCAGGCCGCGCGCTGACCGCCGCGCCCGGGCCGGAACGTCCGGCCCGGG
>NZ_LXSD01000652.1:0-422 GCF_017168095.1 Lysobacter enzymogenes | reverse complement strand
CCGCCGCCGGCGCGGCGGCGACGCTGGCCGAGCTGCGCCCCGGCGAGCAGTTCGTCGCCCTGGCCAAGGCCGCGCCGCAGGTGCGCGCGGCCGACGTGCGCCGGGTGGTGAGCTGGCGCAACGGCCAGATCGTGTTCGAGAACGAACGCCTCGGCGACGCGGTGGCCGAGATCAACCGCTATTCGCAGCGCAAGATCGTGCTCGCCGACGCGCACCTGGCCTCGCTCAAGATCAGCGGCGCGTTCAACACCGGCGACACCGGCACCTTCGTCGAAGCCTTGACCGATTACTTCCCGATCGAGCGCGACACGCTGGACAACGACGACATCGTGCTCAAGCCGCGCGCGGCCGATACCGCCGACGCGCCGGCCGCGCCCGGCGCGCCGATTCGCGGCTGACCTGCGCGGCCGCCGCGCGCGCTG
>NZ_LXSD01000651.1:0-2161 GCF_017168095.1 Lysobacter enzymogenes | reverse complement strand
CTCGCCTGAGCCCCGGCCGCAGCGCCCCGCTCCCGCCTGCGCCCTGCCCGCGCCGCGCGTGGGAGCGACGCGGGTCGCGACCGCGACCACTCAGCCATTGCGCAGGTTTCATCGCAGTCGCGCAGTCGCGGTCGCGGCTCGCGCCGCTCCTACAGTCGGGCAAGGGCCCTTCCCCCGCCGTTGCGGCCAAAGCGCAACGACGCAAGCCACCGCGGAACGCCCGCTGCGGGCCGAACCGGCACCGTCACAGCTTCTTGCGGTTATCGTCCGGCACCCGGTCGATCAGCTTGTTGTAGGGGTCGAACCCGACCTCGTACGGCGCCTCGTCGACCACCGCCGTCAGCGTGAACTCGCCCTGCGCGACATGCCGGCGCTGCAGGTACAGCACCTTCTCGTCCTCTTCCTTGCCCGAGGCGCCGCGCGCGAACACCCCGACCTCGACCCAGTCGTCCATCCGCCCCGGCGTCTCGCGGCCCTTGCCGTCGGCGTAGCGCTTGGCCGCCTGCACCTGCAGGGTCACCTCGTACTTGCCGTCGGCGCGCTTCTTCGACGAGGCCGACAGCACCCGGTTGTCGTAGAACGCGATCTTCTCGAACAGGTCGGTGATCAGCGCCTGCTGGTCCGGCCTGGCCTCGCGGCGCAGATAGGTCAGCAGCTCGGCCGAAGTGGTGTACGGCGGCTGCTGGTAGCCCTTGTCGAGCGCGAATTGCTTGAGCGCGCGATTGACCGCGTCCTCGCCCAGTTCCTCGCGCAGGCGGTAGAACGCCAGCGAACCCTTGCGGTAATGCACGTACTGCTGGTTCTCGACCCGATACAGCGGCAGTTCCTCGACCCGCTCGCCGGCGCGCTCGGACAGGTAACGGTCCAGCTCGTACTTGAGGAAGCGGCGCATCCTGGCGCGGCCGTATTCCTTCTCCATCACCATCAACGCGGAATACTGCGACAGCGATTCCGACAGCATCGTCGAACCCTGCAAGTCGGCGCCGATGACCTGGTGCGCCCACCACTGGTGCGCCACTTCGTGCGCGGTCACGTAGAACACGTAGTCGACCGCGGCCGGATCGCGCAGGTCGGCGACGAAGCCGATGGATTCGGAGAACGGGATGGTGTTGGCGAAGCTCTGGGCGAAGCGCGCGTAGGCCGGGAACTCGATGATGCGCACCTGGCGGTGCTGGTACGGGGTGAAATTGGCCTGGAAGTAATCCAGCGATTTCTTGGTCGCCGCGATCATGCGGTCGACGTTGAACTCGTGCTTGGGATCATAATAGACCTCGATCGCGACCCCGCCCCGATAGGTGTCGCGCTTGACCTTCCAGCGCGCCGACAGATACGAGTAGAACGGCAGCATCGGCCGGTCCATCGCGTAGTCGAAGCACTTGCGCCCGTCCTTTTCGTACTCGCGCACCAGATAGCCCGGCGACAGCGCGGTCTGGTCCGGCGCGGTGCAGATCGAGGTCTTGAAGTCGATCCAGTCGGCGTCGCCGACGATGTAGTTGCGCTGGCGCGCCGACGCGTCCTCGAGCTTGGCCATGCGCGGCACCTCGCCCAGGCCGCGCTTGCGGCGCTCGTTGCGGTCGAGCAGCTCGCGGCCGGCGTCGTAACCGAAGTGCGGAAACACGCTGGAATTGAAGAAGCTGCCGTTGCCGACCACCGCATGCTGGCCGGGCTCGTTGCTGAAGCCGCGCTGGGCGAAGGACTGCCGGAACCGCAGCTCGCGCCGTTCGCCCGGTTGCATCGGCGCGTCCAGGCGATAGATGCGGTAGCCCAGGCGCGCCTCGCTGCTGACCAGCCTGGCGCCGCCGAACTCCAATTGGCGGATATCGGCATCGGGATCGACCGAGACATGGAACTCGCGGATCGGCGCGGCATGCGGGTTGAGCAGCGTGTAGCGCCCGCTCGCGCTCATGCTCAGGTCTTCCGGGCGCAGGTCGACGTGATTTTCGACGGCGACGATCTTGGGCTGCGGCAAGTCCTTGTACTTGCGGAACAGGCGCTCGTAGCGCGCCTGCTCGTCCATCGCCACGTCCGCCGGGGTGTAGCGGTTGAGCACGTTGGTGTTCCAGAAGATCCAGGCGCCGGTCGCGACCCACGCGACCGCCACCGCCGCCAGCGCCAGCCGCGGCCCGCCGCGCAGACGCTCGCGCGCGAAGCGCAGGCGCTC
>NZ_LXSD01000650.1:0-3972 GCF_017168095.1 Lysobacter enzymogenes | reverse complement strand
CTGTGCGGAACGCGCCGCGCGGGCCGGAGCGGCGCAGCGCGCCGCGGCGGTCAGCGGCCCGGCGCCAGCGCGGCGTCGAGCAGCTTGGCCAGATGTTCGCCGCCCAGCCGCAGCTGGGTTTCCGCCAGCGGCCGCCAGGTGGCGACGTAGTCGGGGGCCAGCTTGTGCGCGGGCGGGTAGAAACCCGGTTGCCGCACCAGTTTGCACGATTCCTCGGCCCAGTCGGCGGCCGGCGGCGGCAGCGCCAGGGCGCTGACCGCGGGCACCTGGATCTGCTTGAGCTTGGCCAGGTAGCGCTCGTCGTCGAGCTTGCTCATGTTCAGCATGCCGCTGTCCCACAGCGAGTGCAGGTTGCCGCCGTAACCGCCGGGGCGTTCGCCGGGGATGGCGAGCTGGAAGTCGTTGCCGCCCTTGTCGCGGGCGTAGCCGGCGTGCAGCGGCTGGTGCGCGTCGCCGACCAGATGGACGACGAACTTCAGCGCTTCCAGGCGTTGCGCCTTGGGCCGGCTGCGGTCGGCCAGGATCGCGGTCTGCGCGGCGATCGCGCCGACCGCGCAATTGCCGTCGGGGCAGTCGCGGGCGGCGTCGTAATGGCAGTCGCCGTCCTCGGGCAGGTTGACGTAGTGCCACTTGGCGCTGCGCTTGCCCAGGCTCGGGTTCTCGTCGCGCAGCAGGTCGGCCCAGTTGGCGATGCCGGGCAGGGTCGGGTCGGGCTCGCCGGCGAGCAGCTTCTGCGCTTCAGCGCGGGCGGCGGGGGACATCTCGTCCCAGGCCAGTTCGGCGACCAGGCGGTGGCCTTGGCGGCCCCAGGCCAGGGCCGGCGACGGCAGGACGGCGGACACGACGGCGAGTACGACGGCGGCGTCGAGCAGGCGGCGGGCGAAGCGGGGGCGGGTGCGGGGTTCGATCATGGCGCGCACTCTACCGGAGGCGGTGGCGCGGGCCGCTGTCCGAAGCTGGCGGTGCGCGGCGAGCCGGCACCAAAGCGTCGGGCCTGAAGGCCCTGCCACAAGAGCGGTGCCTGGCCCGCTTTCGAAGGCCTGCAGGGCTTTTGTGGGAGGGCCTTCAGGCCCGACGCTTTCCGCTGCGCCGCCAATCGCCCACACCAACGCAAAGGCCGCGCCCTGCGACAGGCGCGGCCTTAAGCGCCGCAAACGCCGCTCAGAACTTGAACACGTACGCCAGCCCGTACACCAGCGGATCGATATTGGCCTTGCCGATCTTCGTGCCGTTGAGCTTGACGTCGCTGCCGATGTCCATCCAGCGCGCGTCGACCCGGATCGCGCCGCGCTCGTTGAGGACGAAGTCCACGCCCACGTGAGCGGCCACGCCGACCGAATCCTCCAGCTTGAGCTTGGCCCCGCGCAGCGGGCCGGTGGTCTTCTCGCTGAAGAAGGTCGTGTAGTTCACGCCCACGCCGACGAACGGCGAGACCACGCCCTGGCTGTTCCAGTGGTACTGCAGCGAGAACGTCGGCGGCAGGTGCTTGGTGGTGGCGACCTTGCCCAGGCCCTTGATGTCGATGTCGTGCTTGAACGGGGTGGCCGCCAGCACTTCGATGCCGAGGTTTTCGCGGAAGAAGTATTCGAAGGTGACGGTGGGCTGGACGTTGTCGCCGATCTCCAGCTGGGCCGTGCCGCCCAGCAGTGAGCCGTTGTTGGACTTGGGCTGGACCTGGTGGGCGCCGACCCCGAGGGTGAAGGTGCCGGCTTGCTGGGCCAGGGCCGGATGGGCCGCACAGGCGAGCGCGGCGGCGACGAGGCCGCCGATCAGTCGATGGTTCATTCCTGGAGTCCCCCTTGCAGATGAGTACGGAATGCTTGGTTTTCTGAACAGGCCGAAGCCTGCCGCGCACTCTAAAGGCGCAAGAAAACGGCAAACCTTGATTGCCATCGCAGTCCCGCCGCGGCTCACCGACGCTCTCCGCACCCGCGTCGCCGGACTGCGACGCCGGCCCCGCCTTGCTAGAATGTCGGTTTCCCCACTTCGACCCGCCCCGGCGGCCGCAGGAGTTATGGCAATGACGATCAAGGTAGGCATCAACGGCTTCGGCCGCATCGGGCGCAACGTGCTGCGCGCGGCCGTGCAGAACTTCGACGGCGAGATCGAGATCGTCGCGATCAACGATCTGCTGGAGCCGGACTACCTGGCCTACATGCTGCAGTACGACTCGGTCCACGGCCGCTTCAAGGGCACCGTGGCGGTCGAAGGCAACACCCTGATCGTCAACGGCAAGAAGATCCGCCTGACCCAGGAACGCGACCCGGCCAACCTCAAGTGGGACGAGGTCGGCGCCGACGTCGTCATCGAATCCACCGGCCTGTTCCTCGACAAGACCACCGCGCAGAAGCACCTCGACGCCGGCGCCAAAAAGGTGGTGCTGTCGGCGCCGTCGAAGGACGACACGCCGATGTTCGTCTACGGCGTCAACCACGCCACCTACAAGGGCGAGGCGATCGTGTCGAACGCCTCGTGCACGACCAACTGCCTGGCCCCGCTGGCCAAGGTGCTCAACGACAAGTGGGGCATCAAGCGCGGCCTGATGACCACCGTGCACGCCGCCACCGCCACCCAGAAGACCGTCGACGGCCCGTCCAACAAGGACTGGCGCGGCGGCCGCGGCATCCTGGAGAACATCATCCCGTCCAGCACCGGCGCGGCCAAGGCGGTCGGCGTGGTGATCCCGGAGCTCAACAAGAAGCTCACCGGCATGTCGTTCCGCGTGCCGACCTCGGACGTGTCGGTGGTCGACCTGACCGTCGAGCTCGTCAAGGACGCCACCTACGCCGAGATCTGCGCCGAAATGAAGGCGCAGTCGGAAGGCGCGTTCAAGGGCGTGCTGGGCTACACCGAGGACAAGGTCGTCGCCACCGACTTCCGCGGCGACGCGCGTACCTCGATCTTCGACGCCGAAGCCGGCATCGCGCTGGACGGCACCTTCGTCAAGCTGGTGAGCTGGTACGACAACGAGTGGGGCTATTCCAACAAGTGCCTGGAAATGGTCAAGGTCGTCGCCGGCAAGTAAGCCGGCGCGATCGGGGCGCAGACGCGAGCCGGGCATGGACGAACGCACGCCATCGCCGCCGCCCGAGGGCGGCCCGCCGCAGCGCCGCCCCTGGCGGCGGCGCTGGCTCCCCGGCGCTCCCGCACAACGAAACAGCCCCGCTCCGGCGGGGCTGTTTCGTTTTGCGCAGCACAAAAAATCGGTAGCGCGAACGGACCGCGTACAGCCAACCGTGCGCAACGGGCTGTACCGCCAGTTCCTACGCCTGCTGGTGATGGCGGTGGTGCTGCCGAGCCTGGCGTTCGGCGCGGCGATGGTGTTGAGCCGCTATCGTTCGGAACTGGCGCAGATCGACGCGCGCACCGTCGCCAGCGCCGACATCCTCGCCCATGAACTCGACCAGAGCCTGCTCGCGCTGCGCGCCAGCCTGCACGTGCTGGCCGCGGCCGGCGAGCGCCATCGCCTGGACTGGAACCGCGAACTGGCCGAACTGCAACGGCGCTACCCGCCGATCCTGACCCTGATCGCCACCGACGCGCGCGGCCGGGTGATCGGCGCGGCGCCGGCCTCGGTGGTCGGGCGCGCGATCGGGCTCGACGTGGCCGACCGCGAATATTTCCGGGTGCCGGCGCGCAGCGGCCGCGACTACGTCTCCAACGCCTTCGTCGGCCGCGGCATCGGCCGCGACCGGCTGGTGGTGGTGTCGGTGCCGCGCTATCGCGACGGCAGGTTCGAGGGCGTGGTCGAGGCCTCGCTGAGTCCCGCCCACCTGTACGACGACAGCGGCCACGGCGACTACGAGACCGTGCTGCTGGACCGCGACCAGCGGGTGATCCACGCCAGCCGCGGCATGGGCCTGCGCTTCATGCAGCGCGCGGCCGACACCGGCTTCGGCGCGGCGCTGGGCGCGCTCGACAGCGCGCAGGCGCGGCGCTCGCTGCCGGTGATGCCGGGCGGCGGGCGCGCCT
>NZ_LXSD01000649.1:0-1275 GCF_017168095.1 Lysobacter enzymogenes | reverse complement strand
CCGGCACCGCGCGCACCTGCGCGGCGCTGGCGACGGCGACGCGTTCGCTCGCGGCCGCGTTCAACACCGCCTGCGCCAGCGGATGCTCGCTGCCCGATTGCAGCGCGGCGGCGCGCGCCAGCAGGCCGGCGCGGTCGCCGTCGCCGGCGATCCACTGCGCCAGCACCGGCCTGCCCTCGGTCAGGGTGCCGGTCTTGTCGAAGGCGACGATGCCGATGCGGTGCGCCTTCTCCAGCGCTTCGGCGTCCTTGATCAGGATGCCGTGGCGCGCGGCCACGCCGGTGCCGGCCATGATCGCGGTCGGCGTGGCCAGGCCCAGCGCGCACGGGCAGGCGATCACCAGCACCGCCACCGCGTGCAGCAGCGCCTGGCTCCAGTCGCCGCTGTACAGGCCCCAGCCGAGCAAGGTCAGCACGGCCAGCGCGATCACCACCGGCACGAACACCGCGCTGACCCGGTCGACCAGGCGCTGGATCGGCGCCTTCTTGGCCTGCGCGTCCTCGACCAGGCGGATGATCCGCGCCAGCGCGCTTTCCGCGCCCACGGCCAGGGTTTCGACCACGATCCGGCCTTCGCCGTTGACCGCGCCGCCGGTGACCTTGTCGCCTTCGCCGCGCGCCACCGGCAGCGATTCGCCGGTGATCAGCGATTCGTCGGCGTGGGTGCGGCCGTCGCGGATGCGGCCGTCGGCGGGAATGCGCTCGCCCGGCAGCACGACCATCAGATCGCCCACGCGCAGCTCGCCGATGGCGATCTCGCGCTCCGCGCCGTCGCGCAGCACCCGCGCGCGCGAGGGCCGCAGCGCCTGCAGCGCACGGATCGCCGCGGTGGTCTGGCGCTTGGCCCGCGCTTCCAGCCACTTGCCGAGCAGGATCAGGGTGACGATCGCGGCCGAGGTCTCGAAGTACAGCGCCATCGTCTCGCCGCGCAGCAGGTGGTAGAGGCTCAAGCCATAGCCGGCGCTGGTGCCGAGCGCGACCAGCAGGTCCATGTTGCCGCTGCCGGCGCGCAGCGCGGCCCAGCCGGCGCGGTAGAAGCGCGCGCCGAGCCAGAACTGCACCGGCGTGGCCAGGGCGAATTGGACCCAGCCGGGCAGCATCCAGTGCTGGCCGAACAGCAGACCGATCATCGGCGCGACCAGGGGCAAGGTCAGCGCCGCGGCGATCAGCAGGTGGCGGGTCTGGCGCGACAGTGCGGCCTGGGCCTGGGCTTCGCGCGCATCGACGTGGCCGGCGTGGGCGGCGTCGCCAGCGGCGTGGGCGGCGCCGCCGGCGT
>NZ_LXSD01000648.1:0-255 GCF_017168095.1 Lysobacter enzymogenes | reverse complement strand
CGGAAGGTTTAAAAAACCCACGGTAGTATGAAGTGCTACTCGAAATCTTTGCCACCCGTCTCGTTCCAGTTCCTAGCCGCAAGGTGTCGATGCCCATGGGCGACACTCACACCTCGCTCACACTCGGGACAGCCTAGGCGGATCCATGCTTTCCAACGAAGCACGCCCATCCAACCTAGGCGAGACAAGGGTTCACATTTCGTTCATCACCCTTGGCCGGCTTTCGAACAGCCGGACTCCCATCAAAAGATGGTT
>NZ_LXSD01000647.1:0-844 GCF_017168095.1 Lysobacter enzymogenes | reverse complement strand
GCGGCCGCGTCCGGTTGCGGCGCCGGCGCGTGCGGTGCGGGCGCCGCGGCCTCGCTCACGCCGCTTGCGCGAGCGCTTCGCCGATCATCGCCTCGACCGCTTCCAGGTCCGGCAGCAGCGCGGCATCGTCGTTGAGGCGGACCCGCGCCTGCACGCCCAGCGGCAGGACTTCGTCCTCGCGGCTCTGCAGGTACAGGCCGGAAGCCGACACGGTGACCAGGCGCGGGAAGCCCTGGGTCAGCATGGCGAAATACGGCAGGCGCGAGGCCGCGCTGAGCGCCTTGAGCACGACCACCTTGCTGCCCAGGCCGCCGGGTTCGCGCGCCAGGCCCGACAGTTCGCCGAAGGCGATCATCGGCAGGTTCCAGCCGCGCCAGCGGATCTGGCCGAGCAGCCAGCGCGGCGCTTCGGCGATCGGCGCCGGCGGCGCGTACGACAGCACCTCGGCGATGGTCGCGTTGGGCAGCAGCAGGCGCGCGCCGGCGACCTGGACCAGGACGCCGCGAATGTCGTTAGGCGTGGTGCCGTCGTTGGGCGTGGCGCCGTCGCCCGAGGCGGCGCCGCCGTCGCGCACGATCTCGTCCTGCGCGCCGTCGACCGGCTCAGCGTCGTTGTCGGGGATCGAATTGGACATCGCGCTTTCCTCGCCGCCGCATGCGGCTCATGACTCGGCCCCGCCGCGCGGGGCCCGTGAACGGTGACGGCGGTACGCGCGCCGCCGCGGAACATTCTGCACTTCTCCGGCCGGCGCGACGCGCATCGCGACGCGCGCCAGCGGTCCCGCGGCGCGCCCGCAGGCCGCCGCGGACGCGGGTCAGACCGGGCTTTGCCGCGACCAGCGCGC
>NZ_LXSD01000646.1:0-545 GCF_017168095.1 Lysobacter enzymogenes | reverse complement strand
CCGGCCACGCCGCGGCCGGCCAGCCGGCGGCCTGGACCACGCTGCCGAACAGCGGCGGGCCGAGCACCTGGCCCAGGTAGCTGCCCTGCATCAGCAGGCCGACCGCGATCGCGATCCGCCCCGGATCGCGCTCCAGCGCGGCGGCGCCGCCGATCGCCGAGGCCGGCAGCAGGCCGCCGGCCAGGGCGAACAGCACGCACAGCGCGTAGGCCGCCATCGCCGGCAGCGGCAACGCGAACGCGCCGGCCGCGGCCGCGCCCATCGTCAGGCTGGCGAGCGCGATCAACCGCCAGCGCCGCGCGCCGCGGCGCAGCAGCCAGCCGGCGGCGAGGTTGCCGATCACGTTGGCGCCGATCGCCAGGCCGCCGAGCGTGCCGGCGCTGGCCGCGTCGACCTGCAGGCGCTGCATCAACAAGGTCGGCAGGAAGCTCAGCAAGGCATAGAACTGCAGCGCATACAGCGCGAACGCCAGCGCCAGCAGCAGCGGCCCGCGCGCGCTGGCCACCGCCCAGGCCTCGGCGGCGATGCGCCGCCACGGCCGCTGC
>NZ_LXSD01000645.1:0-324 GCF_017168095.1 Lysobacter enzymogenes | reverse complement strand
GAGGCCGCCGTCAGCGCGCGCCCGCCGCGCGCCGGATCAGGCACACCGCCTCGCGCCCGCCGCCCGGCCGCGGCCGGTACAGGCCGACGTAATCGAGCGCGGGCCCGGCCGAGCTCCACAGCGCGACATAGGTGGCGTCGCCGAAACGCAGCGGCAGCGCGGTGGTGGTGCGGGTCTGGAAGAAATCGTCGCCGCCGGCGATGCCCGGCAGCGGCGCCGGCACCGCCTGGCGCAGCGGCTCGCGCCGGCTCCAGGCGGCGCTGCGCAGGTCGTCGCAATGCGACAGCGGCGGCCGCGCGCCGTCCCACTGGCACGGCACCGCCT
>NZ_LXSD01000644.1:0-7961 GCF_017168095.1 Lysobacter enzymogenes | reverse complement strand
CTCGCCGCGGGCACCGGCCGCGGCGCCGGCGCCGAGGCCCGCCTGAGCGGCGCGATGCGGGGCCCGCCCGGGGTAGGGCGGGCGTCCGCATCGTCCGTTGCTACGTGTACATTGGGCGCCGCAGGGGCGCCGCACCGAGGGGACAGCAGTGCAGCAAGCAATCCGACTGGCCGGCTTCTTCGCCGCCCACGGCGTGTGGTGCGTGGCCGACGGCGAGGATCTGATTCCGATCTACGCCTTCGAGGACGCCGCCGGCGAACGCAAGATGGTCCGCTACGCCGGCGAACGCCAGGAAGACGCGGTGGCCGAGGCGCGCGCGCGCCTGTCGGCCAACCCGGACCAGGCGCGCCATGCGGTGCTGGTCCACGACGGCCTGCTGACCCTGCCGTCGGGCCGCACCGACTCGCTGATCCTGAGCGTGCGCGATTTCGCCGGCGACCTCGCGCTGACCCTGGCGGTGCCCTACCGCAACGCCGCCCATCCGCTCGGCTTCGCCGTGCACCGGCCCAAGTTCCTCGACTGGCGCGGCGAAGGCGAGCCCGACTACGCCCGCCTGGGCGAGGACTTCTTCGCCGGGGTGGAAGAGCACGAGACCGGCGACCGGGTGTGGCAGGCCGCGCTCGACGATTCGATCTGAGCCGTCCGCGCCGCCTGCACGGCGCGTGCACCGGCTGCGCGCGCCGCGGCGGCGGCATCGCCGAACCATGATCGGCATCGCACAAATTTCCGTCGCCGCGCAAGGCAATTGCCATCGGCCGCGAACATCATGGCGGGTCGCCCGCGGCCGCGGGCGGCACCGACTCCCGCCCGCCGCCGCCGTCCTTCGCCGATGACCGATCCGCAACGCCGCCGCTTCCTCGTCGGACTCACCGTCGGCGGCGCCGCCGTGGTCGCCGGGCCGATCGCGATGTGGCGCTACACCGGCGGCCACGGCCACCGCATGGGCTCGCTGCCGGACCTGCAGTCGCTGCCGCCGGACGCGCGCTTCGTCCAGCCGCTGCGCATTCCCGGCAGCGAAGGCCTGATGGCCGAAATCGATCTGCGACAGCCGCTGCAACTGTCGGCGCAGACCGCCGGCGCGGCGCTGTTCCCCGGCCCGCCGACCCAGCTGTGGGCCTACGCCGCGCGCGTCGCCGGCGGCGAGGCGCTCAACCCGCTGCTGCGCGCGCGCCGCGGCGACGCCATCGACGTCGGCCTGCACAACCGCCTGGGCGAAGACACCACCGTGCACTGGCACGGCCTGCACGTGGACGAGGCCAACGACGGCAGCGGCCTGCATCCGGTCGCCGCCGGCGGCCAGCGCCGCTATCGGCTCAACGCGGACAACCGCGCCGGCCTGTACTGGTATCACGCCCATCCGCACGGCCGCACCGGCGCGCAGCTGCAGCGCGGGCTGGCCGGGCTGCTGCTGGTCGAGGACGAGGAAGAACTCGCGCTGCGCCAACGCCTGGGCCTGCGCTGGGGCGAGCGCGACCTGCCGCTGATGATCGCCGACAAGCAGGTCGATGCGGGCAACGCCATCGTCTACAAGGACGGCGCCGACGACTGGATCGGCAACCGCGTGCTGGTCAACTGGACGCCGGAGCCCTACCTCGACGTGATCCCGGCCTGGTACCGCTTCCGCCTGGCCAACGTCTGCAACGCGCGCCTGCTGCGCCCGTGCTTCCTGCACGAGGACAAGCCGCTGCCGATGCTGCTGATCGGCAGCGACGGCGGCCTGCTCGAACGCGCCTGGCCGGTCGACGACCTGTTCCTGGCGCCGGCCCAGCGCGTCGACGTGCTGGTCGATTTCGGCGCGCTCGCGCCCGGCGCCAAGGCGGTGCTGCGCAGCCTGGACTATGTGGCGATGGAGAACGAGGACGAGTCCGGCGCGTTCGCGCCCGACCCGATGGGCGACCACCCCGGCGCGGTGGCGATGGGCGAGGCGCTGGACCTGATGGAACTGCGGGTGATCGAGTGCGCCACCGAGCGTCCGCCCGCGCAATTGCCGCCGCTCGATGCGATGGCCGCGCTGGCGCCGCCGCCGGACACCGCCGGCTGGCCGGTGCGCGCGCTGCGCCTGCGCATGGACGAACAAGGCCGCTGGTTCATCAACGACTGGAATTTCCACCTCAGCGGCCACGACCCGGCGTTCACCGTCAAGCGCGGCGCGCGCGAGGTCTGGGAAATCCGCAACAGCATGACCAGCATGCCGCACCCGATGCATTTGCACGGTTTCCAGTTCCGCGTGGTCTCGCGCGCGATCAGCCCGCCGGACGTGCGCGGCCGCCAGGTCGCGCCGAACGGGCTGACCGCGCAGGACCTGGGCTGGAGCGACACCGTGGTGGTGTGGCCCGGCGAGATCGTGCGCCTGGCCATCGATTTCTCCCAGCCCTTCGCCGGCGTCCAGCGCTACATGCTGCATTGTCACAACCTCGAACACGAGGACATGGGGATGATGCTGACCTTCGCCGTCGCCGACTGACTTCTTCGCCTTCCCGGAGTGTTCCATGCCGCGTTCCCTGCTCGTCCTGTCCGCGTTGTCGTTGGCGCTCGCCGCCGCCTTGGTCGCTTGTGCGCCCAGCGGCGGATCGAAACCGGGCGCCGCGTCGGCGTCCGCGCCGGCGCCGCTCAAGGCGGCCGACCTCGCCGACGAGAAGGCGAAGATCAGCTACGTGGTCGGCCGCGATTTCGCCCGCAGCGTCGAGCCGATCCGCGCCGAACTCGACACCGAACTGGTGCTGCGCGCGATCCGCGACGCCCAGGCCGGGCGGCCGTCGCTGTTCGACGACAACGAGACCAAGCGCATCCGCGACGGCTTCAGCGCGCACCTGCGCGCCAGGCACGACGACGAGGTCAAGGCCGTGGCCGCGCGCAACCTCGCCGCGGGCGAGGCGTTCCTGGCCAGGAACGCGAAAGCCGATGGCGTGAAAACCACCGCGTCGGGCCTGCAATACCAGGTGCTGCGCGCAGGCAAGGGCGCGCGGCCGAAAGCCAGCGACACGGTGCGGGTGAACTACGTCGGCAGCTTGCTCGACGGCAGCAAGTTCGAGAGCACCTACGACACCGACCACCCGGCCGAATTCGTGCTGGCCCAGGTGATGCCGGGCTGGACCGAAGGCGTGCAGCTGATGGCGCCCGGCGCGAAGTACCGGTTCTGGATGCCGGCGAAACTGGCCTACGGCGAGCGCGGCCTGGCCGGGCAGATCGAGCCGAACTCGGTGCTGTCGTTCGAGGTGGAGCTGCTGGAGATCGCGGGGCAGGGCGCGCCGATGCACGACGAATGAGTACGCGGCGGTTGGGCGGAGAGCATCGGGACTGAAGTCCCTCCCACAAGAGCCGACTTGCTTATCGATGTCACCCGCGTCGGCGCGGGTACGCTTTTGTGGGAGGGACTTCAGTCCCGATGCCCTTGGTTCGGATCGCCTCGTCCGCACCACCCGGCAACAAGTACGAAAGTTGTGACGCACACCGCGCCAAACGCCGCTCAGCCGCGCATTGCGTCGCAATCGTGTAGCAGTTTTCCGGCCAAACTCCGCAGCCATCGCGGCTCTGCCGGGCCGCGATGCCCGTCTTCATCCGACCCGCTACCAGCCACTCCCGCCGGAGACAGCCAGTGAACCTCTCGCCCTCGCGCACGCCGATCTGCGCCGCCCTCGCCGCCGCCCTGCTCGGCGCCGCCGCGCTCGCGCCCGCGCACGCCGCCCAGCGCATCCTGCAGCTGTCGGAGGACACCACCCACAGCAAGCCGATCAGCGCCGCCCCCGCGCTGCGCGGCACCCCGCTGGCCAAGGCCGGCGCCGCGGATCGCGTATGCGAAGCCGGCGCCCAGTGGCTGCGGGTGGGCTTCAAGCAGCTCAAGCTGGCCGGCTACGACTCGCTGGTGCTGACCAGCAGCGGCGGCGACAAGCTGGTGTTCGAAGGCAAGCACTGGAACGACCGCGCCTTCACCACCCGCGCGCTGCGCGGCGAATGCGTGACCGTGCAGCCGTACTTCAGCCAGCCCGACAGCGCGTTCCAGCTCGACCGCTACGACTTCGGCACCACGGCGCTGGAACTGGCCTCGGTGGTGGTCGCCGGCGCCGGCGACATCTGCGACAGCAGCGGCAACGCCTGCCAGGGCACCTCGGACCTGATCGTTTCGATCAACCCCACCGCGGTGTTCACCGCCGGCGACAACGCCTACAACAGCGGCACGCTGAGCGAGTACAACAGCCGCTACGCGCCGACCTGGGGCCGGTTCAAGGCGCTGACCAGCCCGTCGCCGGGCAACCACGACTACAGCACCACCGGCGCCGCCGGCTACTTCGACTATTTCAACGGCAGCGGCAACCAGACCGGCCCGGCCGGCGACCGCAGCAAGGGCTATTACAGCTGGGACGTCGGCGACTGGCACTTCATCGCCCTCAACACCATGAGCGGCGGCACCGTTGCGCAGGCGCAGATCGACTGGCTCAAGGCCGACCTCGCCGCCAGCACCAAGCCCTGCACCGCCGCGTATTTCCACCATCCGCTGCTGAGCCGCGGCAGCTATTCGGGCTACACCCAGGTCAAGCCGTTCTGGGACGCGCTGTACGCGGCCAAGGCCGACCTGGTGCTGGTCGGCCACGACCACAACTACCAGCGCTACGGCAAGATGGACCCGAACAAGGCCGCGGCCAGCGACGGCATCCGCCAGGTTCTGGTAGGCACCGGCGGCCGCGCGTTCTACAGCATCAGCGGCACCCACCCCTTGCTGGAAGCCAGCAACGCCAGCACCTTCGGCGTGCTCAAGCTGACCTTGACCGCGACCGGCTACACCGGCGACTTCGTCCCGCGCGCCGGCAGCAGCTACACCGACCACTTCACCGGCACCTGCAACGCCAAGGGCGGCGGCAATCCGCCGGCGCAGACGCTGACGCTCAACAGCGTGCGCGACGTGACCGTGAAGTCGGGCGGCAGCCGCGACAACGGCGCCACGCTCTACGCCGACGGCAGCGACGGCGGCCAGGTGCTGCGCGGCCTGATGGCGTGGGATCTGTCGTCGGCCGCGGGCAAGAACATCACCGGCGCACAGGTCAAGCTGCAGGTCAGCGACCGCTCCGCCGGCACCTACGATCTCTATCGCGCCGGCGCCGCCTGGACCGAATCCAACGCGACCTACAGCGGCGTGAGCCTGAGCACCAAGATCGGCTCGGTCGTGCCCAACGCGACCGGCGCGCAGACCATCGCGCTCAACGCCGCCGGCCTGCAGTTGGTGAAGGATTGGGCCTCGGGCGCGGCGGCGAACAACGGGGTGGTGCTGTCGTCGAGCTCCAGCGACGGCGTGGATTGGTCCTCGCGCGAAGGCGCCAATGCGCCGCAGCTGATCCTGACCTACGCGCCGTAAGCGTCGCAGGTCCAAGCCTCGGAGCCGCCTGTGCCGCGCCGGCGGCCCGATGCGGTCCGGCCCGCCGCGATGCGGATGCGTCGCGGCGGGCGCAAGACCCTCGGGGCCGAAGCCCCTCCCGCACGCTCAGGCGGTGGCTTGCAAGGCCGGACGCGCGGCGTGGGTGCCCGCGCCGGCGCCGATCATCAGCTTGACCGATTCCTTGATGCGCTCGGCGCCGCCGAGCTTGACCGCGGCGATCAGCCGATCGCCGATGGTCTTGCTTTCGTCGGCGCTGCTGGCGTGCGCGCCGAGAATGGCCAGGCCTTTCTCGGTCAGCCGGTAACGCAAGGCCAGGTGCACGAACGCAACCCCGTTCAACGACTCCTTGACGCAGGCCGTGCTGCGCACATAGCCCTCGTCGAGCAACCATTCGAAGGTCGCGCCGCAGGCGAGCACCGCCTGCGCCATGGCTTCGCGGTTGGACGGGTCCAGGCCCGGCAGATGACGCGCCGATTCCTCGGCGTTGAAGCGGGCTACGACGGGATGCTGCTCGAGCGCCGCCGCGCAGATCCGCGCGGTGGCGATGCTGAAGACCTCGATGTTTTTCATGGATGACGCCCCCTGACGTCCTTGCTATTTACGAGGGCATTACGTAAAGACGGCGTGATGAAAAACCACGTAATAGATTGAAAAATAACGGATATTTCTAGAGGTCGGTACCGTCTGAACTGTGATGCCCGGCGCTGCGGCCATGACATGGGATGACAAACTGACCCGCCGCGGCAGATGCATAACGCGCTGCGGCACCCGCGCGTGAGGCGGGCCGATCAGTTTGATGAACGAATCGGCCCCGTCGCGCTCAGGATTTTTCCGGCGCCAGTTCGATCACCGTATCGATGCTATCGGCCAGCGTCTCGGGCAATGCGATGGCCAGTGTTGCGCCGTCGCGCCGGGCGCGCAGCGCGGCGCCGCCGTCGAGCAGGCGCGCGCGCCACGCGCCGGGCGCGTCGATCCGCAGCTCGCCGCCGGCGGGGCGTTCGAACACGTGCAGGTACAGCCGTTCGCCGTCGGCGCTGCGCTTGCGGGTGATCCGGCCCCAGGCCACGTCGCCGAGCGGATTGGCGCTGGTGGCGTAGATCGAATCGCCGTTGCGGCGCAGCCACGCGCCGATCTCGCGCAAGCGCTCGACGCTGGCCTGCGGCACGCTGCCGTCGGCCATCGGGCCGATGTTGAGCAGCAGGTTGCCGCCCTTGCTCGCGGTGTCGACGAGGTCGCGCACCAGCTCGCGCGTGGATTTCCAGTTCGTGTCCAGCGCGCTGTAGCCCCAGGTACCGTTCATGGTCATGCACGCTTCCCAATCCACGCCCGGCACGCCGCGCGCGGGAATCGCCTGCTCGGGCGTGGTGAAATCGCCGTGGGCGCGGTCGAACCACTGCAGGCTGCCTTGCGGATCGTCGTAGCCGAGCGAGCGGTACAGGCGGTTGTTCATGACGATGCCGGGCTGCTCCTTTCGCACCGTCGCCATCAGCTCCTGCGCGCGCCAGGTTTCGCCTTCGGCGCCTGGGTTGGAATAGTCCCACCACAGCACGTCGATGGGGCCGTAGTGCTCGATCAGCTCGCGCACCTGGGCGTGGAGGAAGTCCTGGTATTGCTTGAGGTTTGCGCGTTGCGCGTAGCCGGGATCGTCTTTGTCGCCGGCTTTTTCCAGCGGATGCGGCAGCGGGTGCTCGAGGCGGGCGAAATCGCGGTACGGATAGGCCGGGTGGTGCCAGTCGATCACCGAGTGATAGAGCCCGACCTTGAGGCCTTCGGCGCGCGCGGCCTCGACGATCTCGCGGACCAGGTCGCGGCCGGTGGCGTCCTTGGCGTCGAAGTCGCTGACCGCGCTGTCGTGCAAGGCGAAGCCTTCGTGGTGCTTGCTGGTGAACACCAGGTACTTGGCGCCGGCCTGTTTGGCCAGCTTCGCCCACTCGCGGGCGAAGCCGGGCTTGGGCTTGAACAGCGGCAGCATCTGCCGCGCGTACTCGCCGGTGGGCACGTGGGCGTTGCGCTGGATCCATTCGGCCGAGCCTTTGACCGGCTCGCCGTTCCAGCGCCCGGCCGCGCCGGAGTACAGGCCCCAGTGCACGAACAGGCCGAAGCGCGCCTCGCGCCACCACTGCATGCGCGCGTCGAACGCGGCTTGCGATTCGGTCGGTGCGGCGACCGCGGGCTTGGGCGCGGCGGCGGCCGGCGCGGCCGCGTGCGCGGCGCTGGTGGACGCCAGCAGGCAGGCGATGAGTGCGGCGCGCAACGACGGCATCGGCGTTCTCCCGTAAGCGGATCGACGCAGTCCAGCAGACCGCGGGCGCGGCGGTCAACTGCGTTCGCGCCCATGCTTTCGTTTCGCCGTCGCCGCGCGCGTTTGCTTTCGGATTGCGCAAGCCGCGACGAACGCGCGGAAAATCCAAACAAATCCAAATCGCGGCAATCGCGCTGCAGCATTGCGCGACGCACGCCGGCCACTAGACTGCGGACGTCGCCGCTGCCGTTGTCGCCATGGACCGTCGCCGCTTCCTGCTCGCCAGTTCCGCCTCCGCGCTCGCCCTGGGCGCGCCGGCCGCGGCCAACGCCGCCGTCGCCGCCGCGCCGC
>NZ_LXSD01000643.1:0-1547 GCF_017168095.1 Lysobacter enzymogenes | reverse complement strand
GCCGCTGCCGCCGCGACCGCCTTGTCCGCCGCGCGCGACCAGCGCCAGCGGCCGGTCGGCCGGCGCGAGCACGAAATCGTTGATGTCGCCGCGCACGCGCACGGCGAGCAGTTTCGGATAGCGCTTCGTCCTGACGTAGGTCGCATAGACCTGCACCTGCGGCCCGTCGTAACCGTTGCCGCCGGGGCCGCCGTCTGCGCCCGCCGCGCCCTCGCCTCCGCGCTGGCCGCTGCCGCCGCTGCCGCCGGACGCGCCGTTGGAACCGTCCGTGCCGGCGCGGCCCGGCGCGCCGGGAACGCCGGCGCTGACGATGCAGCTGTAGTCCGCGTCGTAATGCCGGCGATCGCTCAATCCCGCACTGGGATGCAGCAGTTGGGTGACGATGGTGAAACCGCTGTCGACCGTGGCCAGGATGTCGGGATTGGGCTCGAACCAGCCCCACTCGTCGAACCGGCCCTGATCGCTGGAGAACGCGAAATTGGCGAAATCCAGCTTGCCGTTGCGGCGCATGCCCGGCACGCCGCGCCAGGTGTCGTAGGTCGCCGGCGCCGCCTGGCCCGGCAGTTGCGCCGACACCGCCACATGCATTTGCAGCGGCTGGCGCGGGCAGATCACCCGCGCGCCGGTGCCGATCTCGACTTCCATCGCATCGACCCGGGCTTGCTGCAACGACACGGTATTGACGCCGGCGATCGTGCGCACCGCGCTGCAGCCGTTCGATGCCAGTGCGGCGACGACCAAGGCGAGCGGCGCCAGCGCGCGGCGCACGACTGAAGACGCGGAGCTTGTGCGGTGCATGAAATCCATTTCGGCCAGCGCGTGGGTCGGTCGAAAGGCAGGCTCGCATTGCCGCCGTTAAAACCGTCTTAAACCCTGCCTCGGAGGCGGCGAGCCGCTCACCGCGTCGAAGCCGTGCGTAATGCGAGAGCGACACCGCGCGAGACCGCCGCGCCGCCGAGGCCGTCCGATACACGCCGTCCGATACGCGCCGTCCGATAGGCGCCGATCCCGGTGCGGCTTCACTGCATCGTTGCGTTCCAACGCTGCCGCGACGAGAGCGTCGCTGGCGCTGCATCGATCCCGAAAAGGCAGCCGCGTCCCTCGCAGCCTTCACCACTACAAGGGCTTCACTCCCGGCAAGGCACGGAACTGCGCCGCCACCTCGCCGGCCTGCATCCGGGCGAAACCGGCGCGCCCGCCGGGACCGCTCGGCCCGCTGCTGCCGTAGTCGCCCGAATGCCCATCGCGCCCCGAGCCCAGGCCACCGTGGCCGCCGTCGCCGCCGCTGCCGCCGGAACCGCCGCTGCCGCCGTCGCCGCCGAGCCCGCCGGACACGTCCATGCGCAACAGCCCGGCCAGCTCCGGAAAGCGGCGGTCGTAGATCAGTTCGATCTGGCCGCCGTCGCCGCCAACGCCGCCGGGCGCGCCGTAACCGCCATCGCCGCCGTCGCCGCCATCGCCGCCGTAACCGGCGCGGTTCTTGTCCTTGTCGCCGTCGTCGCCGCGGCCGCCATCGCCGCCGCGGCCGCCGCCACCGCCATCGCCGC
>NZ_LXSD01000642.1:0-712 GCF_017168095.1 Lysobacter enzymogenes | reverse complement strand
ACGCCGCCGGTCGGCTCCCGCGGACCGCCGATGAACGCGGCGCGCCGCGGCGGGGCGCGCTTCACCGCGCGCGCGGCCGCGACGTCGTAGCATGGGCCCAACGTCCGTCGTCGGAATCGCCGTCATGCGCAGACTCTTCCTGTTGGCCGCGCTCGTCCTGGGTTTGGGCGCCTGCGCCAGTTCGCACGTCATCACCGGCCAGCCGCGCCCGCCGGTCCCGCTGGAGCAAGTGCGCGTGTACTTCGCGCCGCCGCCGAGCCGTTACGAGGAAATCGCCCTGCTGCAGAGCAACAGCGGCGCCTTCACCTACGGCGAGCAGAACAAGATGAACTCGGTGATCAACAAGCTGCGCGCGGAGGCGGCCAAGCTCGGCGCCAACGGCGTGCTGTTCCAGGGCACCGAGGACGGCTACGGCGGCAGCGGGGTCAGCGTCGGCGCGGGCGGCGGCAGCTACGGCGGCGGCCGCCACTTCAGCGGCGGCGGGGTCGGGGTCAGCATCAGTCCGCGGCAGAAGTTCGCGCGCGGGGTGGCGATCTATGTGCTCAATCCGCCGCCGATGAGCGATCGCGGTCCGCAGGGTCTTGCGCCGCCGCCGCCGCCCACGCGCTGAGCGTCGCGCGGTTCGCGACGGGGCGCCGGGCTTCGCGCCCGGCGCGCCGCTGTCGGCGATGCGGGTTTCGGCGTCGAGTGCGCAGCGCGCGGGCTTCGCCGC
>NZ_LXSD01000641.1:0-2638 GCF_017168095.1 Lysobacter enzymogenes | reverse complement strand
CGACAACGCACCCACGACGTAACGTGCGCAGTAGTTGCGTTGTCGCGGTCGCGGCTCGCGCCGCTCCTACAGGGGGATAGGCGGCTTGCGTCAGAAGTCCGGGCGCAGGCGCACTTGCTCCAGCTCTTTCTTGACCGAGCGCCAGAACAGGCTCGGCGCGATCCAGGTGTAGGCGCAGAACAGCAGCCAGGCGTACGACAGCGGGCCGACCCATTGCGCCAGCCCTTGTTGCGGCAGCGCGATCAGGGCGACGCGGTAGAGCAGGAACATCGCCAGCAACAGCACCACCATGCGCGTGCGGGTGCCGCCGCTGAGGAAACTCTGGAACCGCCACCACAGGCCCAGCAGCCAGCTTTGCCGCGCCTTCACCGCGGCCAGCAGGGTCAGCGCGTCGGCGTCGCCGGGATCGATCTGCAACGCCCAGGCGGCGTGTTCGCGCGCGCGGCCGGCGCGGCCGCGGGCGAGTTCGCAATGGCCGAGCACGCACAGCGCGTCGATGTGCTCGGGATGCGCGCGCAACACCTCGCGCGCCAGTTCTTCGGCGCGCGCGCGCTCGCCGCGGCGCAGTTCCAGCCACGCCAGCAGGGCCGGGTAATCGGGGTCGTCCGGGTCGAGTTCGCAAGCGCGGCGCGCGTGTTCCAGCGCCTGCGCGTCGCGGCCCCAGGCGCGGTAGAGGCGGGCGAAGGCGTCGGCCACCGCGGCCGATTCGGGCGCGCGTTCGCGCGCCGCCTGCAGGTGCGCTTCGGCCGCGGCGAAGCGGCGCTGGGCGATGGCGGCGCTGGCGCCGGCCAGGTGCGCGAACGCCGATTCGGGCTCCAGCTCGAGCGCGCGCTGGGCTTCCAGCGCGGCCGCGTGCAGGCGCTTGCGCTTGATCAAACACAGCGCTAGGAACGCGTGCGCGTCGGCGTGGTCGGCGTCTTCGCCGAGCAGGCGCAGCAGCGCGTCGATGGCGGCGTCGGTCTGGCCGTGCGCGTAGTAGCGCTCGGCCATGCGGTACAGCGCGTCGGAACCGTAGGCGCTCATTGCAGCACCGCGCGCAGCAGCGGCGGCAGCGCCGCCATGTCGAGCGCGCCGCGCCCGACCACGGCCAGCAGCAGCATCAGCGGCAGGCCGTTGCGCGGCTGCCCGCCGTAGTGCTCCCACACTTCGAAGGTGTGCTGCTGCATCAGGTACAGCGCATAGGCGACCGCGACCTTGAGCGCCAGCACCGACAGCAAGGCGTACGGCGCCAGCGTCGGCGCCAGCGCGCCGAAGCCGACCGCGGCGGTGACCGCGAACACCAGCGCCGGCGAGCCCAGCGCGCTGAGCGCGATGCAGGCCCATTCGCGCGCGCGCGTCGGGCTGCCGAGCGCGGCGGAATTGAACCCGAACCAGGCCAGGCCGAAGCCGCCGCCGGCCAGCATCAGGGTCAGCAGCGGCCACAGCGGATCGGTGGCGTAGCGGCTCAGGCCCGAGGGCAGGGGCTCGTCGGGCAGGCGGTAACGCATGCGCGCGGCCATCAGCCGGCTCCGTGGCGCTTGAGGAACTCCAGCACTTCGTCGTACTGGCCGCCCTGGTTGGCGTAGCGGGCGTGGTTGCGCGCGGTGGTCAGCCATTCCAGCGTGGTCGCGCGGGTGTCCTTGAGCGCGGCGCGCAGGTGGCGCATGGTCAGCGGCGCCTCGCGGCCTTGTTCGATGGATTCCTCGATGGCTTCGTCGATCGCGGTTTCGACCAGGTGGCCGAGGTCGGCGCCGGAGTAGCCCGAGCTCAGCCGCGCCAGTTCGCCGACGTCGATGTCGCCGGCCTGCGGCCGCTCGCGCAGCAGCAGTTGCAGGATCGCGCGCCGCGCCGGCTCGTCCGGCGGCGGCACGAACAGCACCCGGTCGAAGCGGCCGGGGCGGCGGAACGCGGCGTCGACCGCCCACGGCACGTTGGTCGCGCCGAGGATCAGCACGCCGCTGTTGTTCTGGGCGAAACCGTCGAGTTCGGTCAGGAACTGGCTGACCAGCTTGGCCGAGGTCGCTTCGCGCGAGTACTGGCGCTTGCCGCCGATCGCCTCGACCTCGTCGAAGAACACCACCGCCGGCGCCTGCCGGCGCGCGGTCTCGAAGATCGCGTGCAGCTTGCGCTCGGACTCGCCGATGTACATGTCCAGCACGTCGGTGATGGCGACGTTGAAGAAGCGCGCGCCGCACTCGCCGGCGGTGGCGCGGGCGAGCAGGGTCTTGCCGCAGCCGGGCGGGCCGTACAGCAGGATGCCGCCGCCGGAGCGGCGCTTGAAGCGCTCGAACAGCGAGGGCTTCAGGAACGGGGTGACGATGCGGCGGCGGATCTGCTGCTTGACCTCTTCCAGCCCGCCGACCTCGGCGAAGCCGATCCGCGCCTGCGCCGGCTGCAGCAGGCGGACCACGTCGTCGGCGTCGGTGTCGTCGTTGGCGACGCTGGCCTGCGCGCCCGGGCCGGGCGAAGGCCGGCGCGCGGCGGCCAGCGAGATCACCTTGCCGCTGAGTTCCGACGCCAGCGCCGCGTCTTCCAGCGCCGGGTTCAGCGCGATCGCGCGCTGATACAGCGTGCGCGCTTCGTCGCGCGCGCCTTCGCCCAGGCGCAGGCGCGCCTGCGCGAACAGCGCCGCGGCCGAGTCCGGCGGCGCCGCGCGCAG
>NZ_LXSD01000640.1:0-290 GCF_017168095.1 Lysobacter enzymogenes | reverse complement strand
GCCGCAGCCGCGCGCGAATGCGGCGGGGGCGTTCCCGGCGACGACGACGGCGGTGCCGTTGACGCCGGCCGGAGCGAACACCGCTGCACCGGCGCGCCAGGCGGCTCCGGCGGCAACGTCTGCGCCGACCTCGACCCCGGCCGCGAAGCCATCCGCTCCGGCGCCTGCGCCGACCATGCCAGGCCCGACTCCGCGCCCCGCCGAATCGCGACCCTCGGCAGCGACGCCGGCGACTGCCGCACCGGCCGAGTCGCGTCCCGCGTCAACCCCGCCCGCCGCCGCCGCGCCGA
>NZ_LXSD01000639.1:0-2490 GCF_017168095.1 Lysobacter enzymogenes | reverse complement strand
CGCGCCGCCGGGCGGCGGCTGCGCGCCGGCCGGCGGACGGCGGCGTGCACGGCGGCGTAGCGCCGGTGTGGGACACTGCCCCGGTCGGACCGTCTCCCGAGCTCGTCTTGGCCCAGCCCCCGCCGCCCTCGCCGTCCCAGCCCGCCGCCGCACCACGCCACGCGCGCCTGGCCTCGCGCTACCGCGCCTACCGGCTGCCGGCGTTCCTGCTGGCGGCGGCGCTGCTGGCCGTGGTCGGCCTGGCCACCGTGGTCGGGCTGCGCAGCTTCGCCGAGAGCGCGCAATGGGTCGAACATTCCTACCAGGTCATCGCCGAGATCGAATCGACCCTGGCGGCGACCCGCACGGTCGAATCCAGCGCCCGCGGCTACCGCCTCACCGACCGCTCCGACCTGCACGCCGAGTACCTGTCCAGCATCCCCGCGGCGCTGAGCCATTCGGCCCAGTTGATCGCGCTGACCCGCGACAACCCGCTGCAGCACCGCCTGGCGCGCGACATCGAGCGGCGGGTGCGCCAGCGCCTGGCCGAGATCGACCGGCTGCTGGAACTGCACCTGCGCGACCCGCAGCAGGCCCGGCTCAGCAGCCTGACCAGCAACGGCGCCGAGCAGATGCGCGCGCTGACCGCGGTGGCCGACAACATGCGCGAGCACGAACGCGGCCTGCTGGCCTCGCGCGACGCGCGCACCGAGCGCAACGCCGCCCTGCTGACCGCGCTGGTGGTCGGCGGCCTGCTGCTGGCGCTGAGCCTGCTGGCCCTGCTGATGCTGAGCCTGTGGCAGGAAAACCGCCGCAGCCGCGCGCTGGAGCGCGAAAGCCGGCAGGCGCTGGCCGAACTGGAGGCCTCGGCGGCCGAACGCCAGCGCCTGACCGAGCGCCACCGCAGCCTCAGCCATTACGCCGGCCTGCTGCAGAGCTGCCAGACGCTCGAAGAAGCGCTGGACATGACCGCGCACGTCATCGCCGACCTGATCCCGGAACTGGGCGGGCGCTGCTACGTCCTGCGCGCCTCGCAGAACCTGGCCGAGACCGCCGCGCGCTTCGGCCGCGAAGCCATCGCCAGCGCCGACCTGCTGCACCCCAACGACTGCTGGGCGCTGCGCCGCGGCCAGGTCCACCGCAGCCAGGCCCACGACGGCGGCGTGCGCTGCGCCCACCTGGAGCGCGCCGACCCGCAGCGCGCCCACGCCGGCGACGACGACCCGCGCTGGAGCCTGTGCGTGCCGCTGATGGCGCAGAACACCTCGCTCGGCCTGCTGTGCCTGAGCGGCGCGCGGCCGCCGCGCGAGGCCGACCTGGCCCTGGTCCAGGCCATCGCCGAACAGCTCAGCCTGGCCATCGTCAACCTGCAACTGCGCGAAACCCTGCGCGTGCAGTCGCTGCGCGACCCGCTGACCGGCCTGTTCAACCGCCGCTACCTGGAAGAGAACCTGCAGCGCGAACTGCTGCGCTGCCAGCGCCGGCACCTGCCGCTGTCGGTGCTGATGCTCGACGTCGACCACTTCAAGCGTTTCAACGACACCCACGGCCACGCCGCCGGCGACGCGCTGCTGGCGCGGATCGGCCAGCTGCTGCAGGAACTGGTGCGCAACGAGGACATCGCCTGCCGCTACGGCGGCGAGGAATTCACCATCGTGCTGCCGGAAGCCGACGCCGCGGCCGCCGCGCAACGCGCCGAACGCATCCGCGCGGCGATCGCCGCGACCACCATCGTGCACCTGCGTCAGACCTTCGGCCCGGCGACCTGCTCGATCGGCCTGGCCACCTCGCAGGGCGAGCGCGACACGCCGCAGCAACTGCTGCAAAGCGCCGACGCGGCGCTGTACCGGGCCAAGGCCGAGGGCCGCGACCGGGTCGTCGACGGCAACCGCAGCGCGGCGGCGGTGGTGAGCGACGCGCGCGCCTGAGCGGCGGCAGCGCGGCCAGCATGCCGCCGGCGCGGCCGGAACCGGCCCCGCAGCCGCGCAACGCACGCACCGTGTGCGATCGACACCCGCAAACATCGAACGGCCCGGGGCGGCGACGCCGCCCCGGGCCGCAGGATCGGCTCGCTTGACCGGCTCAGATCACACGCACACCCGGATCGGCTGGCCGTTCTTGCCGGGAATCAGCTTCTCGACCTTGCCCGGCGGGCACGGCTTGATCGGAACGAAGATGTCGGCCAGGGCATGGGTGGCGAAGCTCAACAGGCCGGCGGCGACGAGGGCCGCGAAGACGCGCGATTTGCTCATGGGAGGTTCGACTCGCTGGGCGAACCGGAATGGCGTGGCGAAGGCAGCGGAAACCCCGGTCCGTATGGATTCCGGCCGGGGCCCACCTTGCGCAAGCGGTGTCGGGCTGACAAGTGCGGCCGCGCGGCCAATGGCGCCGTTTTGGCCAACTGCGTTACGGAATCGCAAGCGCGCCGCGTCGCCGCGGCGTTTCGCGCGCCGCGCCGCGCGCATGCGCCTGCGTATGCACTGCGCGCGCGTCCGCGCCGCGGCCGGCGGC
>NZ_LXSD01000638.1:0-215 GCF_017168095.1 Lysobacter enzymogenes | reverse complement strand
GCGATGCCGTTGCGGGAAGGCTTCTAGTGCAAGGGAATTTTTGTGGGAGACCGCTTTGTGTGAGGGCCTTTTTGTGGGAGGGCCTTCAGGCCCGATGCCCTCCGCTCAGCTCGCCGCGGACTTCATCGCAGCGGATACAAAGGCATCGGGCCTGAAGGCCCTCCCACAACCGCATCGCTGCGCTCAGCGCACTTCCACCTCATAGATGCGCGTCG
>NZ_LXSD01000637.1:0-8746 GCF_017168095.1 Lysobacter enzymogenes | reverse complement strand
GGCGGGGCTGCGTTGCTTCGGTTGGTCGCGACTTGCGTCGCTCCTACAGGGAGATACGAAACTGGCCGGAGATCCTGTAGGAGCGGCGCAAGCCGCGACCGCGAAAACGAAACCACGACGACAGCTTCATCCCACCGCGCCGCAAACGCCGCAACCGCCGCAAACCGCAACCGCTACTTGAACCACCGCCGCCGCGGCCAGGCCGCCAACAACGCCCACACCCCACCCAACCCCGCGATCCACGACGACGCCGGCACCGACCAGAACCGCGGCCCGCCGGACTCCAACCCGTACAACACCGCCGAAACGATCAGCAACCCCGTGCCCAGGATCGCCGACACCGTCCGCCGCACCGCATCCTTGATCGTGCGGTTGAGCTCGACGATATCGCCCGAACGCATCTTCAACTCATGCTGCCCGGCGACCTGCTGGCTCAACCAGGCATGCAGCAGGCGCGGCATTTCCGGCGCGCGCGTCACCAGCTCCGGCAGGCGCTTGCGGAACTCGCCGGCCAGCCGCTGCGGGCTGTAGCGATCGAGCAGGATGCGCTGCAGCACCGGCCGCGCCACCGCCCAGATGTCGAGCTTGGGATCGAGCAGGCGGCCGACGCCTTCGATGTTGAGCAAGGTCTTCTGCAGCAGGATCAGCTGCGGCTGCAGGGTCAGTTCGTAGCGCTGCGCGGTGCGGAACAGCTTGAGCAGCACCTCGGCCAGCGAGATCTCGCTGAGCGGACGGGTGAAGTACGGCTCGCACACCGCGCGCGTGGCCGCTTCGAGTTCGTCGATGCGGATGTGCGCCGGCATCCAGCCGGCCTGCACGTGCAGTTCGGCGATGCGGCGGTAGTCGCGGTTGAAGATCGCCATGAAGTTCTCGGCGAGGTAGTACTGATCCTCGTCCGACAACTGGCCCATGATGCCGAAGTCCAGGGCGATGAAGCGCGGGTTGTTGCGCCGCGCCGGGTCGCTGTCGACCCAGATGTTGCCGGCGTGGGCGTCGGCGTGGAAAAAGTTGTCGCGGAACACCTGGGTGTAGAACACCCGCACGCCCTTGGCGGCGAGCGCGCGGCGGTCGATGCCGGCGGCGTCGAGCGCGGCGATGTCGTCCGACGGTATGCCGTAGACGCGTTCGAGCGTCAACGCGCGCTCGGAGGTGTGGGTCCAGATCACCTCGGGCACGTACATGTCGTCGCTGTCGGCCCAGAACCGGCGCAGCACGCTGGCGTTGGCGCCTTCGCGCTGCAGGTCGAGTTCGGCGGCGAGCGTGCTTTCGATCTCGGCCACGATCGCGCGCGGACGGATCTTGTCGGCGCTGGGATGGGTGCGGTCGACGAGCGCGGCCATCGCCTTGAGCAGGGCGATGTCGCCGGCGATCTTGCCCTCGATGTCCGGGCGCAGCACCTTGACCACGACCTCGCGCGCCGGCCGGCCGCCCTGCGCGGGCAGGCGCGCGGCGTGGACCTGGGCGATCGAGGCCGACGCCAGCGGCTCGATGTCGAAGCGCTCGAAGGCCTCGTCGATGCGCCGCTCCAGCGCGCCCTCGACGATGCGCCGCGCGGTCTCGCCGTCGAACGGTTTGACCCGGTCCTGCAGCAAGGTCAGCTCGGCGGCGATGTCCGGCGGCACCAGGTCGCGGCGGGTGGACAGGATCTGCCCGAACTTGACGAAGATCGGGCCCAGTTCCTGCAGCGCCAGGCGCAGGCGCGCGCCGCGCGACATCGCCTCGACTTCGGCCGAGGCGCGCGGCACGAACGGGCGCGCGAGCTTGAGCCAGCGCTCGGCCGGGGTGTCGTCGAGCAGCGCGTCGAGGCGGTAGCGCAGCAGCACGCGGCCGATGCGCCAGGCGCGGGCGGCGGATTTCATGCGCGCGCCTCCTGCGGGAGGGCCTGCGTTTGTGGGCCCGATGCTCTTGTTTCAGATGTGGAAGAAACCTCGCCGCTGACCGAACAGCGCCGGGCCTGAAGGCCCTCCCACAAGAGCCTGCGGCGCCGCGGCGGCATGCTCATGCGCGCTCGCCCGCGCGCGCGCGCAGGCGCGCCACCCGCGCGGCCGCGCGTTCGACGTCGTCGCGCAGCGCATCGACATCGTCGTGGAAGGCGTCGAGCTCGGCGCGCGGCACCAGGTCGCGGCTTTCTTCGGTCAGGTATTCGGCGGCGTTGCTGACGAACGCGCCGGCGGCGTCGCGCGCGTGGCGCAGCGCGCCGGCCACGGCGTTGGCGATCTGCACGCCGACGATGTCGCCGAACACCGCGGTGAACGGTTGCTGCCAGTCCGGATCGAACCGCTCGGCCAGCCGCTGCAGGCGCCGGGCCAGGTCGGCGTCGCCCTCGATGCGCAGTTGCCCGACCGGCGCGGCCTGTTCGTTGCGCGCGGCGCCGAGCAGGTTCGGCAGCTGCGCGAAGATCGCGCCGAGGGTGCTGCGCACCGACAGGTCCGGTTCGTCGCTGCTGCGCACCGGGCCGACTTCCAGGCGTTCGCCGGCGACCAGGATGCGCGCGGCCAGCGGCGGCTCGGCCAGGTGCAGGGCGATGCTGCGGCCGTCGAGCGCGGACAGGCCGGCGCGGGTGTCGGGATCGAGCGCGAGCGCGCGGTTGAGCGCGGCTTCCAGGGCGCGGCCGGCGAGCGGCTTGAGCGCATCCAGGGGCGAGGCGGAATCGTTCATGCGTCCATTCTATCCGGCCCCGCCCAGGCGGCTGTTAGCGCTTTGTGCAAGCGCGGTGCGGTTTAGCGACGCGGTGTGGCGGCCAGACGCGAATGCGGCCCGCAGCCCTGTAGGAGCGGCGCGAGCCGCGACCGCGAAACCCGGCGTCCGGCGTGAGACCGAAGCCCCGCGGTCGCGGCTCGCGCCGCTCCTACAGGGGCTCCGGCCGGTTTTCCTACTGCGCGGCCTTCACCCGCGCCAGCCCTTCCTCGAAGCTCACCTGCGGCACGTAGCCGAAGTCGCGCTTGGCCGGGCCCATGTCGTACCAGTGGGTGGTCGACAGCTGCTCGGCCAGGAACCGGGTCATCGGCGGCTCGCCCTTGAGCGGCAGCAGCGTCCACAGGCCTTCGCAGATCGCGCCGATCACGTAGGCGGCGCGGAACGGCAGGGTCTTGTCGACGGTCGGCGCGCCGACCGCGCCGAGCAGGCCGTTGAGGGTCTCGCGCACCGTGCGCGGGTCGCCGTTGCTGATGAAGTAAGCCTTGCCGGCGCAGGCCGCACCCGGCGCCAGGTGCTCGAAGGCGTCGAAGTGGGCCTGGGCGGCGTTGTCGATGTAGGTGGTGTCGATGCGGTTCTCGCCGGTGCCGACGAAGCGCAGGCGGCCGGCGTTGGCGCGCTGGACCAGGCGCGGCAGCAACTGGTTGTCGCCGACGCCCCAGATCAGGCGCGGGCGCAGCGCCACGGTCGCCAGCTGCGGCGAGTTCGCCGCCAGCACGGCCTTTTCGGCGATGGTCTTGGTGGTGGCGTAGGCGGCCTTGAAGCCCTCGCCGTAGGGCACGGTCTCGGCGCTGCCGCCTTCGACCGGGTTCGTCGCGCGGTGGGTGACGCTGGGCGTGGAGGTGTAGACCAGCCGGCCGATGCCGTGCGCGCGGCAGGCCGCCAGCACGTTCTGCGTGCCCACGACGTTGGCCTGGTGGTAGCTCTCGTAGCTGCCCCAGGCGCCGGCCTTGGCGGCGTTGTGGAAGATCGCCTCGCAGCCTTGCGCGGCGGCGACGACCGCGTCGCGGTCGGCCAGGTCGCCCTGGATCTGGATCACGCCGAGCGGGTCCAGCGCCGGGTAATGGCCGCGATTGAAGCTGACCACCTCGTGGCCGCGCGCGACCAGGCCGCGGCACAGCGCCTGGCCGAGAAAACCGCCGCCGCCGGTCACCAGGATCTTCATCGCGTTCGGTTCCAAGAATGGGGAGGCGAATGATAGGCCCTGCGGCGCGGGCGGAGTGTCGCCTGGGCGACAGCCGCGGGCGCTTGTGGGAGGGCCTTCAGGCCCGACGCTTTTGTTCCGGTTCGCGGCGAGCTGAGAGGAAGGCATCGGGCCTGAAGGCCCTCCCACAATCGGGTCCTCCCACAACCAGGCCCTTCCACAGCCGGGCCCGGCCACAACGGCAGGCCCGCTGCGGCGCTCAGTCGCCGATCGCGCGCGCCTGCAGCGCCAGCTTCTCGCGCCCGATCTTGGCGTTGTGGCGGATGTCGACCGGAAAACCCGGATGGAAGCGGAAGCGCTCGATCCCGGCGGTGTGGGCGTGGCCGGCGCCGATCTCGCGCAGTTCGGCGAGGACGCGTTCGCGCTCGCGGTTGCCCACGCGCGGCTGGTGCAGCTCCACCCACAGCAGCGGCCGTTGTTGGCCCTGCGCGCCGGTGCCGACCAGCGCGGTGCGGCGCACCTTGGGATGGGTGTTGAACACCGGTTCGACCTGCTCGGTGTACAGCGGCCCGCTCGCGGTTTCCACGCGGTGGCCCTTGCGGCCGCAGAACCACAGCCGGCCGTGTTCGTCGAGATAACCCACGTCGCCCATGCGGTGGACGATGCGCTCGCCCTGCGCGGTGCGTTCGCGGATCTTGGCCAGCCGGGTCATGCCGTCGCGGTTGAAATAGGCGTCGGTCGCGGTCGGCCCGGCCACGGTGATTTCGCCGACCGTGCCGGCCGGCACCAGCAGCTCGTCCGACCACTGTTCGATGGCCTCGTCGCTGATCCGCACGATGCGCACGTCGTTGCGCGCCACCGCGCGGCCGACGCAGGTGCCGGCGCCGGCCTCGGTGGCCGCGCGCGTGGACTGCAGTTCGCGGCCTTCGATCACCGCCACCGGCAGGCATTCGGTGGCGCCGTACGGCGTCCAGAACTGGGCGTCCTCGTGCATCAGCTCGCGCAGCCGGGCGACCGTGTCCGGCGGCACCGGCGCGCCGGCCGAGGTGACCCGGCGCAGCGTCGGCAGCGGCCGGCCGTAGTCGGCCAGCACCTTCATCAGCGCCGGCGAGCCGAACAGCTGGTCGCAGCCGAACCGGCGCAACGCATCGTGCAGCTTGGCCGGATCGGCCTGGGCCGGCCGGGTCGGGTCCATGTCGGGGATCACCGAGGTCAGGCCCAGCGCCGGGTCGAACAGCGCGAACGGCGGGAACGTCGGCAAGTCCACCCCGCCCGGCGCGATGCCGAAGGCCTCGCCCATCATTTCGATCTGAGCGACGAAGTGGCGGTGGCGGAACACCACGCCCTTGGGCACCCCGGTCGAGCCGCTGGTGAACACGATCGCCGCGACTTCCTCGGCCTGGGTGTCGGCCAGCTGCGAACCGGCGCCTTCGCCGGCGCGCTCGACCCGCGCCAGCGTATCGTCGGCGAGGAAGGCGCGCGCGCCGGTGGTGATGCGGATGCGCGCCGACTTCGCCCAGCCCAGCACCACCCGCGCGATGTGCGCCAGCGGGATGCCGATGAAGGCCTCCGGCGCGGCTTCGTCCAGGCACTGGCGCAGCGCGCGCTTGTCGATGCCCGGATCGATCAGCACCGGCACCGCGCCGGCCTTGAACAGGGCGAACATCAGCAGGAAGAACTCGGGCGAGGGCCGCACCATCACCGCGGTGCGGGTGCCGCGGACGATGCCGCGTTTCGCCAGGCCCGCGGCGATGGCGTCGCTGCGGCGGTCGAGCTCGGCGTAGGTCAGCTCGACGTCGTAGCGCGCCAGTCCGTCGGGCCCGCGCGTGCCGGGGCAGCGCATGGCCACGCGCTGCGGCGATTGCGCGGCCAGCCGCGGCAGCGAAGCGGCGATGTTGCAGACGGCGGCGGAAGCGTCCATGCGTCGGTCTCAGCCCAGCGGGTGGCGGTCGAGGAAGGCGCGGATCGCCGGCACCAGCTCGGCGGCCTTGTCTTCCAGCACGTAGTGGCCGGCGTCCTTGAAGGCGTGCACTTCGGCGCGCGGCAGCGCGTCGGTGAAGCCCTTGAGGAAGTGGTGGTCGAACACGAAATCGCCCAGGCCCCAGCCGATGAAGGCCGGGCGGTCGGCGTATTCGGGCAGCTTGCGGCCCATCGCCTGGACCAGCGGCCAGGCCTTGTCGCCCTCGCCGAGCGGGATGTCCTGGACGAAGCGCGAGGTGGCGATGCGGTTGGCCCAGGAGTCGTACGGCGCGACGTAGGCGCGGCGCACGTCGGCCGGCATGGCCTTAGCCACGCCCAGGCGCGCGGCGCCGCCGGCGAAGGCGTTGAGGCCGCGGATCAGGCCGGTGCCGATGGCCGAATCGCGGCCCAGGCGCAGGCGCTTGGGCAGCGGCTTGGCCGCCGGCAGCGGGAACGCGCCGGTGTTGGTGATCACCAGGCGCTTGATCTGCTCGGAGTGCTTCAGGCCCCAGCCGAAGCCGATGCCGCCGCCCCAGTCGTGCACGGCCAGGGTCATCGGGCCGCCGATGCCGAGGTGCTGCAGGAGCTTTTCGACGTCGTCGACGCGCGAGCGCAGGGTGTATTCGTAGCGCTCGTCGCCGGGCTTGTCGGACAGGCCCATGCCGACGTGGTCGGGGACGATGCAGCGGTAGCGGTCGTGCAGGCCCAGCACCAGCTTGCGCCAGTAATAGCTCCACGACGGATTGCCGTGCAGCATCACCACGACTTCGCCGTCGCGCGGGCCCTGGTCGAGATAGCTCAGGCCGATGCCCGGACGGACCTCGAAACGCTGCGGCTGGAACGGGTAGTCGGGGAAGCGGGAGCTGGACGTCATCGAAAGGCTCGGTGGCGGCGCGCCGTCGGGGCGGGCCAGGGCGGACAGGCGGCCATTATCCGGTGCCGGGGCCGGATGGGGGAGTTTTCGCGGTTCGGGCGTGGCCCGGCGCCGCGCGAACCGCCCCGAAGCCCCTGTAGGAGCTGCGCAAACTGCGACCGCGAATCCCGGCGGCCGGCGCGAGCATGAAGCCCCGCGGTCGCGGCTTGCGCCGCTCCTACAGGTAGCCCATGCAAGTCCGTCGGCACCCGCGAATCGGCCCGAAGCCCCTGTAGGAGCTGCGCGAGCTGCGACTACGAATCCCGGCGGCCGGCGCGAGCATGAAGCCCCGCAGTCGCGGCTCGCGCCGCTCCTACAGGTAGCCCATGCGAGTCCGCCCGCACCCGCGAACCGCTCCGAAGCCCCTGTAGGAGCTGCGCAAGCTGCGACCGCGAATCCCGGCGGCCGACGCGAGCTTGAAGCCCCGCGGTCGCGGCTCGCGCCGCTCCTACAGGTAGCCCATGCGAGTCCGCCGGCATCCGCGAATCGTCCCGGAGCCCCTGTAGGAGCTGCGCAAGCTGCGACCCCGAATTCCGGCGGCCGGCGCGAGCATGAAACCCCGCAGTCGCGGCTCACGCCGCTCCTGCAGACAACCCACGCGATCGACCCGGCGGTCGCAACAAAACCTATCGTTTGAACATGCCGCCCCTGTGCCGATGGCCGCGGGCGCTTGCCGCACACTCGCCGCATGATCGATGCCGCCGCCCCGCCCCGCCATGCGTAGCAAGCTGTTCGTCCCGGGCGCGCGGCCGGAGTTGTTCGACAAGGCCCTGGCCGGCGCCGCCGATGCGCTGTCCTTCGACCTGGAGGACGCGGTCGCGCCCGAGCGCAAGGCCGCCGCGCGCGTGGCGGTGGCCGCGTTCGTGGCCTCCAGCGCCGCCGCGGCCTCGTCCAAGCTGATGATCGTGCGGGTCAACGCGCCCGGCAGCGAGCACTTCGCCGCCGATCTGGCCGCGGTCGCGCGCGAGGGCACCGACCTCATCAATCTGCCCAAGATCGAATCGGCCGCGGCCCTGCACGAGGCCGTGGCCGCGCTGGAACGCGCCGAAGCGCGCAACGGCGTGGCCCGCCCGATCGGCCTGCTGGTCAACATCGAAACCCCGCGCGCGCTGCTCGCCGCGGCGGCCATCGCCGGCGCGCACCCGCGCGTGGCCGGGCTGCAGCTCGGGCTGGCCGACCTGTTCGAAGCCCAGGGCATCGCCCGCGACGACCGCGCCAACGTCCACGCCGCGCTGTTCGCGGTGCGCATGGCCGCGGCCCAGGCCGGCGTGTTCGCGCTCGACGGCGCCTACGCCGACCTGCACGACGAAGCCGGCTATTTCGACGAAGCGCTGGCCGCCAAGCGCCTGGGCTTTCTCGGCAAGACCTGCCTGCACCCGCGCCAGGTCGGGCTGGCCAACCGCGCCTTCGCCGCCAGCGCCGACGAACTCGCGCGCGCGCGGCGCATCGTCAGCGCGGCCGAAACCGCCGCCGACGGCGGCCGCGGCGTGTTCGTGGTCGATGGGCGCATGATCGACCGGCCGTTCCTCAAGCGCGCGCAGGCCTTGCTCGCCACCGCGGAACGCACGTGAACGGCCGCGGCGCCTGCGCCGCGGCATCCAGGCGCGGCGCACACGGCGCCGCGCAGGTTTAGGGGAACGGGAACGGATGTCGCAGCAGTCGCAGTCGCTGGAACCGGGTCGTCGCGCGCCAGCGGCGCGTTCAAGTCTGGCCGGCGCGCGCCGCGCCGAGTCGCGGCCGATGTCGGCGATGCGCGCCCTGTCGCTGTGGATGCTGCTGCTGTTCGCAGCGCTGGCCGCGCCGCTGCAGGCCGAACCGCTGACGCCGCTGCGCAGCGGCGAATTGCCCACGCTGCGAACCGCCGCGCCGCCGCTCGGGCTGGCTCAGTTGGACGGCGCCACCGTCGCCGTCGGCAGCGAGAGCGCCTGGCGCCTGGACCCCGGCGCAACGCAATGGCGCGCGCTGCAATGGACGCCGCCGCCGCGGCTGCGCGCGATCCTCGGCGACGGCGCGCGCGCGTTCGCGCTGTCCGCCGA
>NZ_LXSD01000636.1:0-11559 GCF_017168095.1 Lysobacter enzymogenes | reverse complement strand
CGGCTCGCCGTCGCGCGCGGGGAACACGCTGCGCAGCGCCTGGTGGCGGGCGAACAGGCGATCGAGCGCGCGCGCCAGCGCGGCGCGGTCGAGCGCGCCGCACAGGCGCACGGCCAGCGGCACGTGATAGGCGGCGCTGACGCCTTCCAGCTGGGCCAGGAACCACAGCCGCTGCTGCGCCGAGGACAACGGCAGTTCGCCGTCGTCGGCGTGCGCGCGCGGCAGCAGCGGCGGTTCGGCCGCGGTCGTCGCGTCCAGCTCGAGGTCGCGGCGCAGATCGCGCAGGCGTTCGGTCTGGGCCGGGTCGAGTTTGCCGAGGATGGCTTTGATCGAAGTCACAGCGAATCTCCCGAGTCGTGTTCGCGCAGCGCGACCGCCAGCACCGCTTCGGCGAATCCGGCCAGGCGCGGGCGCCGGAACAGCAGCGACGGCGCCACCGCGACCTCGAGTTCGTCGCGCAGCCGCGCCAGCAGGCGCATCGCCAGCAGCGAGTGGCCGCCGAGTTCGAAGAAATCGTCGTCGCGGCCGACGGCGCCGGTCTGCAACAGTTCCTGCCACCACTGCGCGAGCAGGCGTTCCAGCTCGCCTTGTGGCGGCGCGTAGGCGCGGCGGGCGAAATCGGCGCGATCGGGCGCCGGCAGGGCGCGGCGGTCGAGCTTGCCATTGGCGTTGAGCGGCAGCGCGTCCAGGCGCACGCAGGCGGACGGCAGCATGTAATCCGGCAGGCGCGCGGCCAGATGCGCGCGCAGCGCGCCGGCCAATCCCTCGCTGTCGGCGTCGGTCACGACATAGGCGACCAGCCGTTTGCGGCCGGGCTCGTCCTCGCGCAGCGTCGCCACCGCTTCGCGCACGTCGGGGTGTTCGCGCAGGCGCGCCTGGATTTCGCCCAGCTCGATGCGGTAGCCGCGCAGCTTGACCTGGCCGTCGTCGCGGCCGAGGAACATCAGTTCGCCGTCTTCGCGATAGCGCACGCGGTCGCCGCTGCGGTACATGCGCGCGCCCGGGGTGGGGTCGAACGGATCGGCGAAGAAGCGTTCGGCGCTGAGTTCGTCGCGGCCCAGATAACCGCGGGCGACGCCGGCGCCGCCGAGGTAAAGCTCGCCCGGCGCGCCCAGCGGCAGCGGCCGGCGCTGCGCGTCGAGCACGTAGGCGCGGGTGTTGGCCAGCGGCCGGCCGATCGGCGCGGGCGCATCGCCGGGCCAATGCGGCGGCGGTTCCCAGGCGGTGGCCAGCACCGTGGTCTCGGTCGGCCCGTACACGTGTACCGGCCGCGCGCCGCCGCGCTGCAGCGCGCTCAGCACGCCCGGCGGCACGGCTTCGCCGCCGACCAGGAGCAGCGGCGCTGTCGCGAATCGCGGCAAGGTTTCGCGCCCCTGCAGAAACGCCGGCGGCATATAGCTCAGGCCGATGCGTTCGCGCGCGATCCAGTCCAGATAAGCACCGGCGTCGGCGCGCTCGTCGGCGCCGGGAATGCACAGCGCGGCGCCGCGGCTCAGGCTCAGGCCGATTTCGATCAGGCTGGCGTCGAAGCTCAGCGACGCGAACTGGGCGATGCGGCTGTGCGCGCCGATGCCGAAGCGTTCGGCCTGGCTGTGGGCGAACTGGACCAGGTTGCGGTGTTCGATCATCGCGCCCTTGGGCTCGCCGGTGGAGCCGGAGGTGTAGACGATGTAGGCCAGATGCCGCGGGCCGACCTCGGCGCGCGCCGGCGATGCGGCGTCGCGCCCGTCGTTGGCGCGCTCCAGCGCCGCGCCGTCGAGCGCGAAGCCCGGACAGGGCGCATCGATGCCGGCCGCGGCCAGCGCGCGGCGTCCTTCGGCGTCGGCGAGCAGGCACACCGGCGCGGCGTCGGCGAGCACGCGCGCGCTGCGTTCGCGCACGTGGGCCGGATCCAGCGGCACGTAGGCGCCGCCGGCCTTCAGCACCGCCAGGATCGCGACGATGGCGTCGAAGCCGCGCTGCGCGCACAGCGCCACGCGCCGGTCGGGGCCGACGCCGGCGGCGATCAGGCGGCCGGCGAGGCGGTCGGCGGCGGCGTCGAGCGCGGCGTAGCTGAGCCTCGCGCCGGCGCATTCCAGCGCGGTCGCTTGCGGCGTGCGCCGCGCTTGCTCTTCGAACAGATGATGGAAGCAGGCCTCGCGCGGATAGTCGGCTTCGCTGCGGTTCCAGTCGTGCAACTGCAACCGGCGCTCGTCGGCGTCGAGCAGGTCGATGCCGGCGACCGGGCCGGCGGCGTCGTCGGCGAACGCGCGCAGCGCGGCGAGCAGGTAGCCGCGATGGCGTTCAATCGCCGCGGCGTCGAACAGCGCGGTGGCGTAGCGCAAGCCGCCGGCCAGGGCGCCGTCGCGTTCGCCCAGTTGCAGTTCCAGGTCGAACCTGGCGCCCGGCAGGGACAGTTCCAGGACTTGCGCGTCGAGCCCGGGCAGCGGCGGCGCCGCGGCCGCTTCGCCCTGCCAGGCGAGCATGGCCTGGAACAGCGGCGTGCGGTCGGCGCGGCGCGGCGGACGCACGGCTTCGACCACGCGCTCGAACGGCAGCGCATGGTCCTGGGCGTCGAGCGCGCAGCGGCGCGCGCGTTCGATCAGCGCGGCGGCGTCCGGATCGCCGGACAGGTCGATGCGCAGCGCCAGGGTATCGACGAAAAAGCCGACGGCGTCTTCGCTGCCGGCCAGCCCGCGCTGCGCGCTGGGCGCGCCGATCACCAGGTCGTCCTGGCCGGACAGGCGCGACAGCACCGTCGCCCACGCCGCCAGCACCAGCGCGAACAGGCTGGTGCCGGCGCGGCGCGCGCGCCGGCGCAGCGCCCGGGTGAGTTCGGCGTCGACGTGCAGCGGCAGCATCGCGCCGGCGAAGTCCTGCTGCGGCGGGCGCGGCGCGCGCGTGGGCAGTTCGAGCAGGGCGGGTGCGCCGCTCAGGGTGCGGCGCCAGTAGTCCAGCGCTTCGCCGTCTTCATTCTGGCGGCGCTGCTGCCTGGCGGCGTAATCGGGAAACTGCCAGGGCAGCGGCGAAAGCGGATCGGACGCGCCGGCGGCGAAGGCGGCGTAGAGCGCGCCGAGGTCGCGCAGCAGCGGCGGCAGCGATTCGCCGTCGGCGACCAGATGATGCAGCGTCAGCAGCAGATGGAATTCGTCGGCGCCGGTGCGCGCCAGCCAGGCGCGCGCCGGCGCTTCGCGTTCCAGGTCGAAGGCGCGACCCGCCTGTCGTTGCAGCGCCTCGCGCAGGGCCGCGTCCGGATCGGCGGCCGCGCCGAGCTCGAGCGCGCTTTCGCTCCACGCGAACGGCGTGCCGGCGGGCAGCGGCTGCAGGCGCGGTTCGCCGTCGACGGCGACGAAGCGCGTGCGCAGGCCGACATGGCGGTCGCTCAAGGCATCGAGCGCGCGCCGCAGCGCGGCGAGATCGAGCGCGCCGCGCAGGCGCAGCAGCACGGGAATGTGGTACGCGGCGCCGAGCTCTTCGAACTGGCTCAGGAACCACAGCCGGCGCTGGGTCGAGGACAGTACGCCGGCGGCGTCGCCTTCGCCGGCGCGCGGCGGCTCGCTCGCGGCTGAGGCATCGGCGCGCAAGGCGTCGAGCGCCGCGGCTTGCGCGGCGAGGGTCGGATGGTTCCAGATCGCGCTGACCGGCAGCTCGACCCGCCATTGCCGCCGCAGCGCGCCGAGCAGCCGCGCTGCGCTCAGCGAATGCCCGCCGAGGGCGAAAAAATCGTCGTCGCGGCCGACGCGTTCGCGGCCGAGCAGCGCCTGCCACAGATGCGCGAGTTCGGTTTCGGCGCCGGGCCGGGGCGCGCGGTAATCGCGTTGACCGTAGGCGGCCGCGTCCGGCGCCGGCAAAACCGCGCGGTCGAGCTTGCCGTGGGCGCCGCGCGGCAGCGCGGCGAGCGCGACGATCGCCGCCGGGCGCAGCGGTTCGGGCAGGCGCTGGCGCAGGTGTTCGCGCAAGGCGGCGGCGAAGTCCGCCGCGTCGCCGCCATCGCCGGCGACCGGGACGGCGTAGGCGATCAGTTCCGCCGCGCCGTCCGCGCCGGCGCGGGCGACGACGGCGGTTTCGCGCACGCGCGGATGCTCGGCGAGCTGCGCGGCGACTTCGTCGGGCTCGACCCGATGGCCGCGGATCTTGACCTGATCGTCGTCGCGTCCGAGGAACTCCAGTTCGCCGCCGGGCAGGCGCCGGGCGCGGTCGCCGCTGCGGTACATGCGCGCACCGGCGGCGAAGGGATCGGGCTGGAAGCGTTGCGCGCTGAGTTCGGCCTGCCGCAGGTAGCCGCGCGCCGGCGCGGCGCCGCCGATCCACAGCTCGCCGGCCTCGCCGTCGGCGACCGGCCGGCGTTGCGCGTCGAGCAGGTACAGGCGCGCGCCGTCGATGGCGCGGCCGATCGGCACGTGCGCCGGCGCTTCGGCCACCTCGCGCGCGGCCAGCACGTGCGCGGCGACCACGTGGGTTTCGGTCGGGCCGTAGTGGTTGTGCAGGCGGCAGTCGGGCAGGCGCGCGAACATCGCCCGGATCGGCTCGGTCAGGCGCAGTTGCTCGCCGGCCACGACGACGTCGGCCAGTTGCGCGCGCAAGGCCGAAAGCGTGGTTTCATCGGCCTCGGCCAGGGCGTCGGCGAGCGCGCTCAGCGCCAGGCACGGCAGGTGCAGGCGCTGGATGCGCCGCTGCGCCAGCGCGCGCGCGAGTGCGGCGAAGTCGCGGCGCAGCGCCGCTTCGGCGACAACCAGGGTCGAGCCGCCGCACAGCGCGCCGAAGATTTCCTGGAACGCCACATCGAAGCCGAGCGCGGCGAACTGCAGCACGCGCTGGCCGTCGCGGAACTGGCCGCGTTGCCAGCGCAGCAGGTTCAGCAGCGGCGCGTGCGGCATCGCCACGCCCTTGGGGCGGCCGGTGGAGCCGGAGGTGTAGATCACATAGGCCAGCCGCTGCGGATCGTCGCCGGGTTCGCGCGCGGCGGTGGGCGCGGGTTCGGGCCGGTGGCCGTCGTCGAGGTCCAGGTCGAGATCGATGTCGCGGCCGTCGCCGGCCTCCGTCGCCAGTCCCAGCGCCCGCCGGCCGGCGGCGTCGCACAGCCGCGCCGCGGGCGCGGCATCGTCCAGCAGCAGATCCAGCCGCGCGCGCGGATAGTCCGGATCCAGCGGCAGGTAAGCGGCGCCGGCCTTGAGCGCGGCGAGCATCGCCACCACCGGGGCGACGCCGCGCTCGGCGCAGATCGCGACGCGGTCGTCGGCGCCCACGCCCAGGCGCCGCAGCCGCTGCGCCAGCCGTTCGGCGCAGGCGTCGAGTTCGGCGTAGCTCACGCGGCGTGCGCCGTGTTCGAGCGCGATCGCCTGCGGCGTGCGCTGCGCCTGCAGGCGGAACAGCGCGTCGACGCCGGCGGCGCCGTCGTCGTCGCGGTCGTCGTTGCCGGCGTGGTTCGCGCCCGCCGGCGGATTCGTACGGATATCGTCCATGGCCTCGTTACGATCGATGTGGGGAAGGGGGGCGGCTCAATCGCGATGGCGGTACAGCCACTGCGCGCAGCGGCGCAGGTGCTCGCGGTCGAGGGTGGGGAAGCGGGTCGGATCGAGCTGTTCGGCGATGGCGTTGGAGATCGGCACGTCGTCGCCGTCGTCGCCGTCGTCGCCGTGGTCTGGCGTCAGTTCCGGCGGCAGGATCGAAGCGATCGCCGCGGTCGCCGGATCGGCCGCGCATTCGCGCAGCCATTGCGGGTAAGGGCGCTTGGCCGCGGCCATGCCGGGCTGCTCCAGCGCGCAGTCGATCCAGTCGGCCAGGCGATAGCCGCGCGGGTCGGCGAGGTTGAAGCTGCGGCCGTCGCCATCCTCGCGCAGCGACAGCTCGACGATCGCCGCGGCCATGCGGTCCACCGCCAGCGAGTTCATGCGCAGGTCGATGTCGGGCGCGCTGCCCAGGCGATAGCAGGCCTGCACGAACAGGCTCCAGGCGTCGCTGGCGTTGCAGGCGCCGTCGCGGCCGGCGCCGGCGATGTGGGTGGGGCGGTAGACGGTGAACGGCAGCGCGCGTGCGCCGCCGGCGCGCAGCAGGCGTTCGGCCACCCACTTGCTGCGCGCGTAGCCGCTGCCGAGCGCGCGCCAGCAGCGCGCCAGCGCTTCCTCGTCGTCGGCCGGCGCGCCCAGCGCGCGCGCCTGCGCCGGCGCGGGCAGGGTGCTGAGGGTCGAGACGTAGTGCACGTGCTTGCGCCGGGTGTGCGCGGCCAGGCGCATCACTTCCACGGTGCCTTCGACATTCGCCGGCCTGAGCGCGGCATAGCCGTGCAGCGAGTTGACCCAGGCGCCGTTGTGGTAGATCGCATCGATGCGTTCGGCCAAGGCGGCGAACGCGGCTTCGCTCAGGCCCAGGCGCGGTTGCGCCAGGTCGCCGGGGACGATGCTCACCCGCGCCGGGTCGGCGACGCCGGCCAGGCCGAGCGCGGCCAGCGCGGCTTCGAGCCGGCGCCGGCCGTCGGCCTCGTCGGCGCAGCGCACCAGGCAGTGCACCCGCGCCTGGGTGCCTTGCAGCAGCGCCTGCAGCAGGAACGCGCCGAGGAAACCGGTGGCGCCGGTCAGCAGCAGTTCGCGCCACTGCGCCGGCGCTGCGGCGGGCGCCAAGCCGGCGCCGTCGATGGCCGCGTCCAGCTCGGCTTCGGCGTCCAGGTCGGGGCCGTCGCCCGGCGCGGACGGGTCGCGTTGCAGCAGCGCGGCCATGCGGTCCAGGCGCGAATGCGCGAACAGCTCGCGCACCGGCACCGGCGCGTCGAATTCGTCGCGCAACCGCGCCGCCAACTGCACCGCGCGCAGCGAGTGGCCGCCGAGTTCGAAGAAATCGTCGTGGCGGCCGATCCGCTCCACGCCCAGCAACTCCTGCCACAGCGCGGCCAGGCGCTGCTCGGCGCCGGGGTGCGGCGGCTGGTAGGCGGCATGGGCGAAATCGCCGCCGCCGGGCGCGGGCAACGCGCGCCGGTCGAGCTTGCCGTGCGCGGTCAGCGGCAGCGCGTCGATGCGCACGAACGCGGCCGGGCGCATGTAGTCGGGCAGGCGGTCGGCCAGGAATGCGCGCAGGGTGGCGGCGAGCGCGTCTTCGTCGCCGCCGTCGGCGACCACGTAGGCGGCGAGGTAGGGCTCGCCGGCGCGGTCCTCGCGCGCGATCACCGCGCAGTCGCGCACCGCCGGATGCTCGCCCAGGCGCGCCTGGATCTCGCCCGGCTCGATGCGGAAGCCGCGCAGCTTGATCTGCTCGTCGTTGCGGCCGACGAACAGCAGCTCGCCGTCCGCCAGGTAGCGCGCCAGATCGCCGCTGCGGTACATGCGCGCGCCCGGCTTCGGATCGAAGGGATCGTCGAGGAAGCGCTCGGCGCTGAGGTCGGGACGGCCGAAATAGCCGCGGGCGACGCCCTCGCCGCCGATGTACAGCTCGCCGACCGCGCCGGTCGGCACCGGCTGGCGCTGCGCGTCGAGCAGGTACAGGCGCACGTTGGCCAGCGGCCGGCCGATCGGCAGCGGCGCTTCGCGATGGCGCGCGAAGTCGCGCGGCGCGGTCCAGGCGCTGGCGCAGACGGTGGCTTCGGTCGGGCCGTAGGCGTTGACCACGCGCGCGTGCGCCGACAGCGCGCGCATCAGCGCCGGGTTCGGCGCTTCGCCGCCGAACAGCAGGGTCGGGCGGTGCTCGAAGCGCGGCACGGCCTGGCCCTGCAGCAACGCCGGCGGCAGGGTAGCGTGGGTGATGCGATGGCGGCGGATGAAGTCCATCGTGGCGGCGGCCGATGCGCGGTCGGCCGGCGCCGGCAGGTACAGCGCACCGCCGCGCACGAACGCCATCAACAGGTCGAACACGCTGGCGTCGAAGCCGATCGAACCGAATTGCAGCACCCGGCTGCGCCGGCCCAGCCGGAAGCGGCGCACCTGCGCGGCGGCCAGATGCATCGCGTTGCGGTGTTCGACCATCACGCCCTTGGGCGCGCCGGTGGAACCGGAGGTGTAGATCAGATACGCCAGGTCCGCGGCCTCGCGCCCGGGCACCCGCGGCGCGTGCGCGGGTTGTTGCCGCCACAGCGTCGCGTCGTCGAGATCCAGCTGCGGCGGCGCGGCCGCGTCTTCGGCGAGCGCGTCGAGCGCGGCGCGGCCGGAGGCGTCGCACAGCGCCAGCGCCGGCGCGGCGTCGGCGAGGATGCGGCCGAGCCGCGCCGAAGGATAGGCCGGATCGAACGGCAGATAGACTGCGCCGGCCTTGAGAATGGCGAGCACGCCGGCGACGAAGCCGAAGCCGCGTTGCGCGCCGAGCGCGACCCGGTCGCCGCGGCCGATGCCGCGCGCGATCAGCGCGTGGGCGAGGCGGTTGGCGCGGGCGTCGAGTTCGGCGTAGCTCAGGCGCGACTCGCCGTGGACCACCGCGTCGGCGTGCGGCGTGCGCGCGGCCTGGCGGGCGAACGCGGCGTCGAGCAGGCCGTCGCGGTCGTAGTCGATGCGATCGCGATTGCGCTCATGCAGCAGCTCCTCGCGCTCGCCCGGCGGCAGCAGCGGCCACTGCGCCAGCGGGCGCGCGTCCTCGGCCGCGAACGCGCGCAGCGCCGCCAGCAGGTAGTCGCGATGGCGCTCGATGGTGGCGGCATCGAACAGCGCCGAAGCGTAGTTGAGCCCGCCTTCGATCCGTCCGTCGCGTTCGCCCAGCACCAGCTCGAGGTCGAACTTGGCCCAGCGCAGCCGCAGCGGTTCGCCGCGCACCTCCAGGCCGGGCAGGCGCGGCAGCGCGTCCTCATCGCTCTGCCAGGCGAACATGGCCTGGAACAGCGGCGCGCGGTCGAGCCGCGGCGGCAGCCGCAGCGCCTCGACCACCTGTTCGAACGGCAAGTCCTGGTGCGCCTGCGCGTCGAGCGTGGCCGCGCGCACCCGCGCCAGCAGCGCGGCCGCGTCGGGCGCGCCGGACAGGTCGATGCGCAGGGCCAGGGTGTTGACGAAGAAGCCGATCAGCGCCTGGGTCTCGTGGCGGTTGCGGCCGGCGGTGGCGGCGCCGACGACGATGTCGTCCTGCCCCGACACCCGCGCCAGCACCGCGCTCCATGCCGCCAGCACGGTCATGAACAAGGTCGCGCCGAAGCGCTGGCCGCAGCGCTTGAGCGCGGCGGCGAGCGCGGCGTCCAGGCGCAGCGGCACGAAGCCGGCGTCGAAGGATTGCTGCGGCGGGCGCGGCCGGTCGGCCGGCAGCTCCAGCAGCGCTGGCGCGTCGGCCAGGGTCGCGCGCCAGTAGTCGGCCTGGGCGCGCAGGCGCGCGTCGTCGGGATGGCGGCGCTGCCACAGCGCGTAATCGGGGTATTGCAGCGGCAGCGGCGGCAACGGATCGGCGCGGCCTGCGGCGAACGCGGCGTACAGCGCGCCGAGCTCGTCCATCAGCACGCCCAGCGACCAGCCGTCGGCGACGATGTGGTGCAGCACCAGCAACAGCACGTGCTCGTCGCCGCCGAGGCGGAACAGGCGCGCGCGCAGCAGCGGCCCGCGTTCCAGCTCGAACGGCGCGTCCACGTCGCGGTCCATGCGCGTGCGCAGGCGCGCCTGCGCGTCGTCGCCGCGCAGATCGCATTCGGCCCAGTCGATGCCGCTGGCGGGATCGAGCAGCCGCGCCCGGGCGCTGCCGGCGCGTTCGTAGAACACGCTGCGCAGCGCTTCGTGGCGAGCGAAGATGCGGTCCAGCGCGCGCCGCAGCGCGGCCGGGTCGAGCGCGCCGCGCAGGCGCAGCGCCAGCGGAATGTGGTAGTTGGCGCTGACGCTGTAGAACTGCGAGAGGAACCACAGGCGTTGCTGCGACAGCGACAGCGGCAGCGCGCTGTCGTCGTCGGCATTGCGGTCGCGCGGGCCGATCGCGGCCAAGGCGGCGCCGTCGGCGTCGCCTGCGGCGAGCGCGTCGATGGCCGCGGCGAGGTCGGCCAGGCGCGGCCGCGCGAACAGTTCGGCCAACGGCAGCTCGACCGCGAACGCGCGCGCGATCCGGCTCAGCAGCCGCACCGCGATCAGCGAATGGCCGCCGAGTTCGAAGAAGTGGTCGCCGCGGCCGACCCGGGCCACCGCCAGCAGTTCCTGCCACAGCCGCGCCAGCGCGGTTTCGGTGGCGCCGCGCGGCGCCTCGAAGCGGGCGTGGGCGAACGCGTGCGCGTCCGGCGCGGGCAGGGCGCGGGTGTCGAGCTTGCCGTTGGGCGTGACCGGCAGCGCGGCCACGGCGACGAAGGCCGCGGGCAACATGTAGTCGGGCAGGCGCGCGGCCAGATGCGCGCGCAGCGCGCCGGCCCATTCGCTGTGGGCGTCGCCATCGACACCGGTGTCGGCGCCGGTCTGGGCGCCGATCCGAGCGTCGGCGCCGTGCGCCGGCACCGCATAGGCGACCAGCGCGGTCGCGTCGTCGGCGCGTTCGCGCGCGATCACCGCGCATTCGCGCACCTGCGGGTGTTCGGCCAGGCGCGCTTCGATCTCGCCCGGTTCGATGCGGAAGCCGCGGATCTTGATCTGCTGGTCGTTGCGGCCGAGAAATTCCAGCCGGCCGTCGGCGCGGAAACGGGCGAGGTCGCCGGTGCGGTACATGCGCGCGGCGCCGCCGGCGATGGGATCGGCGAGGAACCGCTCGGCTTCCAGCGCGGGCCGGCCCAGGTAGCCGCGCGCGACGCAGGCGCCGGCCAGATACAGCTCGCCGGCCGCGCCGCGCGGCACCGGCTGGCCGTGGCGGTCGAGCAGATAGACGCGGCTGCCCGAGATCGGCCGGCCGATCGGCGCGTGGTCGGGCTCGGCGTCGAGATCCGGGCCGAGCGCGCAGGCGACCGCGACGTGGGTTTCGGTCGGGCCGTAATGGTTGTGCAGGCGGCAATCGGGCAGGCGCCGCAGCATCCGCCGCAGCGGCGCGGTCAGGCGCAGCTGCTCGCCGGCGACGACGATCTCGCGCAGATGCGCGCGCAGCCCGGCCAGCGCGGCGTCGTCGCAGTCTTGCACCGCCTCGGCCAGGCTTTGCGCGGCGATGTAAGGCAGGTGCAGGCGGTCGACCGCGTGCGCGGCCAGCAGCGCCGGCAGCGCGGCGATGTCCAGGCGCTGGCGCGCGTCGATCATGACCAGCGCCGCGCCGCTGCACAGCGCGCCGAAGATTTCCTGGAACGCCACGTCGAAGCCGACCGCGGCGAACTGCAGCACCCGCCGCGCCGGCGCCAGCGCCTGGCGCTGCCAGTGCAGCAACTGCGCCAGCGGCGCGTGCGGCATCGCCACGCCCTTGGGCGCGCCGGTCGAGCCGGAGGTGTAGATGACGTAGGCGAGGTGGTCGGGCTGCGGTTCGGCGGGCGGCGCGTGCGGTGTGTCGGCGGCTGCGTCGTCGCCATCGTCTTCGGGATCCAGCACCGCCACCCCATCGGGCAGCGCGGCGGCCAGCGCGGCGCGTCCGGCCGCGTCGGCCAGCACCGCGACCGGCGCGGCGTCGGCGAGGATCTGGGCCAGACGCTCGCGCGGATGGTCCAGATCCAGCGGCACATAGGCGGCGCCGGCCTTGAGCGCGGCCAGCGCGCCGACCGCCACGGCGAAGCCGCGTTGCGCGCACAGGCCGATGCGCGCG
>NZ_LXSD01000635.1:0-3129 GCF_017168095.1 Lysobacter enzymogenes | reverse complement strand
CAGCGCGGCGTCCGCTCCGCCGGCGCATCGGCTTCGCCGGCGCACGGCCGCGCGCGCTCGGGCCGGCGGGCGTCGTAGCGATGCTCCAGCGGGTCGTTCGGCGGCAGCGGGTCGGGTTCGACGCTCACGGCCTCCAGGATACGGGCGGCGGGCGGTTGCAGCACGGCGGAGGCCTTCAGCCGGGCGCGGCCGGCCCGCGGGGGCGGCGGCGGAGTCGGAGGGTGTCGGGCATGCGGGGCGGTCCCTGCGCCGGAACGTGCGGCGCTCATGCCATCCGGGAACGCCCGCGGCCCGGATCGGTTGACAACGCTGGCGCTGCATTCACGGCCGGTTATGATGGCCCGGACAACGCATGGGGACGAGACGGATGAGCGACGGGTTCGTGGCGCTGTACATCTTCATGTTGGCCGCGATCGCCGGCCACGTAATCATTTCGCGGGTGCCGGTGATCCTGCACACCCCGCTGATGTCGGGTTCCAACTTCATCCACGGAATCGTGCTGATCGGCGCGATCATCGTCCTCGGCCACGCCGACACCTTGCTGGAAAAAGCCATCGGCTTCGTCGCGGTGCTGCTCGGCGCGGGCAATGCCGCCGGCGGCTACGTGGTGACCGAGCGCATGCTGGAGATGTTCAAGTCCAGCAAGGCGCCGGGCGGCAAGGCGGGCGGTTGAGTGCGCGGTACCTCGCGGCGGCCGCGGCCGCCGTCCTCGGCACGGTTCTGGTCGCCGTTGCCTCCTTTCTCGGCTGGGTGCTGCCCACGGGGCAGCTATCGTTCTTTGGAGCGCGCGCGCTGATGGACGTTCTTTCCACTGTGGTGAAGTTGAGCTACCTGGTCGCCGCGACCCTGTTCCTGCTGGGCCTGCAGCGCATGGCCTCGCCGGTGACCGCGCGCAGCGGCATCCGCTGGGCCGGCGCGGGCATGATCATCGCCACGGTGGCGACGTTCTTCCTGCCGGGCCTGCACAACCTCGGCCTGATCGCGACCGCGGTGCTGCTGGGCACCGCGGCGGCGTGGATCTCGGGCAAGAAGGTCGCCATCACCGACATGCCGCAGATGGTCGCGCTGTACAACGGCATGGGCGGCGGCTCGGCGGCGGCGATCGGCGCGGTCGAACTGCTGCGGCTGTCCGCGCAGATGCCGTCCGACCCGCTGCAGGCGCAGCTCGAACGCGGCGTGATCGCGATGCACACGCCGACCGTGGCGCTGGTGCTGGCGGTGGTCGGCGCGGCGATCGGCGCGGTGTCGCTGTCGGGCTCGGTGATCGCCTGGGCCAAGCTCGACGGGCGCCTGGACAAGCGCGTGGTGTTCCCCGGCCAGCAGGCGTTCAACGCGCTGGTCGCGCTGGCGGTGGTGGCGCTCGGCATCGCCGCGTTCATGACCCTCAACGTCGGCGTCATCGTCGCCTTCTTCGTCGCCGCGCTGGCGCTGGGCGTGCTGATGACCCTGCCGATCGGCGGCGCCGACATGCCGGTGGTGATCTCGCTGTACAACGCCTTCACCGGCCTGGCGGTGGCGTTCGAAGGTTACGTGCTCGGCAACGAGGCGCTGATCATCGCCGGCACCATGGTCGGCGCGGCCGGCATGCTGCTGACGCGCTTGATGGCCAAGGCGATGAACCGGCCGATCAGCGGCGTGCTGTTCTCCAACTTCGGCGGCGGCGGGCAGGCGCAGGAAATCGCCGGCACCCAGAAGCCGATCGAAGCCGGCGACGTCGCGGCGATGATGGCCTTCGCCGAACGCGTGGTGATCGTGCCCGGTTACGGCCTGGCGGTGGCGCAGGCGCAGCACAAGATCTGGGAGCTGACCCAGAAGCTGACCGAGCGCGGGGTCAAGGTGAAGTTCGCGATCCACCCGGTGGCCGGGCGCATGCCGGGCCACATGAACGTGCTGCTGGCCGAAGCCGGCGTGCCGTACGACCTGATCGCCGACATGGACGACATCAACCCCGAGTTCGCCAACACCGACGTGTCGCTGGTGATCGGCGCCAACGACGTGGTCAACCCGGTCGCCAAGACCGACCCGGCCTCGCCGATCTACGGCATGCCGATCCTGGACGTGATCAATTCCAGGAACACCATCGTGATCAAGCGCGGCAAGGGCACCGGCTTCGCCGGCATCGAAAACGCGCTGTTCTACGCCGACAACACCCGCATGCTGTACGGCGACGGCGCGGAGATGGCGAGCGCGCTGGTGTCGGAACTCAAGGCGCTCGACGGCGGGCATTGATCCGCCGCGCTCGCGCGGCGCTTACTTGTCGCCGCGGATCCGCAAGGTCAGGCCCTTGAGGAAATTGCGCAGCATCTGGTCGCCGCACGGGCGGTAGTTCTTGTGGTCGCTCTGGCGGAACAGCGCGCTCAGTTCCGGCTTGGAGACCGGGAAACCGGCGTCGGCGAAGGCCTGGTGCATGTCCAGGTCCTTGAGCTCGAAGGCGACGCGCAGTTTCTTCAGCACCAGATTGTTGGTGATGCGCGTTTCCAGCGGGCGCGGCGGCAGGCGTTCGTCGCGGCCGCGGTAGTGGAACACCAGGCCGTCGAGAAAACGCGCGAGCACCGCGTCGTCGCAGGGGGCGTAGCCCGGGTCCTCGTCTTTCTTGAGGAAGGCCTGGACCTGGGCTTTGTCCAGGGCGAACGCAGGGTCGGCGAGGTGGACGATCTCCACGACCTTGGGGTCGCTCAGATCGAGCATGTAGCGAATGCTGCGCAATACGTCGTTGTTGATCATGGTCGGTCCTGCCGTTGGAGCCGCGCGGCCGCGCGCTGGAGCAGGGCGGGCCGGTGCGTTGCGAATGCCGTCCCGGCGCCCGGCTGAGCCGCCGGACGGGAATCGGCAGTGGTGTGAGCGCGGATTCTCGCATGCCGGACGCATCCGGCTCGGCGGGACGGTTGCGGGGCCGGCTCGACAGCGGCGGCCGGGCGGCGTTTGGCGTAGATGCGGTACGGGCCGCCGAAGCATGCGAACGCGGGACGGCAGGCGGCGATGAGGCCGCTGCCGAGTGGGTCCGGCGCGAGTGGCCGCTCGCGTAGGCCGCCGAGGGGAGCGGCGTTTTCGCGCTCGCGGCCGGGTTACGCGGCGGCGGCCTTGTCGGCGGCGCGGGCGACGCCGTGCAGGGCCGGGGCGGCGGGCCAG
>NZ_LXSD01000634.1:0-1679 GCF_017168095.1 Lysobacter enzymogenes | reverse complement strand
TGGCCCGGCGGCAGGCCGCCGTGGCCGGGCGGCGCGTCGATGCCGCCGGGCAGGTTCAGGCCGGGCGGCTGCGGGCCGCCGGGCAGGCCGGGCTTGGAGCCGCCCAGGCCCGGCAGCAGGCCGCTCAGGGGATTGCTGAAGTTGATGCCCGACATGGCCGCACCGCCCAACCCATCGCCTGCCGTTCGCCGGCGCCGGGTTCGACGGTAATGCGCGCGGCGCGGCGCGGCATCCTCGGGCTGGCCCTAGGTGCGCGACGACTGCGCGCGACGGCGTCGCGCGCGCGCATCGCCGCATCGCGTTCGGCTACGAACGGCCGTCTTCGCGCGCGCTCGCACAAGTATTTCTTGCACTCGCCGAAAGCCGCGTTTGCAGCGCGCGACGCCTGCGCGCAGTTCGCTGCGCAAACGTGGCAAGGCGAGCGCGTCGCGCGCGCACATCGGCTTGTTGCGCATGCGACGCGAGCGCAGAATGTGCCTGCGTTCGCCACGCACGATGCAATGTCGGGCGACGGACGCGGCACCGACCTCCGCAACGTCCCCAACCTCCTGGAATCAAGATGAGCCGACTGCCCGGCCTCGATCTGCTGCGCGCGATCGCGATCGTTTGGGTGATGTTCTTCCACGCCCAGGGCGCCGGCCTGGGTTCGCCGTGGTCGCCTGTGTCGCAGTTCGGCTGGATGGGCGTGGACTTGTTCTTCGCCTTGAGCGGCTACCTGATCGGCTGGCAGGTGCTGCGTCCGCTGAGCCAGGGCCGGCGCCTGGATTTGCGCGATTTCTACCTGCGCCGCGCGCTGCGCGTGCTGCCGGCGTTCTGGACGGTGCTGGCGCTGTACCTGCTGTGGCCGGCGTTCCGCGAGCGGCCGGGGCTGGAATCGGGCTGGCAGTTCTTCACCTTCACCTTGAACCTGTTGATCGACTACGAACACAACAAGGCGTTCTCGCACGCGTGGTCGCTGTGCGTGGAAGAACATTTCTATCTGCTGTTCCCGTGGCTGGCGATCGCGCTGACGCGGCGGCCGGCGCTGTGGAAAGGCGCGGTCGCGGTGGCGGCGCTGGTGCTGGCCGGCATCGTCTTGCGCGCGTGGGTGTGGAATGCATTGGACGACAACGCCAACCATTGGGTCGAACGCATCTACTACCCGACCTGGATGCGCCTGGACGGCTTGCTGTTCGGCGTGACGCTGGCGGCGGTGCGCGCGTACCGGCCGCAGTGGTGGGACGCGATGATGCGGCGTTCGGGCGGGCTGGCGTTGGCCGGCGTGGCGCTGCTGGCCGCGGCGATCGCGTTGTCGCAGCAGCGCCTGGGCTTCGCCGCCTCGGTGTACGGCTTGCCGGTGCTGTCGCTGGCGATGGCGCTGCTGGTCGCCGCCGGCGCGTCCGAGCGGCGCTGGACCGGGCGCCTGCGCGTGCCCGGCGCGGGCTGGCTGGCGGCGGCGTCGTTCAGCCTGTACCTGTCGCACAAGGGCGCGTTCGCGCTGATGGCGGGCGTTTGCGGCGAGTCCTTGGAAACGCGGCCGCTGCTGGCGTTCTGCGCGTATGCCGGCGCCGCGCTGGCGGCCGGGGCGATCCTGCACTACGCGGTCGAGCGGCCGTTCCTGCGCTGGCGCGAGCGCCTGATCCGGCGGCGCGCACCGGTGCCCGCGGGCGCCGACGCCGCGGCCGCCTGAGCCTCAGCCG
>NZ_LXSD01000633.1:0-3019 GCF_017168095.1 Lysobacter enzymogenes | reverse complement strand
CGCAGCGGCGGCGACCGGCGCGGACGCGGCGACCGGCACTGCGGCCGGTGCGGGGTCGGCGCTCGCTGTGGCTGCAAGTGGCGCAGGCGCGGACGCGGCGACGGACGCCGGAACGGGCTCCAGCGCGCTCAGATGCGCGGCCAGCGCGCGCACGCTGGGATACTCGAACACGATCGTGCTGGACACATCCGGGAAGCGCGCGCGAAGCAGGTTGGCCAGGCGGATGGCCAGGATCGAATCGATGCCGTAGCTCTCGAACGGCTCGTCGGCGTCGACGTCCTCCACCGGCAGTTCCAGCACGTCGGCGACCTCGCGGCGGACGAAGCGCAGGGTCTGCTCGCGCAGGGCCGGATCGGCCGCGGCCGGGGCCGGCGAAACGGCAGGCTCCGTCGCAGCAAGTTCCGTCGCAGCAAGTTCCGTCGCAGCAGGCTCCTTTGCAGCAGGCTCCGTTGCAGCAGGCGCTGGGGCAGCCTGCGCCGCCGCGGGCGCAGCGAGGCCGGACCGGCCGGGGCCGGGCGCGCCGGCATCGGGTTCGCGTGCGGGCACCGCCGTGCTCTTGTGTCGAAACACTCCATCGCTCTCCGCAAGGATGATTTGCTGTCCGAACCGATGCGCGTCCCCGAGCGGGAAACGGATCGCGCGGAACCCTTCTTCCTGCAATACCCGGCGCCAGCTCGCCGGCGCCAGCCCGGGCGAGCCGGGTTCGCGCAGCCAGCCGTCGCGGTGCGCCCACCAGCCCGGCAACAGGCCGAAGGTCAGGTGCGCGAACAGCTCGTGGCCGCGCATTTCGTTGACCACCAGCAGGCCGCCGCGGCGCAGCGCGCCCTTGGCGTGGCGCACGCTGCGGTGGATGTCGACGGTGGCGTGCAGCACGTTGGTCGCCACCACGATGTCGTAGCCGCCGCAATCGACGCCCTGCGCCGCCAGCGGCCGGTCGATGTCGAGCAACTGGCAACGCAGGTACGGCGCCGACGCCCGATACTCGCGCTCGGCATGGCCGAGGAACGCGCGCGACACGTCGGTATAGCGATACTCGGCGACCGCGGCCGCATGCGGCTTGAGCGCTTCGAACACGCGCGCGCTGGTGGCGCCGGTGCCGGCGCCGATTTCCAGCAGCCGCAGCGGCGCATCGGGTTCGGCGCGCAGGCGCTGTTCGGCATAACCGGCGACCAGGTCCGCGGCGACCCGGTTGAAATAATCGATGTACGGGTTCTGCTTGTAGACCCGCTCCACCCGCTGCACCGAAGCGTCGGCGAACATGATGTCGGTGGCTTCGCGGCGGCCGGCGAGGATGTCCGGCAAGGCGCGCAGCAGCGGCCCGACCAGGGCGGCGTGGGCGCGCTCGCTTTCGCTGTGCAGCGGGCCGGCGAAGTAGCTTTCGGCGACCTCCCAGTCGTGCCCGGACAGCGGTCGCGCCAGCGCATGCACGCCGTCCGCGCGCTCGTGCGCGAGGCCGGCGCGGACCAGGAACGCCAGCGCCTCGCGCAGCCACGGCGCGTACAGCGCCGGCTTGCCCAGGCGCGGCTGCAGCGCGTCCCAGCGCAGTTCGGTCGCGCCCGCGGCGGCGCCGGCGAAGCGCGCGATCTGGTGCAGCATGCCGCTGGCGAGCGCCGCGTCGAGCGGATCCGCGCCGGCGCGTTCGCCCCGCTCCGCCGGCTCCTGCGGCTGCGGAATCCGGGCGAGGTCGGGCGGCGCGAAGCGCAGGCCGGCCGCGGCGCCGGCGAGTTCGACGGTTTCCTCGTTGAGGATCGGCAAGGCCGCGCCGCCGTGCGCGGCGGCGCGCTTGAGCAGGGCGAGCTGTTCGAACGGTCCGGCCAGCGCGGTCTCGATGAACGGCATCGCCTCGGCCGGCTCGATCGAGCCTTCGCCGATGTGCTCCATGCGGCGCCGGTGCGCGGCCGAGGCGACGATGCCGACGCTGCCCCAATAGCCCCAGTTGATGGTGCGCGCGGCTGCGTGGCCCTTGCGCCGCATCCAGGTCGCCAGGGCGTCGACGTAGGCGCTGCCGGCGGCGTAGCTGCTCTGCCCGGGCGAAGGATTGAAGCTTTGCAAGGCCGAGAAGAACAGCACGAAGTCGGCCGGCCGGTAGCGCGCGAGCGCGCCGGCCAGGGCCGCGCCGGTGGCGAGCTTGGACGACAGCGCCTGGGCGAAGGCGCCCTCTTCCACCGCCATCACCCCGCGGTCGTGCAGGTTCAGCGCCGAATGCACGAAGCCGTGGATGATGCCGTGCTCGGCTTCGACCTGTTTCAGCGCCGCTTCCAGTTCGCTGCGCTTGCGCGCGTCCGCGCGCAGATAGCGCAGGCTGCCGCCGAGACCGGACAGGCGCTCGACGGCGGCGGCGATCTCGCCCTCGGGCGCGCGCCGGCCGAGCCAGACGACGTTGGCGCGGTAGCGGCGCAGCACGTACTCGCTCCAGGCCTGGCCGAGTCCGCCGGCGCCGCCGAGCACCACGTAGACGCCGCCGGCGACCATGCGGGTGCGGGTGGCTTCGGGCAGGCGCGCGGGCACCAGCCGGCGCAGATAGCGGCTGCCGTCGCGCAAGGCGACCGAGCTGTTTTCCGGATCCGCCGGCGCGTCGAGCAGCGCCGGCCACGGCGCCGATTCCGGCGCGTCGAGATCGTAGGCGTGCACCGACCAGTGCGGGTACTCCTTGGCCACCGAGCCGATGAAGCCATGCGTCGCGGCCTGGGCCGGATCGCCGGCTTCGTCGTTGCGCACCGCCAAGGCCTGCGCGGTGACCGCGATCAGGCGCAGCGCGCGCGGCTCGTAGCCTTCGCGCAGCAGCGCCTTGGTCAGGCGCAGGCAGCGCAGGACCCGGGCGTCGGGTTCCTCGCCGGCGGCGGCGCCGTGCGCGGCCCAGATCACGTGGGTGGGACGCAACGCGCGGATCGCGACGATCGCTTCGACCTGCGAGTGGTGCGCTTCCAGTTCGCGCAGCGTATCGCCGGCGCAGGCGGCGAGCAGCGCCGCGCGCAAGGCCGCGTCGGCGCCGATCAGCAGCACCCGGCGCGGCGCCGCG
>NZ_LXSD01000632.1:0-3945 GCF_017168095.1 Lysobacter enzymogenes | reverse complement strand
GCGGTCACCGTCGCGCCGCCGCCGAGGCCGCCCAGCGCGCCGTCCACGCGCGCGGCCGCAGCCACTTCGCCGGCCGACATGCCCAGCGATTGCGCGGTCGCGCTGATGCTCAACGCGCTGATGTCGAGCCAGGCCTGGGTGCTGCTGTAGCCCACCGTCGCGGTCAGGAACACGCCCGGCGCGGTCGACAGGCTGGCGAACTGGCCGCTGAGGCTGCCGGCGTTGAGGAACACTTCGCGGCTGGAGCGCACATAGCCGGGCAATTGCCCGAGCACGCGCGCATCGCCGGCCAGCGTGGCGGCGCCGCCGACGTCGAGCCTGGAACCGATGAAGAACTGCAGCTGCCCCGCCGCCGACTGCGCGTAGTCGCCGTCGATGCGCAGGCCCGCGCCTTCGACCCGCAGCGCGCCCTGGTTGTCGAGGCGGCTGGCGACCTTGGCGCCGTTGCCGCCGGCGAAGGTCGCGCCGTTGCGCACGGTCACCGCCGAGGCGAGGCTGCCGCCGTCGTTCAAGCGCAAGGTGCCGCCGACGACGTCGGTGCCGCCGGTGTAGGTGTGCGCGGCGCTGCTGTCCAGGCGCAGGGTGCCGCTGCCGTCCTTGATCAGGCCGCCGGCGCCGGTGAGCGGGTTGGTCCAGGTCGAACTGCCGTCGAAGCTGACCCGCGCATTGCCCCAGTCGAGCCGGTGCAGGCCGCGCACCGCCGCGCCGACGTCGAGCAGGCCCTGGCCGAACACCGGGTCCACGCCCGGCGCGCCGAGATCCTTGGCGTTGCCCAGCAGCGCCTGCCGGACCAGATCGTTGTTGAAGTACGGGAACGCCTGCCACACCAGCGCCGCCGCGCCCGACACCTGCGGCGCGGCGAACGAGGTGCCGCGCACCACCCAGTAACTCGGGCTGCCGACGCTGTCGTTGACGCCGGTGGCCTGCACGTCGCCGGGCGCGACCAGGCAATAGTTCATGGCGATGCCGCAGGCGTTGGAATAGCTCGCCAGCTGGGTCGGGTTGAGCGTGTCCAGCGCGGCGGCGGCGATCCAGCCGCGCTCGAGCGCGTCGGCGCCGGCGCCCTGGCTCGGCAGCGAGGCGTTGTCGGACGGCTGCGGCTTGGATTCGTTGCCGGTGGCGAACACCACCAGTCCGCCGTTGTCGATGAAGGGCTTGTAGGCGTCGATGAAACTGCGGGTGACGGCGTCGCCGGTCCAGTACAGGCCGCCCCAGGAGTTGTTCATGATCCGCACGCCGGCGTTCATGAGGTCGCGGCTGACGATGTCGAGCCCGCCGTTGCCGGTGGCCTGGTTGCCCATGCCCGAGCCGTCGTCGCTGGGCCGGGTGTCGGCGAGGATGCGCGCGGAGACGATGCTCGCGCCCGGCGCGATCCCGCCCGGCCAGGCGCCGACCGGGGTGCCGGCGATGATCTGCGAGACGTAGGTGCCGTGGCCGAGCACGTCGTCGATGCGGTGGTTGTTGCTGCGCGGGTCGGTGTAGATCAGCATCGGCCCGACCCGGCCGTTGAGCGCGGGATGGTCGCGGCGCACGCCGCTGTCGACCACGCCGATGCGCACGCCCTGCCCGGTCAGCCCCAGCGCCTGCGCCGAGCGCGCGTTGGTCAGGTCCAGGTGCGCGCCGATCGGCGGCGGCGGCGTGGTCGGCGTAGTGGGCGGGGGCGAGGACGGCGGCGGGGGTTCGCGGACGTTGCCGCCACCGCCTCCGCCGCCGCAGGCGGTCAGCACCGCCGCGGCCAACGCGCCCAAGGCCCAATGGGTACTGCGCCGCGCCGCCGGTTCGAATCGTTTCATCGCTCACCCCCGTCGCTCTGGATCAGGAAGACGCGACCGCTCCCCCCGGGCGGCCGGCCGCACCGGGCCGCATCGCGCGGCGCCGGCGTTTTCGAATCCGAACCCGCTCCTTGTAATGCAAACGCCCGCGGCGGACAAACGAATCGCGCGGCGGCGAAGCAAAAGCGGCAGAAGGCTGGGTTCGACATTTGCGCGCATCGTTTCGGGGCGCTCGGCGAGGACAGGCGGAACGGGCCGGGAGACTGTGGGAGGCACTTCAGTCCGGACGCTTTCGGATCGGATCGCCGTGGCCTGAAACAAGAGCGTCGGGACTGAAGTCCCTCCCACAGGTCGGATCGCAGCGGGCTGGGACATGGGCGCGACCTTGAAGCGCCTTCCATCGGGCAGATCGGAGCGACCTGAGACGACGGCGCCGGGACCGAAATCCCTCCTGCAAGGGCCGCCAAAGGCCGCTGCGGATTCAGCCGCCGGCCGGGCTTGCGGTTCGATTTGTTGGTTTTTCGTTATCCGCCCTGTCCCCATTCCCCCTGCCCGAAAGGACATTTGCGGCACCGCAACACGGCGCCGCATAATCGGCGGGTTCCGGCCTCCCGGGCCCTGTCCCGCGCCGGCCCCCACACGCCACAGTTTTCCGGAGTTCCGCCATGAGCGATGTCGTCATCGTCGGTGCCAAGCGCACCGCCATCGGTTCCTTCCTCGGCCAGTTCACCGGCGTCCCCACCCCGACCCTGGGCAGCGCTGCGATCACCGGCGCGCTGGAACAGGCCGGCGTGGCCGCTGACCAGGTCGACGAAGTGATCATGGGCTGCGTGCTCCCGGCCGGCCTCGGCCAGGCCCCGGCGCGCCAGGCCGCGCTCGGCGCCGGCCTGCCGACCGCGGTCGGCTGCACCACCATCAACAAGGTCTGCGGCTCGGGCATGAAGGCGATCATGCTCGCCCACGACCTGATCCAGGCCGGCTCGGCCGAGGTCGTCGTCGCCGGCGGCATGGAGTCGATGACCAACGCCCCGCACCTGCTCAACAACTCGCGCACCGGCATCCGCTACGGCAGCGCCGAGTTCCTCGACCACATGGCCTGGGACGGCCTGACCAACCCCTACGACGGCAAGGCCATGGGCGTGTTCGGCGACGCCACCTGCGCCAAGTACGGCTACGACCGCGCCGCCATCGACGCCTATTCCGAAGAGAGCGTCAAGCGCGCGCAGGCCGCGCAATCGGCCGGCCACTTCAAGGATGAAATCGTTTCCGTGACGGTCAAGGGCCGCAAGGGCGACGTCGTCGTCGACGCCGACGAAGAGCCCGGCAAGATCGACGTGGCCAAGATCCCGACCCTGCGCCCGGCGTTCGGCAAGGACGGCGTGCTGACCGCGGCGGCCTCCTCGAAGATCTCCGACGGCGCCGCCGCGACCGCGCTGATGAGCGCCGACGAAGCCGCCGCGCGCGGGCTCAAGCCGCTGGCGCGCATCGTCGCCCACGCCGGCCACGCGCAGGCGCCGGAGTGGTTCACCACCGCGCCGGTGAAAGCGATTTCAAACGTATTGGAAAAGGCCGGCTGGAAGGTCGAGGACGTCGATCTGTTCGAGGTCAACGAAGCGTTTTCGGTGGTCGCGATGGCGCCGATGACCGAGCTGGGCATCGCCCACGACAAGCTCAACGTGCACGGCGGCGCGGTCGCGCTGGGCCATCCGATCGGCGCCAGCGGCGCCCGCCTGGTGGTCACGCTGATCAATGCCTTGCGCATCCGCGGCGGCAAGCGCGGCGTCGCATCGTTGTGCATCGGCGGTGGCGAAGCCACGGCGATCGCCATCGAACTGCTGTAAAAGGTTAAAAACGCGTTGCACAAAAAAAACCGGCGGGCCGCTTGACACACGTCACCGGCTTGTCATCATGTTATCGGCGCGCTTTTGCGCGTTGCCTAACTAAACGACGAGGAAACCGAATCATGAACTTCAACAAGGCGCTGATCGCCCTGGCTCTGGGCCTGGCCCTGGCCGCTTGCTCGAACCAGAAGCAGGCCGACACTGCCGCTGCCGACGCCGCTGCCGCTTCGGGCGAAGCCCAGGCTGCCGCTGACACCGCCGCCGCCGCTGGCGACGCCGCCACCGCCGACGCCGCTGCCGCTTCGGCCGACGCCGCTGCCACCGCCGCCGAC
>NZ_LXSD01000631.1:0-1770 GCF_017168095.1 Lysobacter enzymogenes | reverse complement strand
CGCCGGCGCGCCGGGACGCACGCCGCCGCCGGCGCACGCCGTCAGCAGCGCGGTCAGCAACAACGCCACGCCGATGCGGGCGCGCGCAGCCCGCTTCGCGCCGGCAGCGGCGCGATCGAAATCCGCCGCGCTCACAGCCCGTACTTCTTCAGCGCCCGCAGCAGCGAGCGGTTTTCGGGATCGATCTTGCGGCCCTGCTCGAAATACTTGCGCGCCTCGTCGCGGCGGCCGGTTTCCCACAGCAGCTCGCCCAGGTGCGCGGCGACTTCGGCGTCCTTGAGCATGGTCAGGGCGCGGCGCAGTTCGACCTCGGCCTCCTTGACCCGGCCCAGGCGGTAGAGCACCCAGCCGTAGCTGTCAACGATGGCGCCGTTGTCCGGCTCGGCGGTGCGCGCGCGCTCGATCAGCTCCAGCGCTTCCTGATAGCGCGTGGTGCGGTCGGCCAGGGTGTAGCCGAGCGCGTTGAGCGCGGCCACGCTGTCGGGCTCGGCCACCAGGATGCGGCGGAAGTCGGCTTCGGCGCGGGCGATGTCGTCGCGGCGCTCCCAGCTCAGGGCGCGCGCGTAGAGGATCTCGGGCTCGTCCGGGAACGCGGCCAGGCCGCGGGCGAAGGCTTCGTTCTCGCCGGCGACGTTCTTGTCCTCGGCGCGCAGGTTGGCTTCCAGGATGTAGGCGTCGCGGCGGGTGTCGTCCTCGGCCGAGGCGTCGGACTGGATCGCGCGCAGCGCGGCGAAGGCCTCGTCGGCGCGCTTGAGCTTGTGCAGCACGTTGGCCGCGCGCAGCCGCGCGATCTCGCGCTGCGGGCCGCCGGGCACGCCCTGGTACCAGTTCAGGGCTTCGTCGAAGCGCTCCAGATATTCGGCCAGCTGGCCCAGCAGCAGGCGCCTGGCCGGGTCGGGCTTGGCCGCGCTGGCGCGCAGCTCGTCGTAGAGCGCGGTCAGGGTCGGCTTGTCGTCGGCGCGGGCCAGGAACGAGGCGCGCAGGGCGTAGGTCTGGTCGTCCTGCGGGCCGCGCGCGAGCACTTCGGCGACCTTCTGGAAATCGTTGAGGCCTTCGTACTGCTCGGCGATCAGCGCGCGCAGGCTGTTGTCGGTGTCGGCCAGCGGGACGAGGCTGGCGAGCAGCCGGGTAGCTTCCTCTTTCTTGCCGTCGTCACGCAGTTGGGTGACGCGCAGCAGGCCGACCCGCGGCTCGCCGGGGAAGCGCCGCACCACTTCGTCGATGATGCGTTCGGTCAGCTTGGGCTGGTCCAGGCGCTGCGACAGGCCGCCGAAGGCGACCCAGGCCATCAGGTTGCGCGGCGGCAGGCGGCCGCCGTCGACCAGCTTCTCGACCATGCGCGCGGTCTGCTTGGGATCCTTGGAGCCGGCGGTCAGCACGCCCAGCGCCTGGCGCCAGCCGGTGTCGGGCGCGGCCGCCATCAGCGCGACCAGCTGCCGCAGCGCGGCGCGTTCGTCGCCGCGGCGCAGCGACAAGGTCGCCTCGGCCGCGGCGAACACCGGGCCCTGGCCGCCGAGCTTGCGCCACAGCGCCAGCGACTCGGCCGCGGCGGCATCGTCGCGCGCGACCAGGGCGATGCTGGTGGCGCGCTCGGCCAGCACCTTGTCGCCGGCGGCGCGCGCGGCCTTGAGATAGGCCGCGGACGCTTCGTTGAGCTTGCCCGACTGCAGCGCGAACTCGCCGACCAGCAGCGATTCCAGCGAGGCGCCGGTGGGATCCTTGGCGGCGCCGGCCTGGATCGCGGCGCGGGTCGCGGCGAGCGCGGCGGCG
>NZ_LXSD01000630.1:0-48578 GCF_017168095.1 Lysobacter enzymogenes | reverse complement strand
TCGCCGCGCTGCGTCGCGGCGACGGCCGCCGCGACGGTGGCGGCGATCGCGGCCGCGGCGATCAGGCGCCGTCCTCGATCTCGCGGGTCGCGCGCTGCAGGATCGCGGCGATCCGGCGCTGCTCGTCGGCCGGCACGTCGTCGCGGCGGAACAGCGCGGTCTTGAGCGCGCGCCGCGCCTGGATCAATTCCGGCACCCAGCCGCCTTCGCTCGGGTCGGCCGGCTCCTCGCCGGCCAGCGCGCGCCGCACCGAATCCATCTTGCGCGCGATGTGGTTGAGCTTGGCCAGCATCGTGTCGACGCGCTCGCGATGGGCGAGCAGATGCGCGCGGCCCGGCTCGTCCAGCGCGTAGCGCTTGCGGTTGCCTTCCAGCTCGACGGTCACGTAGCCGAGTTCTTCCAGGTAGGTCAGCGCCGGATAGACCATGCCCGGGCTCGGGCTGTAGAAACCGTTCGAGCGCGTTTCCAGCGCCTTGATCAATTCATAGCCATGACTGGGCTTGTCCTCCAGCAGGGCCAGCAACAGCAGTTGCAGATCGTCGGACGAGAACTTGCGGCCGCGTGAGAAGCCTTCGCCGTCGTCGAAACCGCCGGGGAAGCCGGGCCCGCCCGGGCCGCCGGGAAAACCGCCGCGGCGCCCGCCGCGGCCGCCGCCGCGCGGGTGGTGGCCGCCGAAGTGGGCGAAGGGGTGGCCGGCGAAGCGGTCGAAGCGCGAAGACTCGTCGCGGTCGCAGTCGCGGTGGGAGCCGAACACGAAGAAACGGCGCATGGGAGCGTCCTGATATGTCGTAAGATGTGTTTTACGATATATATCGTAAGATATGAAATCAATGCCCCGGGACGACCGCTCGTCGGACGGGACGGATCGCGCCCACGGCCTCGCCGGCCTGCCCTTCAGGGCAAGCCGGCGATGGAACGCTCGTATATCCGGGGTTATCGGGCCGCCCCTGCGGACGGGGCGCGCCGGCCGGCCTTATCGGCCGCTGCGCGCGGGCGGAGCCAGCAGCAGCCAGCCGTCGCCGAAGTCGATCGACGCCTTCTGCGCGATCCAGAACGTGGCGCCGAGCGCGCCCTGGATCGGCCCGCCGCCCTTGGCGGAGGCCGCCGACAGATACGCCCCGGTGTCCCACGCCGGCGGCTGGATGCGGCCGTAATCGACGCCGCCGATGCGCACGCCGACCGGCTTGAGCGGCTTGTGCACCGGCACGCTGGCGCCGCCCGGACCGCCGGCGGTGCCGGTGCGGCCGCCGAACTTCAGTTTCGCCGCGCGCGCGGACGGCAGATCCAGATAGCCCTTGGACACGGTGTTGACGATCAGCCGCGCCGGATGGCCGTCCAGGCTCGCATCGATCAGGTAGCACGCTTCCTTCTCGTCCCAGACCATGCGCAGCGCGGCGTAGCCGGCCGCGACCAGGCGCGCGCGCTCGGCGGCGCTGTCGCCGTCCTGGTCGGGAAAGCCGATGCGCTTGCCGTCGAAGTCGACGATCGCGCGGGTCTTGCGCAACCAGCCGACCCCGAGCATGCCCGCTTCGCCGGCGCCGGGCAGTTCGACCTTCGCGCCCGGCAGCGCATGCACGAACGCGGGAACCTCGGCGAGCGCGCTCGGCCCGACGCTCAAACGGCGCAAGACGGTGCGCGAGGCGCCGGCGGCGGCGAGGTGGCCGCTGCGGTCGATGCCGTAGCGCCCCGATGCGGTGCGCTCGCGATAGCCCAGCGCATCGGCCGCTTCCGGCGTGATCTCGATCGTGCCCGACGCGCCGGAGTGCACTTGCAGCGCGATCGGCGTCGCATCGATGCGCGCCTGCACCACGGGACGGTCGCCGAAATGCTCCACCATCGCGAACGGCGCGTACTGCATGCGCGCCTGCGCGGGCGCGGCGGCGGCCGCGGCGATCGCGATGGACAACACCCACCCCTGCGGCTTGATCACGGCGGACTCCGGCGGAAACGGCTGCCGGCAGCTTAGCCCGCGCGGATCGGCGCCCACCGTGCCGAAAGGAACGCAGTCTCGCCCGGCCCGCGGCTCGCCGACGGTCGCGCGTCGGCGCCGGCACGCGCGCACGCTCACCGACCCTCATGCTGTGACGCGCGCCGCCCGAACCGCGCGCGCCGTTGCGTAGCCTGGGCGCAACGCGTCGCCGAGGCTGGCGAGCGCCTTGTGCCGAACCGGAGTCCGCCATGCGCGCGCCGTCGTCCCTCGTCCCGCTCTTCGTCCCGGCGCTCGCGCTGTCGCTGTGCGCAGCCCCCGCCCTCGCCGCGCCCACCGCGCTGGGCGCGCTCGGCGGCGGCACCTGCCGCGCCATCGACGTCAACGACGGCGGCGCGGCGATCGGCAGTTGCCGCACCGGCGGCGGCGATTTCGTGCCGGTGTACTGGCCCGCCGCCGGCACCGGCGCGCTGGTGCTGTCGGCGCTGCGCGACGGCGGCGCGTGCAGCGCGGTCGGCATCGCCGCGGACGGCGCGATCGGCGGCAATTGCGACTGGGGCGACAGCGGCGAACAGACGCCGGTGCGCTGGCCGACGCCGTCGTTGCCGTCGCAACGGCCGCAGGTGCTCAACGCGCGCACCGGCGACGACCGCGCCGAAGCCTGGATCGTCAATGCCGCCGGCGCCGTCGCCGGCATCAGCACCACGCCCGGCGGCAAGGATCAGCCGGTGGTGTGGAAGAGCGGACAGCGCGCCGCCACCGCGCTGCCGGTGCCCGGCCTGCTGCCGCCGCTGCTGTCACCGGCGACCGACTGCAGCGTCGTCGCCCTGGGCCCCGCGCCGACGCCGGTCGCGGTCGGCCAGTGCGAGCTGCGCCGCGGCGGCGTCGCCGCGGTGCAGTGGACGCCGAACGCGCTCGGCGGCTACAGCGTGAGCGTGCTGCCGGCCCTCGCCGCCGGCGCCGATTGCACGGCCGCCGCGGTCAACGCCGCCGGCCAGATCGCCGGCACCTGCGAGGACGCGGCCGGCGATCTCGCCGCGGTGCGCTGGAACGACGCGCAGGCCGCGCCCGCGGTGCTGCACGGCCTGCCGCGCGAGGCGGCGGCGGGGCAGCAGCTGTCCGCGGTCGATCTCAACCAGGCCGGCATCGTCGCCGGCCACTACATCGACAGCGCCGGGCGTTCGCGCAGCTTCGTCTGGGCGCCGAGCCAGGATCCGGCCAGCGAGGACGCGCTCGACCTGGGCACGCTCGGCGGCGCCGCCGTGTACGCGCGCCAGATCGCCGACGACGGCCGCATCATCGGCTCGGCCGAAAACGCGCAGGGCGCGGAAGTCGGTTTCGCCTGGGGCCCGGCCGCGGCCATCGCCGAGCTCGGCACGCTCGGCGGCCGCACCAACACGCCCGCGGCGATCAGCCGCAACGGCCTGTGGATCGTCGGCACCAGCGCGAATGCGGCCGGGCAACGGCAGGCGTACCGGATCGGGCCGGGGCAACGGCTCGCGGCGGCCACGCGCGCGCAGCCGGATGCGGCGCTCGCCATCGGTCGCGATCGCGCGGCCGCGCGGCTGGAATCCCCGTCCTCGTGCCAGGACTTGAGTGCGGACTGCCCGCAAATGGCCTACCTGTGCAACAACGCCGCCTACTACGCCTTGATGACCAGCCAGTGCCCGAAGACCTGCAGCCGCTGCCCGCAATACCCGCCCGGCGGCGCCGCGTCGCTGCCGTCCGGCGCGCCGCTCTCGTGCGAAGACAAGACCCCGGGCTGCCGCGGCCGCGAGTCGCTGTGCAGCAGCAGCTTCTACCAGACGCTGATGAGCCAGCAGTGCGCGCGGACCTGCAATCTTTGTTCGCGGCCCGGCGGCGCGCACTGGACCCGCTAGGCGCGGCCGCCGCGCCGCGCACGGACGGCGCGCGCCGGGCCGGCGTCCGCCTTCGAACGCGCTGACGCGCGGATCACTCCACCACCGACGGATCGGCGACTTCGATCGCCAGCGGCGCATCGGCCGGCGCGCCGGGCGCCCGCCAGATCCGCACCGGCGCGCCGATGCCGGGCACCTGCGCCTGCAGCAGCGACTGGCGCGCGTTCGCCGGTTGCCACAGACCGCTCACGCTTTCGCCTTCGCCGGCCTGCACCGTCAGCACGAACGAGGAGACCGAGCCGTCCTCGGCCAGCACCCAATCGCGGCCGACGACGCGGCCGGCCGTGGCGACCGCGGCCGGCGCGAGTTCGCGCCAGCGCGCCTGCAGCCCGCGCTCGAACCGCGCCTGCCGGATCGACGCGGCGCGCAGCGCCCACAGCGCCGCCGCCAGGCCGGCGAGCATCAGCGTGAACAGCAGGTCGAACCACCATCCCGGCGTGGCGTGCGTCCACAGGATGCAGATGCCCCACGCCGCGAGCGCGGACGCGAACGTGTTGGCGACCGCGAACCACGCCCGCCCGGCCGGGCCCAGCCGGCTCGGCAACGCCAGCGCGTCGGGCGGCCGCGCCGACGCGGGCGGGTCCAGCCGCGGCAGCAGGTGGACGACGCGGCCGTCGGCGTAATCGAGCGCGGGAGGCTTGGGCATGGCCGCATGGTAACGGCCCGATATGACGCCGCGCCCGCCACGCACCGGCCCGGACGACGGCGTGTCGATTTCGCCGCCGCCGGTTCGTCTAACCAGGAAAGGCGGATCATCGAAGGCGAGCGCATGAAGGCCGGCGCAGCGCCTCGCCCGCCCCGCCGCCGCCCCACAACCGCGCCGCGCGAGCGCGACCCACCCTCGACCGGAGCCGACGCCATGACCCCGACCATCACCGCCTTCGAACGCTCGCCCGACCGCGGCGCCGGACTGGCCCGCGACATGCGCGTGCGCTGGGCGCTGGAAGAACTCGGCCAGCCCTACCAGGTGCGCCTGCTGTCGTTCGCCGAGATGAAGCAGCCCGCGCACCTGGCGCTGCATCCGTTCGGGCAGATTCCCACCTACGAGGAAGACGGCCTGGCGCTGTTCGAATCCGGCGCGATCCTCCTGCACCTGGCCGAACGCCACCCGGGCCTGCTGCCGGCCGACGCCGACGCGCGCGCGCGCGCCATCGCCTGGATGTTCGCCGCGCTCAGCACGGTCGAGCCGCCGATCGTCGAGCGCTCGATGGCCTGGCTGTTCGAACGCGAGCAGAGCTGGTACGCGCAACGCCTGACGATGCTGGACGAACGCGTGCGCCGGCGGCTGGGCGAACTGTCGCGGCATCTCGGCGACGCGGACTGGCTCGACGGCGGTTTCAGCGCCGGCGATCTGTTGATGACCACGGTGTTGCTGCGGCTGCGCAGCGCCGGCATCGTCGACGAGTTCGCCAACCTCGCCGCCTATGTCGCCCGCGCCACCGCGCGGCCGGCCTACCAGCGCGCGTTCGCGGCGCAGCGCGAGGTGTTCTTGCAGGCGCAGGCGGCTGCCGAAGCGGCGCCCTAGTTCCGCACAGGGCTACGCGCGCGCCCGGCCGCGTCGCTACTGCACCTCGACGAACACATACTCGTTCTGCGCATCGCGCAAGGTCAGCGTGCGTCCGGCCGCGGAGCGACCAGCCAGGAACGGAAACGGCGGGCTGGCGATCGCGCCGGCGAATTCCACCGCGCCGTCGGCGTTGAGGCGCGAGGCGACCGGCATGTCCCAGGCGTCGAACGCGAAACGCAGCGCGCCGTCGCTGCGCTGCACGCGCAGTTCGCCGAGCAGGTCGTTGCGATAGCGCGATGCCAGGGTCGCGGCCTGCTCTGGGTCGGCCGGAAATTTCCACTCGCGCCGCCGCGCCCGGCGCTGTTCGCGCTCGCCGGCCGCGGCCGCGGCGACCATGCTGTCGGCTTCGGACTGCGCGTCGAACGCCAGTTCCATCAGCTTGCGCGGCAACGCGTCCATCAACACGTTGCCGGTGCTGGCATTGGTCAGGATCACCAGGCCCAGGCCGTGCTCGGGCCACCACGCCATGTTGCTGCGCTGGCCGTACAGGCGGCCGCCGTGCGACAGCATCGGCGTGCCGCTGGAAACGTCGGTGTCCAGGCCCAGCCCGTACCAGGCGTTGCGGCCGGTGGCGATCTGCGGTTTCCAGCGCTCGCGCAGCGCCGCTTCGGAAATGAAGCGCTGGCCGTCGTCGAGCGTGCCGCCGCTGAGTTCCAGCTTCACGTAGGCGAGCAGGTCGTGGACGTTGCTCCACGCGCCGCCGGTCGGACGCACCGCGTGCATCTGCCGGTCGCGGCGCGGGTCGATCGGTTCCAGGCTGCCGTCGAGCCCCACGCCGTGGGAGCGGGCGAAGTTGCCGCGCATCGCGCGGTCGAAGTCGAAGGTGGTGCGCCCCATGCCCAGCGGCGCGAACACGCGCTCGGCCATCGCCCGGTCGTAGGCCTGGCCCAGCTCCAGGTCGGGATAGGCGACATGGGCGCCGACATAGCCCGCGGCCGCGGCCGGCGGATTGGTGTACTGGTAGCTGGCGCCGAACGCGCTGGTGGGGCGCATGCGCGCGAGGATGTCGAACACGATCGAGGCCGGCGCGCCGGGCCGCGCGAATTCCCAGTCCAGGTTGCGGTACGGCAGGCCGGCGCAGGCGCAGGACAGATGCTTGATCCGCATCTGCGCGGTCGCTTGCGGGTCGGCGAGCCTGAAGCCGGGCCAGACCTCGGCCACCGGCGTGTCCCAGCGCAGGCGCCCTTCGTCGACCAGGGTGGCCAGCATCAAGGTGGTCAGCGATTTGGTGTTGGACGCGATCAGGTACAGCGTGTCGGCATCCACCGACTCCGGCTTGCCGGCTTCGCGCACGCCGAAACCGCCGGCGTAGACCACCTTGCCGCCCTGCACGACGCCGAGCGACAGGCCGGGCACGCCGAGCAGGCGCTGCGAGCGGCGCACGAACGCCTTCAGTTGCTCGATCCGGCCCGCATCCAGCCGCCGCGCCTTGCGTCCGGCGAAACTTTCCCGCACATGGCCGGCCGGGACGAACTCGTCGCGGATCAGGTTCAAGTCGGCCTGGCGCTTGCCGGCGACCGCGTTGGCCAGATCGTCGATGCGCACGACCCACCGCGGGCCGCTGCGCATCGCCTGCGCGCTGAGCTGGCGCGGTTCGGCGCCCGCCGCGCGGTAGACGTAGCTGCGGCCGTCGACCCAACCGTTGCGGTTGGCCAGCGGCAGCGTCATCGACGGCTGCGGCGCCGCGCGGCCGGCATAGCGCTGCCAGGCCTGGGCCACTGCGCCGGCCGCGTCGCTGGCATCGACCTCGACCAGGGCGATCCACGAACCGCCTTCGGGCGCCTGCAGCACCACCGCGCTGCCGCGACGCGATTGGGTCCAGTCTTGCGGCCGCACGAAGCCGTGTCCGGACGGCGTCCGGCCCGCGATTTCGGTGGCCGGCGGCGCTGCGGTCGCAGCATCGGCCGCCGCCTGCGCCCAGGCGGCGGCGGGAACGCAGGCCAGCGCGGCGGCGAACGCGCAGCGCTTGAGCCACGTGGCGAAGGGCAAGCGCGCTGCGCGCTGGGGCGAGAATGGCGGCATCGAAGGCTCCGTGGGCTGGACCCGCCTACTGTGCGCAAACCGCTTCAGGATCAGCGTCTTGCCACGCGTTCGCGGAGTCCGGGAACCCGTTTCAGGAGTCGGTCGCGGCGCGCAGCTGGGCCTGCCGCCAGGCCGCGGGCGTGGTGCCCTCCAGCTTCTTGAAGCTGCTGTAGAAGCTCGACATCGACAGGAAGCCCGACGCCTCGGCCACCTGCTCCATCATCACCTGGCCGGGCGCGCGCAGCCGCTGCTTGGCGGCGTCGACCCGCAGTTGCATCAGGTAGGCCTTGAACGCGGTCTTGTGGTTGTCGTTCAACAGCTGCGACAGCCGCGCCGGCGGCATGTTGAGCCGGCGCGCGACCTTGGCCAGGCTCAGGCGCGCATCGGTGTACAGCGCCTCGGCCGCCATCAGCCGGTGCAGCGACTGCAGCGCCGCCTGCGCTTCGTCCGGGGTGATCTTGCGGTCCTGGTAAGGCTCGGCGGCGGCCGCCGCGGCGCCGGCCTTGCGCCGCGCCAGCACCACGATCACGCCCAGGTACAGCACCAGCGAGAACGACAGCGCGCCGACGATGTAGGAGGTGAATCCCGCGGTGAAGTAGGCCAGCCAGACGACCGCAGTGCCGGCCACGACCGCGGCGGCATGGCCGCGGGTCAGCCCGTCGGCCGCGGGCGGCGGCGCGCGGCGGAACGCACGCAGGCCGACCGCGCCGGCCGCCAGCAGACAGGCCAGCCAGCTGTAGGTCACCGCCCGCCAGGCCGGCGCCGCGCTCCACCATTGCGGATAGCTCGCATAGGGGTAAGCCACGCCGAACGCCGCCGCCGCGGCCAGCAGCGCCGCGACGAAGCGCCAGTCGTTGCGGGTGCGCTCGCCCGCGGGGTCGGCCCAGGCGCGCACGAAGCCGAGCAGGCAGGGGCCGATCAGGAAGCAGGCGGTCAGGCCCACCTGCAGGACCGACTTGGAGATCTGCGGGTAGAAATAGAACAGCACCGACTTGCCGGTGCGGATGCTGATCGCCAGCACCAGCGCCGCCAGCCAGCGCTGCGCCGGCGTGCCCGGCGGCCGCAACCACAGGTACGCAGCCAGCACCCAGCCGTTGAACGCGCCTATGCCAGCGAAGAAGAACAGCAGGTAGGGAGCGATCATGGCGGCGGGACGGGACGCGGCGGAGAATCGTTGCGGCGCAGAATACCTCGGCCGCGCGGCGGGCGCGGGCCGCGCAGCGTCGGCGTTCGTCCACACCGAATCCGGCCGCGGCGCACGCGCCGCCCGTGCGCGCCGTCGGCCCGGACGCGCGGATGCTTGAGGCCGTAAGCACAATCGCACCGCGCCGGTGGTGCCGCCGGCGGCGAACTGCTGCGATGGCCCCATGCCGCCGCTGTCCTCGACCACCTACATCCTCGCCAGGATCCGCCGCTCGCCCAGCGCGGCGCTGGAACCGATCCCGCTCAACGAACTGGCGCGCGCCGCGCTGGGTTCGATTCCCCACATCGAGTCGCTGCAGACGCTGCAATGCGCGCACGGCGAACTGCTGGTGCACTTCCGCTGGCACGGCGCCGGCGGCGTCGATATCCCCGCGGCGGCGCTCGCCCGTTACGGCCTGGCGATCGAACTCGATTTCGTCGCATCGCCGGGGCTGCGGCCGCCGCCGGCCGGCGGCGAACCGGTCGCCGCCGACGCCGGGCCCGCATCCGACGATGCGACGGCCGCCGCGAGCCCGCGGTAAACCCGCCGGCGAAACCCGCGATCACTGCTCCTTGAGGCAGATCGCATAGACCGTGCCGCCGATGGTCGGCGAACCCGAAGGCACGCCGGTGAAGCGCAAGGTCCAGCCCTGGGTGCCGTTCGGCGCCACCACCGGCGCGTTGGCGAAGATGAAGATGCTGTAGCCCGAATTGATCTGATAGCCGCCGCCGCTCGCCTTCTCGCCGGGATCGCACATCGCGCTGTACTGCTGCTGGCTGCCGCCGGGGTAGTTGAAGGCGAAGGTGCGGATGGTCTGCACCAGCGTCGCGTTGGCGGCGGTGGAGCAGGCGAACAAGGCCAGGCCGAGGGTGGCGAGCGCGATCGCGCAGTTGGCTTTCGACATTGGAATTCTCCCGAGAGTTCGGACCGATGGGACGGCTGCGCGCGCTGCTGCGCGGATCGCCGCGGACGTGTTGCTGCCCGGCCATCCTAGTGGCGCCTGACGGCGTCGCCCGCACTTTCGGGGAGGCTGCGCAAGCAAATTGCGACCCGGCGCGCATGGGCGCGGTCCGTTCGTTCGAACCCGGACGTCCGCGAAAGGAAACGGCGCAGCGCGTTCGCGTTTCGCGGCGGCGGAACCGTCCGCCGCCGCGAGCTGCGGCACGGCTCAGAGGTTCGAGATCGGGCAATCCAGATGCACCGAGCACTGCACATACTCGTAGTTGCACCGCTCGTAACCCAGAGGCGCCGCGAAGTTCAGGCAGTCGACATAGGCGAGCCGGCAGCTCTCGCAAGTGGGTTCGGTGGCGAACGCCGACAGCGATGCGGCCAAGCCGAAAGCGGCGGCCGCGAGCAGGCTCAGGCGGTTGGATCGATGTTGAATCTTCATGATGCCAAGCTCCTTCTGGATGGGCCGGCCGGCGCCAAGACCCCGGCAATGGCGGCGGCGAGGGAACAGCGAAGACGGCGAGGCGAGGCTCGACGCGAAGAGCGAACGCAGGAACGGCCTCGGCATCGACGCTATGCTGGTGCTGGATCGCTACCACTGGCCGTCGCTGCGCGACTCGCTGTCGGAGCGGGTGGCCGGCTGCGAGCGAGCGACCTGGGCCGAATCGCTGGACTGCCTGCGCGCGAAATTCTTCTGGGAGTACGAGGGCCTCGAGCGCCGATAGCGCCCCTGTGTCCGGGCGACCGCATCGAGCCACGCCGGCGGGGCGGCGCCCCTGGAATCCCGCGAACAACGCCGGAATCAGGCCGATCCCCCGATCCGAGCGGCGACCGATGCCGGCGCTCGAACCCGGCCCCACGGTCCCACGGCGGCTTCGCTTGACAGGTCGCTAGGCCGGGCCGGACCCTTGGCGGCATGAATATCGATGTCGAAAAGCTCAGCCTGCGCGAACTGACCTCCCTTCTGAACGCCGCGGAACAGCGGAAACAGCTGCTATCCAGCCGTCGCCCCGTCGCCGTGGTGCGTAAAGCGGTCATCGCGCTCGCCGCCCAGCACGGCTATACGATCGAGGAGCTTTATGGCGATCTGCCGGCAGCCGAGGTTTCCGGCAAGAAGCGCGGCTCGCGGCGCAAGCTCGGCAAGGTCGCCCCGAAGTACCGCGATCCGGACAACAAGCGCAACACCTGGTCGGGCCGCGGGCGGATGCCGCGGTGGCTGGCGCAGAAGACCAAGCACGGCCGCAGCGTCACCGACTTCCTGATTCCCGGCCTGGCCCGGCCCACCGCGAGCAAGAGCGGCGCGATCGGCCAGAAGAAGATCGTCAGGCAGGGCTGAGCGCGCACAAGCGCAAACGCACATCGGCGGCTGTCATAACCAAGGCGAACCGCGACGCGAGTCCGCGCCCCGCCTGGACACTGGCATCGCCGTCCGGACGGGCTCGAGACAGCGCCGCCGCAAACTTCATGAAGCCAACCTCATGAAAGCCCCTGCTCGCCGGACGCGGGTCGCTCCAGCGTCCGCTGTCAGCGCTTTTCGATACCGCTGAGCCGCCACCCCAGCCAGACGATCAAGCCAGCCGCCGCACCGCAGGCGGCCCACACGAGCGTGCCGGTCGAATCGGCGATGAACCAGCGCGCGTCGAGCCCGCGGAACCCGGCGAACAGGCAGCTCAGCAGCGCCGCGGCGACGGATCCGGCCAGCAGCCCGGACCACCACCGCACCCGTTTCAGGCGATGCGCAGCCGCCAGCGCGAAGCCGCCGACCAGGGCGACCGCGACGAAACTCGGCAGATACAACAGCGCGGCGACCGCAAGCCAGGACGCCATGTCGCCGGACTCGACGCCGAGGCCGGGGCTGCGCGCCGCCAGCACGAAAGCCGGCGCGAGCGGCGCCGCCAGGAAGCCCGCCAACAACCAGAGCGGACGCGGATCATCGCCCGCCGCTTCATCGCCCATGCCTTGCTCCCGTGCCCGGCCCGCGCTTCGAACGCGCTCCCGACCGCAACGCGAAACCAGCGAAAAGGTAGGGAGTTTTCGCGCGAATTCGTTGTCGCGTCTATCGAAATATCACATTTTCGATCCGTGGCCGCACTCTCATTTTTCGCGCCAAATGTTAACTCCACGGCGCCTCGCACTCTGATCGGCTCGACAACACTGCCGCTGTCGTCGTCGTTGCGGCTCTCGGCATGAGGCCCTCGCAGGCGCGAACCGTCCCCGCGCGACGCCGGGGAAACCATCGGCCGGCGCGGTGTCCGGCCCCATCCGAGGAGTTCGCAAATGTCCGTCAAGAACGCGTTGTTGATCGCGGTGGTCAGCGGTATCTCGATGCTCGGCGGCAACGCCGCAGCCGATGAAATGGGCGGCGCTCCGGTGACCGGCACGCCGGTCGCCAAGACCTTCGGCGGCGACAGCTTCGTCACCGGCGCCAAGCGCCGCGCGCTGCGCGCGGTCGATCTCGCATCGCCCGACTCGGCCACCCTGGCCGACGCGCAAAAGCGCAGGAACGACCGCTTCAAGCGCGGCCAGCCGCTGGAAATCGGCTTTCCGCGCAAGGTGGCGCGTGCGCGCATCGACCTGGGCGGACTGGATTGGGAACCCCTGCCCGGCGGCGCCCAGGGCGCGCGCTTCACCCTGACCTCCAGCGCCGCGGCCGCGCTGCGCGCCGGCCTGCGCCTGGGCTCGGCGAAGGGCGCGCATGCCGACCCGTCGAAGGTGACGCTGCGCTTCGCCGGCGCCGACGGCCGCATCTTCGCCGACAACGGCAGCGCCTTCGCCGGCGACGACATGGGCTGGTCGCCGGTGATCTCCGGCGACACCATCACCGTCGAAATCGTCCTGCCCAAATCCGCGCGCCCCAGCGACTACACCCTCAGCGCGCCGATGTTCTCGCATCTGCAGGTCGACCCTTCCGCCTCGCAGCCGTCCTTCGCCAAGGGCGTCGGCGACATCGGCAGCAGCGATTACTGCGAAAAGGACATCGTTTGCCGGGTCAAGCCCAGCGCCGAGTTCCTGTCGGCCAGCAAGTCCGTGGCGCGCATGGTGTTCACCCCGAAGACCGGCTACACCGGCTACTGCTCGGGCACCTTGCTCAACAATTCGAACTCGCCCAAGCGCCAGTTGTTCTGGTCGGCAGCGCACTGCATCTCGACCCAGAAGGTCGCGAACACGCTGCAGACCTATTGGCTGTACGACGCCACCGGCTGCGACAACGACACCTTGAGCGACAAGGCGGTCACCCTGACCGGCGGCGCCACCCTGCTGTACAGCCACGCGACCCGCGACACGCTGCTGCTCGAGCTCAAGTCCGCTCCGCCCAGCGGCGCTTATTACGCCGGCTGGAACAGCTCCGCCATTTCGACCAACGGCACCGCGATCGAAGGCATCCACCACCCGTCCGGCGACTTGAAGAAGTACTCGCTCGGCTCGGTGAGCGCGCTGTCCAGCACGATCGACGGCAAGAAACCGCTGACCAAGGTTACCTGGACCACCGGCGTCACCGAAGGCGGCTCGTCGGGCTCGGGCCTGTTCACGATTTCCGCGACCGGCGGCTACCAGTTGCGCGGCGGCCTGTACGGCGGCACCTCGTACTGCAGCGCGCCCAGCGATCCGGACTACTACTCGCAGCTCGATGGCGTGTGGTCGAGCATCAAGGCGTATTTCTCGCCGTAACCGCGCCGGTGCGCGACCCGGTCGCGTACCGCGTAACGCGTCGCATCGGTGCGTATCCGATGCGACCGTCGCCGATGCGACCGCCGGTGCGATAGGCCAGCGCCGCTGAAACCGGCACGACGCACCGCCGCGGCAACCAACCGATTTTCCACCGGCGACTGCGCCGCTGCATCCGCAAGCCGTGTCGGCGCGAGCGAACGCTGCGCCGCGACGGCTCGCCGCACCCGCCACCCCGAGGAGCAGGCATATGCACCCATCCAACCGCAAGCGGACGATTCTGAGTCTGGCGACGCTGCTGGCCTTGTCCGCCAGCGCCGCGCAGGCGCAACAGGGCGATCCCTTGTACCGCTATCAATGGCATCTGATGAGTTACGGCCAGAGCGTCCTGGCCGATACCAAGCCGGCGTTCGCCGTCGATTTGGGCATCGACGACCTGCACGACTACAACATCCGCGGCAAGGGCGTGGTCGTCGGCGTGCTCGATTCCGGCGTGGACATCGCCCATCCCGATCTCGCCGCGAACATGGTGCCCGACGGCTCGTGGAACTTCGACACCCAAACCCACGACACCAGCCCGACCAACGCCGGCAACGCGCACGGCAACGCGGTCGCGGGCATCATCGCGGCGGTCGGCTGGAACGGCATCGGCGTGCGCGGCGTGGCCCCGTCCGCCCAGCTCAAGAGCTTCAACGGATTCGGCGACTGCTTCCTGTTCTGCGGCCTGTCCACCGGCGAGATCTTTTACGCCTGGTGGGACGGCGCCGAGGCCAAGCGCCAGGACGTGTCCAACAACAGCTGGGGCTACAGCGGGACGACGATGCAGACGTTCTCCGAGAACAGCGTCGCCTCCTACGAGGGCCCGATGTCGCAGACCCGCGAAGGCCGCGGCATCAGCTACGTCAAATCCGCCGGCAACGATTTCATTTCGGACTGCCCCAAGGCGGTCGTCGACGCCAATGTCGGCTGCAAGCAGACCGGGCTGGACTACCGCAACAACCTGTTCAACGTCATGACCATCGCCGCGGTCAACGCCAACGGAAAACGCTCGAGCTATTCGAGCCCGGGATCTAGCCTGTGGGTGTCCGGGCTCGGCGGCGAATACGGCCGCCAGGCCAAGCATCAGCCGGGCCTGGCGTCGAACCGCTACGAGCCGGCGATCGCGACGACCGACCTGGTCGGCTGCGACCGCGGCTACAACAACTTCGTCATCAAATCCAGCTTCAACCTCGATCGGGTCAACGATCTGGATTCCAGCGCGTCCACCATCGACGACAGCTGCAACTACACCGGCATCATGAACGGCACCTCGGCCGCGGCGCCGACGGTCTCCGGCGTGGTGGCGCTGGTGCTGCAGGCCAATCCCAGGCTCACCTATCGCGACGTCAAGTACATCCTGGCCACGACCGCGCGCAAGGTCGATCCGGACCAGCCGGCGGCGGTGCACGCGAACGGAACCGTGCTGGTTCCCGGCTGGACCCGCAACGCCGCCGGCCACAGCTTCAGCAACTGGTTCGGCTACGGCCTGGTCGACGCCACGCTCGCGGTGGAGGCGGCCGGCAAGTTCAAGAACCTGCCGCCCCTGGTGGATTCGGGCTGGCAGCGGGTGCAACCCGAGGCCGCGGTGGCGATCGGCAACCCGGCCGCGCCGGCGCGTCTGCGCATCGCCATCGGCAACGGCATCCGCAAGGTCGAATCCGTGCAACTGGGCTGGTCGACCGACTATCGCAACGACGCCGTCACGCCGTTCCCGGTGCAGGTCACGCTGATCTCGCCGAGCGGAACCCGCAGCACCGTGTTCCCGGCCATGACCCGGCTGAGCACCAGCGCGTTCCGCGCGGACTTCTTCACCAGCAACGCCTTCCTCGACGAGTCCGGCCAGGGCACCTGGACCCTGGAACTGGCCGACGTGCCGCTCGCCGCCGGCGCCGCCTCCAAGGGCAAGCTGGCGTCCTTCAAGATTCGCGTCCTGGGGCATTGATCATGAAAATCGCGATGTTCGTTTATCCGATCCTGCTGGCCATGGCCGCGAGCGCGCACGCGCAATCGCAAGACACGGCGCGCGAGCAACTGCAACAGGCCGCGACCGGCCCGTCCTTCCGCATCGGCTACAGCGAGTTCCGCCTGGTGCCGGATTCGGTGGTGAGCCGCACGCAAGCCAGGAAGGCCGCCGACGCCAACGAAGTCCGCGTCGGCGCCTATGCCGTGCGGTCCAAGGCGGCGCAGACCGGCGCGGTGGCCAAGACCGCGGCGCCGAAGACCAAGCTGGCGGCCGCGATGAGCGACGACGGCCGGCCGGTGGTGGTGACGTCCACGCTCGAGGTCTACCACAGCGACGTCGCCGTGCTGCAGGACGCGGCGCGCGTCAGCGGCGGCACCTTGATCAACTCGTCCAAGGCCGGCGGCAACGGCCGGATCGAATTCGATTCGGTCGCCGACGCGATGGCGGCGATTGCCAAGATCCAGGCGCTGGCCGGAGTGAAGGAAGTCAGCCCCGAGATCATCCAGGGCGAAGACCGGATGAATTGACGTTCCCCCGTGGCGCGGCTCCGTATCGGCACGAACGGTCGGCAGCTGCGCTCGCCCGAGCCGCAAGGACGCGGCTTGCGGCGTATTGCAGCGCTCGGTCTCGACCGAGCGCAGTCGCTGCGCCTGCTGCGGATTCGCCGTGTCTCGCGAGCGGGTACTATCGCCGCAGAACAGCCGCCCTTGTCCGGCCTGGATCTGCGAGCCCCGCGGAGAGACGACATGAGCCCCAAGCCCACCGGCCATCTCGATGGCAACGACTTGATCATCGAACGCAGCTTTGCCGCATCCGTCGATGAGGTCTGGGCCAGCGTGACCCAACCCGAGAAGACCGCGCTCTGGTTCGGGCGCTGGGAAGGCGAGGCCGGGCCCGGCAAGGTCGTGCGGCTGCAGATGCTGCACGAGAAAGGCCAGCCGTGGTCGGATGTGCGGATCGAAGCATGCGCGGCGCCGCACCGTCTGGTCGTCGCCATGAAGGACGATTACGGCGACTGGCGCATCGAGCTGACACTGACTCAGATCGGCGCCGAAACGCAGCTGCGTTTCGTACAAGCGCTGAGCGACAGGACGATGGCCGGCGAAGTCGGGCCGGGGTGGGAGTACTACCTCGACATGCTCGTCGCCGCTCGCGAGGGCAAACCGTTGCCGTCGTTCGGCGATTACTATCCGGCGCAGAAAGCGCATTACCTGAAATGACGATCCGCCGATCGAGCGACGAAACAGAATCGGCGCCCACCCAGGGCGCCGAACGCAGAGGAATCGAAGGGCGGGCGAAGCATCGCCCGCCCTTCGGCTTTTTCGCCGCCGCTCAGGGCAAGGTGTTCAACGTCGCCCGCACCGGCTTGGAGAAGTTGAACCCATCGCGCCGGTCCCAATTGACCGACCAGGTCATGACGCCGCGGAAGGTCGGATAGGCCTGCTGGGGCCGGATGGTTCCGCAGTTCTGCAGCCGCGTCAGGCAGTTCAGCGCATTGGCGATCGTCGCCGACGAAGCCTGTCCGCTGTTGGCCGAGGACGGGCCCGAGGGCAGTCCGAGCGCGACCTGATCCGGCCGCAGGCCGTTGAAGACGACGCCGGTGTTGTTGTTGGTGCGGAACCCTTCGATCAACATCAGGCTGGCACCGACCAGCATGTCGACCGTTCCTTCGGCCAGGCCGTTCTGGCTGTACGGCGTGTACAGCGCGCCGTTGTTGTAGTACTGCACATGGATCAGGTCCAGCTCCTGGCGCAGTCCGTCGATGATCGGCAGGTACGCGCCCCAGATCCCGCTGTACGCGGTGAAGCCGCCCTGCACATACGGATGCTCGGGCGCCATCGACAGGTAGAACGACGGGCCGATGCGGGTATTGAGCTGCTTGATCGCCGTGACCAGGTTGGTCTGCACGGCCGCGCCGTGATAGACGCCCGCGCCGCTTTCCAGGTCGATGTCCACGCCGTCGAAGCCGTAGTAGCGGATCAGGTCTTCCATGCTGTTGACGAAGTTGGCCACCTGGGTCGCGTTGTTCAACGTCACCGTGCCGTTCTGGCCGCCGAGCGACAGCACGACCTTCTTGCCGCGCGCACGCGCCGCGGCCACGTCGGCCTTGAACTGCGCTTCGGTGCCGGCGCCCGGATCGACCGTGAAGCTGACCGCGCCGTTGCCCGCGTCGTCGCCGAACGCGACCACGATGACGTCGAAGTCGTTGGAGACCTGGCTGATCGGATAGGTCGGGCCGGACGGATTGGTGAAGTTGTGCCAGTACCCGACCAGCGCATGCCGCGGCAGGGTGTTGTCGCCGCCGCCGGCGCTGGTGGTCGCGCTGATTTGCGCGCCTTGGGCCGAGGCGTTGCCGGCGTTGTCGCGCGCGCGCACTCGGTAGGTGTAGGCCGTGGACGCGGCCAGGCCGGTGTCGCCGAACGACGTACCGGCGGGCGAGCCGACCAGCGTGCCGTTGCGATAGACGTCGTAGCCGACGACGCCGCTGCCGCCCGCGTTGTCGGTCGAAGCGTTCCAGCTCAGGTTGACGCTGGAGGAGGTCACCGAGGTCGCGGCCAGCCCGGCCGGCACGCTCGGCGGGGTGGTGTCGGGGGTTCCGGCGTTGACGGTGATGTTGGCCGCGGCGGAGGTGGTGGTGGCGCCCTGGTTGTCGGTGGCGACCGCGGTGATCGCGTAGCTGCCCGCGGCCGCGTTGGTCCAGCTCGCGCTGTACGGGGCCGTGGTGTCGACGCCGAGCGAAGTGCTGCCGCGGAAGAACTGCACCTGGGCGACGCTGCCGTTGGCGTCGGCCGCATTCGCGGTGACGTTGATGGTGGCGCCGGCGGCGAAGGTGGCGCCGTTCGCCGGTGCGGTCAACGCGACCGTCGGCGGCGTGTTGCCGCCGGCGCTGCAGGCGCCCAGATCCTGGTAATAGCCGCAGCTCGGGCAGTGCGTGGGCGGCGTGTTCCAGATCGAGGTCGTCGCCTGGTACAGCCGCCCCTGATACACGAGCTTGTCGCCCGCGCTATAGATGGTGGACGCGTTCCAATCGGCGATCCCCGCGCAACTGACGCTCTGCGCGTGCGCGGGCGCGAGCCCGGCCGCCAGCAAAACGCCGGACAGCAAGAATCCTGTCAATCTGGTGCTCATTGGATGTGTTCTCCAGGTGCCTGGTGAATAGGGAAGGAGGCCGGCGCAAGAGGCGCCAGCCTTTTCGAGCCACGCGGCAAACCTGTTGCGGCGCGGCCGTTCCCCCCAGAGAACAATGACGATCGTCGTGCGGTCGGTGGCCGATCCGCGCAGTGCGCTGCATGCGTGTGCAGCGCTATTGGGCGCTGCCGACTTTGGTGGGCGGCGACTCGGGTGTCAAGCTGCCGGGTCTGCGATTAATGCGGCGATCGTCACGCTGCGAAATATGCTGCTGTGCAGCGATTCGGGCATGCAGCTGCGATCGCCACAGGCATTGGACGAACCCGGCGTTCGGCGTTGACAACCTACGCGAGCGAACGCGTCGGCGCCCGCCGGCGGATAGCCGCTGCATCCGGCGCTCCTTCCAGCCGCTCCGGCGCCGGAAGCACGCGGCGCGATCACCGCGCACGGCCCGGAAGCGGCAACGCTTCCGGGCCTGCTCACTACTCAATAAACCAGATACTCCAGGCGCTTCGCGCTCAACGACGCCGACGATTCGTTGCGCACGTCGGCGCTGAAACCTCCGCCGGTCAGGGTGCCCTGGTTGATCAGGAAACTGAAGATGCTCGGACCCTTGCCGTCCTTGCCCCTGGGATATTGCGCGTTGCCGTGGCAGCCCATGCATCCGCCCATCACCAGCTGGTCGGAATTCGGCGGCAGCTTCTTCACGTCCAGGATGCTCGGCAGACCGCGCTTGGCCAGCAGGGTGAATTGCTTCTGGTCGGGGTCGGGATCCTTGACGCCGCCCTTGAACAACTGGATGCCGGGCTGGCTGCTCTCGATCACGATGTTCGCCAGGTAAAAGTCCTGGGTCAGCGGATCGGGCTTGGCCGGCGTGACCGAGCTGTCCTCGTTGGTGGGCAACACCTGCAGCCCGACCAGACGGTAATAGCGCCACACCGAATCCTTGAACGCAGGCGTGCTGGCCATCGCTTGCTGGACTTCGTTGTTGACCTCATACACCGCGCTGGTCGCTACCGGCGGATTCTGGACCTTGATCGGCCCCGAAAATCCGCTGGGCACGTTGAATTTTCCGGGAACGACATCGTAGCCGTGCGCGCTGTCGACCGGCCCCGCCAACGGCAGCGTGACTGCCGTGCGGTTGGAACCCGAGTTGAGGATCGCCGTCGGCCGCGTCCCCGGCGGCACCGATGCGTCGTACTGCATTTCGTTGTACAGGTTGATGAGGTACAACCCGGTCTCCTTCTTGTCCGGCGTGGTCAGGCTGTCGACCTGTTCGAAGGTGGTGTAGACGAAGGTCGGGTAGTTCTCCATCTTGCGCAGGATGTGCAGGCCGACCAGGCCGAAGGTGGCCACCCGGGCCTGGGTGACGCCGTTTTCGTTGTAGTAGTACAAGGCCTCGGCCGTGTGATAGCGGCCGGACGCGATCAGTTCGGGCGTCATTTCCCGCCACGCCGACTTGACCTCCACCGATTCGTTCTGGTTCGTCGCGTTGGGCGGCAATTCCAGCGACGCCGGCGGATTGCCGGCGTTATAGATGGATTTTATATAGTCGTATTCGACCGGGTTCACCTTGGCCTGGAACAGGATGATGTGATCGTCCTGCGGATTGGTCGACGGCGTGTTGCCGTTTTTGGGGAAGAAGATCTGGTTCTGGCCGATCTGGCTGTTTTCGTCGAGATTGTTGAATCGGGCGTCGGCCGAGGCGACCTTCAGATTCCCCTGGAAGACGTACTCCGGATCCAGGGCGGCCAGGTTGCCCTTGGGAGCCGACCCCGCCGGGAACAGTTCGGACCGATGGGCGAAGGTTTCCCAGACCAGCTGATTGCTGCTGAAGTTGGATGCGGCGGTGGTGCCGCTGCGATAGAAGTCGCTGGCGCCGGATGCGGCGAAGTTGCGGCTCGGATCGATGCTCCCGCGCACCACCGGCGACTTGCCGGCGACATCGACGCCGTTTTTCTGCGCCGGGGAATTGAAGTGGATGAACTGCCGCCAGGCGAAGCGCGCGTATTGCGCGTGGGTGATGTTGGGGTTGTAGGGATCGTAGTTGTACGCCGGCGGAGCGGCGGGCAGCGCCGCCGGGGTCGCGGTCAGGTCGGCCGGCGTGATCGGTTCGCCGCCCGGAAATGCCGTCGTTTGCTCCTTGGCGACCGATGCAGCGGCGACGGTGGGTTCGGTTTTCGTACACGCTGTGGCCATCGCCAGCGCGCTGGCGAGCGCGCCGAACATGATGATGCTGGTCTTCATTGCCGCACTCCGTCAGTGTCTCGCTCCGCGACGGATCCACGCGATCCGTCGCGGCAGCCGTGGGAATTCATGAGTGGTCGTGCCGCCCGATTCGATCGGGAACGGGTCGAGGGGCGGGTCAGCCCACGGACTGGTACCACTGGATCACGAAGCTGGTGTCGTTGTAGTCGTTATCGGTACCGTCTTCGGTCACGTACAAGGTTCCCCCGCCGCGTACGACGCCGCTGATGAAGAACTGGACCGGATTGCCCGCCGAGACCTTCGGAACATACGGCCCGCTGCTGCCGAACTGGACCTGCATACCGGACGCCATGGTGAACCTGCCGGCTCCGTTCTGGAGAAAGCCGACCTCGACACCGCTTCCGGAGATCGGAAAGCTCGCCTGACTGGCGTCCAGGCAATAGAAGCTGATGGGGTTGCCGTTGCCGTCGATGATCTGGACGTACTGCGTGTACGCGGCCTGATGCATCGCCGTGAACGTCACCAGCTTGCCGTCGGGGATATAGGCCAGCGACTGAGGGGCCGACCATTGGATGCCTGCCACGATGGAATCTCCTTTTATCGATTGACTTCCGGGACTGGGTCAGGCGCCTTGCCTGCCTTCATCGGCTGCGATGCCGCCGATTCGGTGCAACGGGCGCCGTGCGGCGAATGCCTGTCGAGACAGCATCGTCGAGCGGTTCGTGGATCAAGAAGCTTTCTTCCACCGGCCCACCTCGACAGCGTGGTGCGTGGCGGTGCCGAACTATTGCGAGCACGTCCCGGACGGGCGCTGCCGCCGCGGCGACAGCTCCACTATTCACAGGAATATCGTTCCCTGCTGCGATCCCGCCCGTGCTCGACGACGCCGAAACACGCGGGCCTCAACTGGTTCCCGGCGCTTCGCGCGGCGACCTTCCTTGATCGCGACACTGGGCGACAAGCAACGAAGCAGCCTCGAGGCTCATGGAGAACCCTTCGCGTGATTCGCCAGGAGCGCCGCCTCAAGGTCCAAGCGCCTGCGCCTTGGTCCATCGCCAGCTACTACGCTGTCGAGCGCACGCTGCGGCCAACTTTTTCGACCGATGCTTGATTCAGCTCACAAAAATCGCCCCCTGTTTCGCATCGTTGCGACTTCGCCCGCAAAAGCCTCCGCCATCAACGAGCAAGACGCTCCATGCGCACGGCAGCCAGACCGGCGCTGACGCCTTGGAGAAAAGTCGATTTGCCCTGAAAGCGGGCGATCGCGGAGCCGATCTCACAGCCAAGCTCTAAAACGCGAAATTCGGCGCGCTCAGGACGGCATCGACTCGGTCGTTGCGACCAGGCAACACGCGACCGCCGACCGGCGAACCACTCTGGCGATACCGATGTCGCCGGCCGCTCGAATCGACCGCGACGATACCAATCAACAAAAACACACAAAAAAACGTATCGCTCTATCGCCTGCCTCGATGTTGTCGATCAACCGATCCACTGCTGAATCTCGATTGCGACACACACGACACTATTACCGATATGGTCGAAATCACCGACAAGCAACTGTGAGAGCTATCACGACGACCCCAGGAATTAGGGAGTAACAAGATTCGGAGGCTGCGGATATCGGATCAAACGAAGCGCACCGAAGAGCGCCGCGCATTCTGTGCACGAACATGGAGGTGGCCAGATCCATCCACGCAGGCCTTCGCCCCGGATCGAGGCCGCTCGGCCTGGAAATCGAATGCTCGCGCCGCGCGCGCCGCGCGCGCCGGCGCGCCGTCGCACAACGCATGCGCAAGAACGCGCACGGACGCGATGAGAACCGCGATGCAGTGCGAATCAGCCACAGGGCGCACCGCCGCCCTGCTGCGCGGCCACGGAGGGCCGCGACGCGACAACCGACAGGTTCGTTGTCGCGACTCCGACCCAGGCCGATGCCGGGCCGGACGCATCGTGCGAGCGCAGGACGCGCCCGCCCGATCGCTTGCCAATGGACTATTCAACCGACAATGGAGCGTGTTATGAAAAATCTGGCCGCGTTTGGTTTGGTGTTGTTGGTCTCGGCCCCGCTGGTGAACACCGCGGAAGCGCAACAGACGGCATTCAAGAAATTGAACGAGAAAGCCCGCTTCATCCATGGCGAAAACCTGGTGACCCGCGCGTTGCCGGAAACCGGCGCGTCCATCGACGCGCGCCTGCTCTCGCCCCGGCAAAAGGCGGCCGGCTTGAGCACGGTCATGGTCACTCGCGACGGCGCGCAGTACGCATCGACGATGAATCCCGAGGACGTGGCCATCTTCGAAAAGGCCATCGCCGACCTGGAGAAGGTGGGCCGCACGCCGGCGTCGTTCAGCACCCCGCCGGTCTTGCCGGCGACGCAGCGCAACGCCCTGTACACGCCCAAGGTCGTCATCGGCGCCGACGACCGGGTGCAGATCACCAACACCGTCGCGAACCCGTACTGGCATATCGGCCGCATCGGCATCGGCTGCACCGGCACCTTGATCGGGCCGAAGCATGTGCTGACGGCGGGCCATTGCGTGTCCAACGGCTCCGGCACCTGGTACTCCGCCCTGGACTTCACCACCGCCCAGAACGGCAGCTACCAGCCCTGGGGCACGACCACCTGGGCGCGCGCGCTGACCACGACCGCCTGGCATAACGGCGCCGACAGCAATTTCGACTACGGCATGATCGTGCTCGCCTCGGCGCCTCACGGCGGACACTCGGGCTGGGGCACCTACTCCGACGGCAACTACGTGATCACCGGCTATCCCGGCGAAAAGCCCTTGGGCACGATGTGGACCCATTCGGGACCGGTGTCGACCAGCGGTTCGTATCGGCTGTGCTACACCATCGATACCTCGGGCGGCAACAGCGGCAGCGGCATCGCCGCCGGCGACTACGTTCGCGGCATCCACACCACCGGCTCGTCGAGCCAGAATTGCGGCACGCGCCTGACCAGCACGGTGTACAACACCTTGCAGGGCTGGATTTCGAGCAATCCCTGAGCCCGCGGCGCCGGTTCGGAGCAGTCCGATCCGGCGCCGGCCCCGCAACAACGTGGCGCACCCTCGCGGTGCGCCACGACTTCCGCTCGTTGACAGGACTACGAGGCAGACATGAAATCCATCGCCCTGATCGCCGCGCTGACGCTGTTGACCGGCTGCGGACCCGACAGCAACCGAACGGCGCAGGCGCAAGCCCCGCTGGAGAGCGCGACGATCGTCGGCAGCGCCGAATCTCCGGATCCGGTGCTGGCCAAGGTCATGGAGCTGGAGAAGCGCGGCGTGGTCAAGGACGTGGTCGTGCAGGAATCCTTTCCGGTGCAGATCCGCTTGCGCGCGCCCAAAGCGGTCATCGACGAGTTGAACCAGATGCCGCGGACCGGCGGCTTGCGCTGATATCGCCTGTGCCGAGCGCCGCCGCGGTCGGCGCCCGCCCCGCGGCTGCGATCGCACCCTGCTTCAGTCCGAATAAGGCTCCGGATTGGCCAACGCCGCGCCGCGGTGATCGGGCTGAGCGGGATCGTTGCGATAGTTGTCGGCCCACTGGCTCCAGCCGTAGCCGAGCCGCGCGCCCTCGTCGTACACATAACCGTAGCCGTAGCCGGTCACGCTGAAGCGGTTGTCGACCGCGCTCAGCGCGCGGCCGTAGCGGTTGCCCCAGCGCGACTCCAGGATCAGCTGGTAACCCTCGCCCTCGAACAAGTTGCCCTCGACCCGGACTTGATCGATGTCGGCGGCGGTCTGCAAGAACAGCGCGCCGGTGTCGTTGCCCGAGCGGATGTCGAGGCGGTTGTTGCGGATCAGCATGCGCCGCAGGGGATTGGCGGCGGTGGAGAAGTCGCGCACGGTCGCAGCCGAATTGTGCGACGCGCTGGAGCCGGTGCCGTAGGAACGCAGGCGGTGGACGTAGTTGCCGTCGGCCACGGCGTCGTACTGCGGGCCGGTGTTGTAGAAACAGATGCCGCTGCCGGTGTCGTGAATATAGTTGCGCTCGAGAATGCCCACGCCGAGGAACGCGCACGAACGCGAGATGCGTCGTTGCGATATCAGCGCGCCGGAGATCTCCGAGTCGCGGATCTCGACCCGGCCCTTGGCCGGCGGGCAGCGGTCGTCGACGCAGCGCGAATAGTCGGTCGTGGTCAGCACGGCGGCGCCTTCGCTGAGCGAGGTCGGGCGGAAGCACGAGCGTTCGACGACGATGTCGCCGGCCGACAAATCCAGCGGCGTCTCGAAGCGCACGTCGCTGATCCGCGCGCCCGCCGGCAGCTTGGCGTTGCCGGTGTAGCGCGGCAGGGAATCGCAGGTATGCCGTCCGAGCGCGGCCAGGCCGGTGTTGGCGGGGGTCAGCTGCCAGCCGCGCAGCGCCTGCTGTGCGTTGGCGGCGCCGGCAAGCGCGACGAGCGCGCTGCAGGCGAGAACGCGGAGGACTGTGACAAAGCAGGCGGCGCGTGCGGGTGTTCCGACATTCATCGTGGCTCTCTCCGGGGAGTGGTGGTCGGTAATGGGGATGCGCGTCCGCAGGCTCGACTGAGGCCGCGCTGTGCAGGGCCGGGGCGACGGTTGGCGCCGCGCCGGCGAATCTGTCGACGGTCCGGTTCTTCGCCGACGCCATGATCCGGACCGACCATCATGCGCCGGCTTGCTCGGCATCACGCTTGTGCAGTCCGATGGCGCGCACGCGCTCGATCAGGGACAGCCTCTGTCCTCGATCCGCAAACGACTGCGCGGAAAATTCACGGCAGGCGATGCATCGCGCAGGCGAAGCCGGGCTCAGTTCGCGCCCGCGGCCGAAGGCGCAGCGGCCTTGCCGACCCAGGCGCGCGCGTCGACGATGCGCTGCGGCGCCTGCTCGCGCGCGACCCGGTCGAGCAGCGCGCGATTGCGGTAGCTGGCGACGACCATGACCCGCTTGCCCGGGTGGTCGCGCACGGCCTGCCGCACCTGGCTGGCCATGTAACCGTCCCAACGGGCCTGCGCGGCCGCGAAATCCGGGCCGGCCAGCGCGAACTGGGCCGACTGCAAGCCCGCGGCCACCGCCGCGGTCTTTTCGTCCTGGACCTGCCCCGGCGTCTGCCAGTAGGCCAGAAGCGCTTCGTCGGTCGCCTCGTCCAGGCGGGTCAGGGCGGCGGCTCCGGCCGGGTTGCGTTGCTTGAGCGCCGCGAACGCCGCCCCCGCCTGGCCGGTAATCTCTTTATAACGATCGCCGCCGGGCTCCATGGCGACCGCATCGACCCGCATCCGGGCGAGCAGCGGCCAGATCACCGCCGGGTATTCCGGCCGCCCGGGGGTCGGCTTCTTCTCCGCCAGTTCGTCGGGCCGGACCTCCAGAACCAGCACGTCCGGCCGGAAGTCGACGATCGCCGAGCGCAGACGATCGTAGCCAAAGGCCGGCTCGCGATCATGCAGGCCGTGCAGGGCGCCGACGACCACGACCCGGTCGTCGGCGTCGAACGCCTTGATCGAGCCGAACGCCAGCAACAGGATGGGAAGAGCGAACAGCAAGGCGGAGTACATATTGCGCACGGCGTAGCACCTCGTTCCAGTACCTGGAGGCAAGCTAAGCCCGCGCCGGCCGCAGCGGCCAGCGCAATTCTGCGAGCGGGATCGCCCGGTCGGCGAGCGGGCTAGCGGGCGATCAGACCCGCGAGATTGTCCCGGTAGCGCCGGCTCAGACGCAGGGTGTGGCCGCCCTGCAGGACCACGTTGGCGTCGCCCCGGCCCAGGTTGCGGATCTCGCGGATCCGGTCCAGGCGCACGATCGCGCCGCGATGGATGCGGGCGAAGTCGGCCGGGAGCTCGCCGGTCAGGGCGGCGAGCGACCGGTCCATGAGCAGGCTGCGGCCGCCGGCGTGCACCTCGGCGTAGTCGCCGGCGGCGGCGATCCAGTCGATCTCCTGAAAGCGGACCAGGCGCGAGCCGGCGCCGACGCGAATCCACAGCCCCTCGCTTTCGCGCCGTTCCGGCGCCGGCTCGGCGGCGACGGGGCGCTGGCGCAGGCGCCGACGGATCAGCACGGCGATCATCAAGCCGGCATACGCGACGGCGGCCTTGTCGAAGTTGGCCAAGAGCACCGGCGCTACCATCGCCAACGGGTTCGCCAGCCCCGACCCGTAAATCGGCCAGAAAACCACGACGAACAAGGCGACGTGCAGCGCGGTGGCGACCAAGTATCCGAGCACGGCGACGGCCGCCTGCAGGCTCTTGTTCCAAGCGCTCGCGAACAAGCGCTCGGCCGCGGCCATGATCGCCGGCGCCAGCGCCGCCCACACCGCGAAGATCGCCGCGGTATACCCCAGCGCGCCCCACCATTCCTGGGGACGGCCCCGGTAGGCGGCGAAGGCCTGCCCTTGCGCTGCGCTGATCAGGGTCGCCAAGGCCCACGCCGCCACGCCGAGCAGTATCGAGCGCGCGCCGGACGCAGGCAGGCGCGCCTCGATCCGGGTTCGAATCCTGTCCCACGCCTGGCGCATCGAAGTTCGATTCTCTCGGGGAACCCGGAGCGGGAGTCTGCTGGGTTTTGCTGCGCTTGTAACCTGCCGTTGGTTGGCGGCGCGGCGCGGATGGCGCTCGCTCGCCGGTGGGCCGGGCGCGCTTGTGTGCGCTTCGCACTCTCGGCGGAGTCGACGCCGACGGCCAGTGACCTAGGCCGAAGGCCAACGGCCGAGAGGTCGATCAGCGATACACGGGGCGTGGCGAGAACCTGTTGCACAGGGAAAGGCGCGCGGTGGTGGCGGCGGTGCGGGTTTAGGACCAGAACACAGCCAACGACACGATCCCGACTACCTGGGTCGCCTCAGTCGCGCGACCACGGGGATGCGCCTGCACCGAGCGCCATGAACGATTTAGTTGAAATCCGCCAATTGCTGCTCACTGTTCGAACGGGAAATAACGAACGTTTATGCAACGTTCGTAAGCCGTGATCTTATTCGGGATCAGGAGCGATGGCTTGTTAACCTCAGCGCGCGCACTGTCGCGCCATCCGAATCAACTTCGATTCGGCTCCAGCGAGAGGTGATCAAAATGGGCACCAACCAGCAAGGCCAGGGCGACCAACAGGGCCAACAGAACCAACAGGATCAGAAGGACCGCGAGCGCGAGGGCCGCGAAGGGCGCAACCCGAACCAGGGCGACGACGACCAGAACGACCAGCACAAGCGCGGCGGGCAGAATCCGCGGGATTGAGCGATGCAAAGTCGCTTGAACAAGAGAGCCCCCAAAAATGGGGCTCTGTTGTTTTGCGCTGTATAGCGCCAGGCCCGAAGACGGTTAGCTCCTTGCTGCAGCCCTTGCTTGAACTCGTGATTGATCGCCAACGCCCACTCGCCAGTTGGCGGTCGAGCCTGCTGGATGGCTGCTCGCCGCAGGCGATCGATCTTCCGCCGCCGGCGCCGCAAAAAGCAGACGGCGCCTGCACATCGTTTGGCCACGCGTCGGGGCATGTCCCGCGGTAGCGCGATCGCGGTCGGGTCGAGTTACGCAACGATCAACAACCGTTACCTTTCCGCGCGGCCAGCGGATGTAGGCTGCCGGCACAGCGTCCGACCGCCCGCGGGCGCATCGCCCTTGCCCACCGCCGGAGGATCGAGCGTATGCGAAGCGTCGCCCTGAAGATCGTCGCATCGGTCCTGTCGGCCGCACTCGCGTTCCATGCCTTCGCCGGCACCCGCGGCGACACCGTTCGCGTAGCCGTCTACCGCGGCCCGGCCGCGTGCGACCACTGCTCGGAAACGCTGAAGCGCGCGATCGAGGCGCTGGGTGCGAAGTACCGCGTCGACTTCGTCGGCGCGGACGAACCCATCGACATCACTCCCGCGAATCTTGCGCGCTACGACGTTTACGCGCAGCCCGGCGGCGGCCAGAACATCCCGGCGGCGTTCGCCAGCCTCGGCGACGAGCGGGTCGGCGCCATCCACGATTACGTCGCCCACGGCGGCCGCTACCTCGGCATTTGCATGGGAGCCTACCTCGCCAGCGGGTCCGGACTCGGCCTGGTGCCGCACGAACTGGAGTCGGAAGTCGGGCGTCCCGGCTTCGAGGTCGACAACAGCGAAGACGCCAGCGTCGCCGTGCGCTGGCAGGGCCGCGCGCAAACCGTCTTCTATCAGGACGGCCCCTACCTATTGCGCGCGGCGAAAGACCCTGGCTTCCGCGTCATCGCCACCTACGCAAACGACGACATCGCCGCTGCGCGCTACTCGTTCGGCCACGGCGCGGTGGTACTGAGCGGCCCGCATCCGGAAGCCGACGAGAGCTGGTTCGAGGATGCCGGCCTGCCGCTGGAGGACAGGCCGGACGACCGGCTGCTGCGCTCGTTGCTGGCCGCCCTCGGCCGCTGATCTCCCGCGCCGCGCGCGCCGGCTGCGTTGCGCGACGGGAAACTCAATGCCTGCGGCGCTTACCTCTGCGCAGACGGACGCTGCCGCTCGTGCGCATCGGCGCGCCAATGCCTGGACGAGTACGGCGCTCCGGCGTGCAAGTCGGTGCCCGCCGAGCCGGGACTGCGCTGCGGACGATGAACGCAGGCCGGGCCCCGGAACGATTCCGGGGCCCGGCGCTGGAACGCATCGCCGCGACGCCGCCAGCGGCGCGCGGCTTCATGGCTGCGCTTCGGACGGCTTACGGGCAAATCGGATTGCACTGCTCCACTTCCGCGTAATAGGTCTCCGAGCGCGGAGTGAAGACGACCGGATAGTTCGGCGCGGCCGCGTCGTAGTTGCTGACGCCGTACCAGATCTTGCGCTGGTTGTTCGGGTTGGTGATGCGCACGCTGTCGACCGAGGCCGACGCCAGCAGCGCGCCGGTCGCCGCGTCCTTGAGCGTGGCCGACACCGCGCAATACGGCTTCAGGCCCGCGCCGCAGCTGGTGGTCACCGAGATGCGCACAGTGCCGGTGATCTGGGTCTTGGCGACGTTCTTGCACGCCACCATGCCCGCGGTCGGGCCGTAGGGATCGCCCCAGCTGTAGGCGAAGATGCCGAACTGGCGGTTGTCCGCGGTCGCGCCGACGCAGGTCGGGTGGTACGGCGGGCGCGCCGAACCCAGCACGATGCCGACGCCGCCGCCGGTCGCGCTGGCGGTGAACTGGCCCGAGGCGGTGAAGGCCTGATCGCCGGACATGGTGCTGACGAAGACGTTTTCGATGCCGGCCTGGAGCAGGTCGGACGCGGCGACGTCGACCTCGACGGTCTGGTCTTCGAACATCGCCCGCGCCGGCTTGATCCACGACCGGCTGGCCAGCTGCGAGGCGCCGCAGACTGGCGTGCAGAACGCCGGATTCAGGGTGAAGGCGGGCGTCGCGGCCGCCGCGGTGGAACCGGTCAACTGGACCAGGCCGAGCGCGGCGAGCAGAACCGCGCTGGTTGCCGAAAACCATTTCATGATGTCGCTCCTGTCAGGGGTGTAGGCGATGGACGGGGCTGGGCCCGGACGATGCGCGATCGCATCGCGGGCGTCGCGCCGACGGCCGGCTGGGATGCAGCGGGCGTTCGGTTACTCGCAAACGGCGCGCGGTTCGGCTCATCGGAACGCCGCGGCGCGGTCGGCGATGCCTGCCGAGGGCCGTCGAGGACGACGGAGCCGCCGGTCGTTGGGCGGACTACCGTTACTGCGAGGTTTGCGGCATGAATCCGCCCGAGCGCCGAACCTGTCCGGCGCTTCATCCCCGCGGATGAGGCGCCTGCCGCGCATCGCACGCTCCGCTGGTCGCCTCGCGCGCAAGCCGCCGAAGCATTTGTGACCCCTATCACTGACGACCGCCCTCGTCGCCCCGAGCCTGCAAGCGCAGCCGCGGGCTGCGGCACAAGGACGAACCGCAACCACGGCCCCGAGCGGCCCGCGGCGCGCCCTTGAGTCTTCTGCGACCAAGGGAGTCGAATCATGGGCAACGAGCGTCCCGCAGTGATCAAGACCGTGCTCCAGAAGGGATCGGCCATTCCGGCCAGCGAAGCCTTGCGCGCCAACAGCGCTTCGGCCGCCGAGTTCAAGGCGGCGATGGTCGAACTCAACGCGCCGACCGCGCAGGAACAGGCCTTCCTCGACGAGTTCGCCAAGTAAGCGGCTTGCGCCGCCGGACGCGCGGCGCGGGCTTGCGCGCCGCGCGTTCGCCGCCAACGAACCGGAGCGCCGGCATGATTCCGTACGAACGCGAGCGCAGCCTCGACGAGGCCGACCGCATCATCCGCGAGTGCATCGCGCGGCGCGGCTGGAGCATCGATACCGACCGATTGGGCGAGGGCCTGGTCGCCGCCAAGTGCTTCCTGCTCGACGCCGGCGGCGAAATCCTCGCCTTCGGCGGCGGCAAGGGCGCGCCGGATGCGGCCTACACCGGCGCGGTGTACGAAGCGGTCGAACACTACTACTGCAAAGCCTCGGCGCTGCCGCAGCAGTGGGAGTACCCGGCCGCGCGCGCGATCGCCGACGACCCGCGTTATGCGGCGCTGCCGTTCCTGTCGGCGTTCGAGCAACAGCCGCAGCGGCGCCTCGCCTGCCGCGACTACGCCGCGTACTCGGGCGAGGACGCCCTGCCCGTGCCGCTGTTCCTGAGTTTCCCCGACTATCCCGGCGGCGCCCGCGCCGCCGATCCGCGCGACGATTTCGATTACACCCGCGCCTTGCGCTTCGGCAGCAACAGCGGAACCGCGATCGGCGCCAGCTTCGAGGAAGCGGCGCTGCACGGCATCGGCGAGATCGTCGAGCGCGACGCCTGGTCGCTGTTCCTGATGGCGCATTACCTCGGCGGCGACGGCGTCTACGGGCGCTGGATCGACCCGGCGTCGCTGCCCGACGAACTGGCGCGCACGCATCGCACCGCCGAGCGGCGCGTCGGTAGCCGGGTGCGGCTGATCGACATCGCCAGCGACCTGGCCTATCCCGCCTTCATCGCCGTGCCCGAACGGCGGCTCGAGGACGAAGTCGTGTTCTCGCACGGCTGCGGCGCTTCGCCCTATCCGCAACACGCGGCGTCGCGCGCGCTGAGCGAGCTGGTGCAGTGTGTCGACATCAAGCGCGACACCGAGCATCTGGCCGGACTCGACCGGCTCGCGCTGGAGCTGCTGGCCGCGTACCCGCGCCTGCGCGACTGCGCGATGGGCGAAATCGACCCGCGCCGCCTGCACCGCGCGCGCTGGGACTTCATCGAGCCCGAGCGGCAGACGCCGCAGCGATTGCTGCCGGCGGTCGTCGCCGACCTGCGCGCGCGCGGCCTGATCCTGTACCACGCGGTCAACCACCGCGAGGCCGACGACTTCTGGGTCGTCAGCAGCCTGTCGCCGGACCTGGAACGTTTCTTCCTGGTCACCACCGGCGTGGCGATGGCGCCGGGACGGCGCGGGCGCGACTTCCTCGAACGGCATCGTCGCGCCGCCGCGGCTTAGGCGCGGGCGGCGACATCCCGCCGCCAACCCGAAGTGATCGAAGCGAGCCGTTCGGCTTGTTTCGGTCGCTCAGCGCTGCTTCGCCCAGTAGCATGTCAGCAAGATCGGTCGAGCGCGACGCGATTTCAGGCGCCAGGATAAGCGCGCCACTCAGGAACGAACGAACCAGGCGGCCCATGAAAGCGGCGACGCAAAACTACCGTTCGCGGATGCAGAAAGTGCTGGCGCACATCGACCGGAACCTCGACTCCGACCTGGACCTGGACGCAGTCAGCCGGGTCGCCGCCTTCTCGAAGTTTCACTTTCATCGTCAGTTCGCGGCCGCGCTCGGATTGTCGCTGCACCGCTACGTCCAGCTGATGCGCCTGAAGCGCGCCTCGCATCGGTTGACATCCAGCGAGCCGCAAAGCGTTACGGACATCGCGATGGAAGCCGGCTACGACGCGCCCGACGCGTTCGCCCGCGCCTTCAGGCAGCGGCTCGGGCAGTCGCCTTCATCGTTCCGGGAATCTCCCGATTGGGGAGCGTGGCTCGCGGCCTTCGGCCCCCTCGACAACGCAAGGAACAAGCTCATGCACATCACTTTCGAACACGACGATGTAATCGTCCGCGAGGTCGCGTCCACGCCCGTGGCGATTATCGAGCATCGCGGCGACCGAAGCGCGATCGGCGAAACACGCGAACGCTTCATGCGTTGGCGCAACAGCGTCGGCCTGCCGCCGGAATCCAGCCCCAGCTTCATGGTGTTCCGATCCGAACGAACGCCCGCGAACCCCGCCGACTACAGCATGGATTTGTGCGTAGCCACCGACCGGCCCATCGCGGCGAACGACGCCCAGGTGAAACCAGGAACGATTCCAGGCGGCCGCTGCGCCGTGTTGCGCTACCCCGGCAACACCAACAACCTCGAACCCGCCGCGCTGTATCTCTATCGCGACTGGCTCCCGGCCAGCGGCGAAGAAGCGCGCGATTTTCCCCTTTATTGCCAACGCCGGCTCACGCCGATCCCGGGGATGTCGGCGCATGAGGTCGTCGTGGAACTCTTCCTGCCGCTGAAATAGATGAATATCCGGCCTGCACCTTCTTGGCTGGTCGGCAGCCACCGCTACCGCATCTCAGGCGGATTTCGACATCCCTCGCGAATGCGGATGTCGAGCCGTATCCGCACGACGGTACAGCACGATGAGAGCCGTCAAAGCCAAAAGCATTATCACTGCGTAGGTCGCCAGGCCAAAGATCTCGATGTAGGTCGTGTGCGCTTCATCCACATGCATCACCCACCCGCCTTGATTTCCCTTCCCTCCCCGCAGCCAGTCTCCGAAGTTCCACGCAACGTGCATCCCGAACGGAAGCGCAATTCCGCGCGTGGCCAACGCGGCCATGCCGAACACCAGCGCGCCCAGTCCCGCTCCGAAGATGGCGTTGATCCAGGAGGCGCCACCCAACCGGTGCTCCAGAACGAAAACCGCGAACACTATTCCTTGAGCCCCGACTGCGCCAAGAGCCGGCAGTAGCGTCCGTAGCGGATAAGCTCGAAATGCCATCTCCTCGCGCAAGGCGAGCAGCAAATACCCGACCGCCGCGGCGACCATTCCGGATGCGTCAACACTTTCATTTCGAGTCCAGCTCACCTTTCCGCTCATGGACATCGCCGCAACGTGCAGGGCCAGCAATGCGCCTCCCAATGCGCAGCCAATCCCAAAGTGCGCAAGGGTTCCACGACGCCATGCCAGCCCCACGTCGCTGAAGCCCCTGCGCTCACAGCGAAGAAAGATCGCAGTCAAAGCAAAGGTAAGCGCTACCCCAACAGCCCCTACCACTATCTCCTCCCGAAACGCCGCGAAGTTCTTCGCCGCGATACTGGCGAGCACGAGAACAAGCGCCGCCGCGGCGCAGAATCCGAGCGCGCGAACTACGGCCTTCAACGAATTTCGCACTGCGATACTCATTGCTTGGGCCATGAGGCTACGGCGCCATCCCGGCGAAATTTCGCTCGGAACAGCCACACACAGGCAGCAACGATTACGTTGGCGCCCCCCATGCAGGCCCATATGGCCATTTGATGATCGTGAGGCGCATCAGCGTTCTGGAACTCAGGCCGCCACAACGAGCCCTCGCCCGTTCGCAGCAGTGCGTCCTGAATGAGATTGTTGGCGACATGAAAGGCCGCGACCAACGGCAAGCTGCGAGTGACCAGCATCAGGCATCCGTACAGAAGACTGCAGGTGCCGACCACAAGAACGGCGGCTTGCCAAGGCATGCCGCCTGACAGATGGGCGAGCACGAAAACCGCGCTCGGCACTACGACCGCGGCTAACGCGCCGTGCTGCTCATACATGCGCTCCAAACCGTAGCTGCGATATCCGACCTCTTCGGCCACGCCAAGGGCCATCGCAGCCGCTGCCGCCATCAAGAGGGCCCGCATGCGAAACGCGGGATTCCAGCTCCACTCGAAAGGAGCCCATACCTGGACGATCAGCGCCCAGAGTAGCGCCAAGGCACCACCGCCGAGAAAGCCAACGAAAACCGAATCGACCGCTCGCCCGTTTGCCGCAACGCCGTACCTGACCCACGAGAGCCGATCTCGCCGAATGAACCAGGAAGTAGTCGCGACTACCAGCAGCATGATCAGCGAACATCGCACGAGCCAAGCCAACGCCGCGTCGGTGTTTCGCCCGAGCACAACCATCGCCAGCAATGCGCCCGCAAACGCGACCGTCGATATCAACAGCAAGTATCCCCAGACATACCAAACGGGCCGTTTCGGCATGACTTCGCTCCGTGTGGATGATACGTATTTCCCGCGAGTCGCCTGGACGGCCTTTCGTCCGCCATAAGCTCGCTCGGTTACCACCGCGACTGTGGTGTCAAATTTGAATCGTCACCGGCATGTTGATCGAGAAAAAACTCGTTTGGCAAGTCCGAAGCCAACCGATTGAAACGCAAGCCAGCGAGAATGTCTCGAACGGAAACACCCAATCGAATCGCTCGCGCACCCCTCTGGTCGGCAGGGAAAGCGGAGAAAAAGTGGCGAAAATTCCGCCCAAAATGACTCGTCCGATTTTCTCAAAACCGCAGGCGTGCGACGAAAAACCAAAAAAGCGTTTTCGTGAGGCGCGGAAAGGCGGAGAAAGCCGTTCGACGTAACGGCGTGGTGGGCCCACCAGGACTCGAACCTGGAACCAAAGGATTATGAGTCCTCTGCTCTAACCATTGAGCTATAGGCCCGCGAGAGGGCTGGATTCTAAAGCACCGGCCCGGCCTCGTCAGCCCGGGCGCCGGCGCGCCGGGGAGCCGCACCCGCCCCGGTGTCGGCCGCGGCGCCGGGCCGCGGCTCGCCGAACTGCGAATTCCCTCGCTTTTATACGATTCCCGCCCGCCGACTTGCCCAGCGCCAGTCGCACTTTCGCGCGGCCGACTCGGGCAGCATGGCCTCGATGCGCACGACAGATGCGCGCTGGCGCCGCGATCGAGCGGCGCTGCCGGGCGCGGCGGCGACGCCGCTGCGTTCGGCGCATTCGAGGGGGGCCGCGATCCGGGCGCGCCGCCGTTGCCGGCGGTGTCCGGTATCGCCTCACCCATCGAACGAGGTTTCCATGTCGCGCATTGCCCAGTTCCGTTTCCGCACGATGCCGCTGGCGTTGCTGATCGCCGCCGCGGGTTCCAGCTACGCCGCCGAGCCGTCCGCCACCGCATCGGCTGCGGGTTACGACGCAGCCGCCGCGGCCGTGCCGCCGTTCAAGCACCCGGGTCTGCTGATGACCCAGAATCGCCTCGCCTCGATACGCGCCGCGGTGCAATCGGGCAACAGCAGCGCGATGAAGACCGGCTACGACCGCCTGCTGCAGGACAGCCGCGGTTCGCACACCTACGCGCATCAGGCGCTGGCGACGGTGGAGGTGGTGCGCGCGGCGGGCGGGCCGCAGGAGGGACGCTGGAAGAACGATGGGTTCGCGGTGTACTTGAACGCGCTGCGTTGGGCGGTCAGCGGCGATACGCGCAATCGCGACAAGGCGATCCAGATCATCGATGCGTGGTCGGCGAAGTTCACCGGCTTCACCCTGGCGCCGGGCACCGATGCGCCGCAGGCATGGCTGGAGGCGGCGTGGGGATTGCCGGTGTGGGCCAGCGCGGCGGAGATCCTGCGCCATCACGACGGCGGCGCGGCGGGTTGGCCGCAGGCCTCGCAGGATCGCTTCAATAGCTATCTCAACCGACTCTACGCTTACGCCAACCAGGCCTCGGCGCGCACCAACAACTGGGGCGTGTCCGGCGCGCTGGCGACGATGGCCACCGGCGTCTATCAGGACGACGCCACTCGCTACAACGCCGGGCTCAACCGGATGAAGCAGCTGATTCCGCTGATCGTCTACAGCAGCGGCGAAGTGCAGGAACTGGCCGCGCGCGATTGCCACCATCCGCAGTATTCGCTGGCCGGCATCGCCCAGGCGGCGGAGATGGCGACGATCCAGGGCGACACCAGCGTGTGGCTGTTCAAGGTCGGCAACGAGGCGCAGCCGCGGTTCTCGCGCGGGCTGGAGTACATGGCCAAGTCGATCCTGTACGGCGAGGGCGTGCGCGATTGCCGCTCGAACGGGCTGTATCCGGGCTACAGCGAGATCGCGGTCAACGGCTACATGAATCGCGGCACGCCGATTGCGAATTTCCAGAACGCGACCAAGCGCGGCCGACCGGACGGCAATGCCGCGGAGTTCATCGGCTGGTCGGCGGCGACGCACGGCCGCGACGATTTCTAAGCCGGCGCAGCGCGCGCAGGCCGCATCGCTGCGGCCTGCGCGCGGTTTTCATCGCGCCTTGCTCATCGAGTAAGGCAACTGCTTCGGATGGCTGGCCCATTCGCGATTGGGCTGCGCCTGCATGACGAAGCGCAGCTCGCCGCCGGCGACGATTTCCTCGTGGCGCAGGAACGCGCGCTCCAGCGGCCGGCCGTTGAGCGTGGCGCTGCCGATGTAGCTGTGCGCCTCATCCAGGCCCTCGGCGATCACTGTGAAGCGCTTGCCGTTGGGCAGGTTGAGCGTGGCCTTCGGCAGGAACGGACGGCCGATGATGTATTCGTTGCTGGCCGGCGCCACCGGATAGAAGCCCAGCGCGGTGAACACGTACCAGACCGACATCTGGCCGAGGTCGTCGTTGCCGGCCAGGCCGTCGGGACGCGGCGCGTACTGGCTGGCCATGATCTGCTTGAGCCGCTCCTGGGTGCGCCAGGGCTGGCCGGCGTAGCCGTACAGATACGCGACATGATGGCTGGGCTCGTTGCCGTGCGCGTACCAGCCGATCAAACCGGTGATGTCTTCCATGTGGGCGAAGATCTTCGGATCGACCTTGGCCTCGAACACCTGGTCGAGTCGCGCGATCAGCCTGTCGGCGCCGCCGTGCGCGGCGGCGAGACCGGCCACGTCCTGCGGCACGTACCACGAGTACTGCCAGGCGTTGCCTTCGGTGTAGTCGGTGCCGTAGCCGCTGGCGCTGGGGTCGAAAGGTTCGCGGAAGCTGCCGTCGCGCTTGCGCGCGCGCATGAAGCCACTCGACGCGTCGAATGCATGGCGCCAGTTCCCGGCTCGCTTCTCGAATCTCGCGGCGATGTCCTTGCGCCCCATCGCCCCGGCCATGCGCGCGATGGTCCAGTCGTCGAACGCGTATTCCAGGGTCTTCGACGCGGCTTCGCCTTCCTCGTCGATCGGCACGTAGCCCAGTTCCTTGTACTGGGCGATGCCGTCGTAGGGTCCGTAGTCGGCGCTGGCGACCATCGCCTGCAGCGCTTCGTTCGCGTCGTAGCCGCGAATGCCTTTCAGGTAGGCATCGGCGATCACCGGCACGGCGTGGTAGCCGATCATGCACCACGTCTCCTGGCCGTGGAACGCCCACACCGGCAGGATCCCGTACGGGCTGTGCTTGCGCGAAGCCAGCAGCGAATTGACGAAATCGTTGTTGCGCTGTTCCGGTTGCACCAGGGTCAGCAGCGGGTGCAGCGCGCGGTAGGTGTCCCACAGCGAGAACGTGGAGTGGTAGCGGAAACCCTTGGCCTCGTGCACCGCGTTGTCCGGGCCGCGATAACGGCCGTCGCTGTCCATGAACAGGCTCGGGCCCATCAGCGTGTGGTAGAGCGCGGTGTAGAAGCTCTTGCGCGCGGCCTCGTCGCCTTCGGCGTCGATCGCCGACAGTGCGTCGCTCCAGCGTTCGCGCGCCTGCGCGCGCACGCGGTCGAAGTCGAAGCCGGGCACTTCGGCGTCGAGGTTGGCGATGGCGCTGTCTTCGCTGACCGGCGAGATCGCGACCTTGACGATCAGCTCCTGGCCCGGCGCGTCCTTGAAGTCGAGGCTGGCGACGAGCTGGCGGCCTTCGATCTGCGCGCGCTGGCCCGGGTCTTTCTCGCCCGGCGGCGCGAAGCCCTTGTAGAGCACGTCGGCCTCGGTGTCGTGGAAAGCGTGCCCGGTCACCGGCCGCGAGAAGCGCATGGCGAAGTACAGCTGCCGGCCCGGCGCCCAGCCGCGGGTTTCGCGGAAACCTGTCACGGTGCCGTCGGCGCGCAGCCGCACCCGCGACCACAGCACCTTGCCGGGGTAGTCGTACAGGCTGGTGCGCAGGTCGATCAGCACATGCGCGGCCCGCCCGCTCGGGTAACGGTAGCGGTGCACGCCGACGCGCTCGCTGGCGGTCAGCTCGGCGCGGATCTTGTAGTCGTCGAGGGTGACGGCGTAGTAGCCCGGCTGGGCGACTTCGTCGTCGTGGCGGAACGCCGAGCGGTAACCGCTGCGCGGCGTTTTCGAATCGCCGCGCTCGAGCTTGACCTCGCCGGCGATCGGCATCACCAGCACGTCGCCGAGGTCGGAATGGCCGGTGCCGGAGAAGTGGGTGTGGGAGAAGCCGACGATGGTCGGATCGCCGTGGCGGTAGCCGGCGGCCCAGCCGTAGGCTTCCTTGCGCGGCTTGATTTCGGTGTCCGGGCTGAGCTGGATCATGCCGAACGGGACCGTGGCGCCCGGGAAGGTGTGGCCTTCGCCGCCGGTGCCGATGAACGGGTCGACCGCTTCGAAGGCGCGGCGGCCGGCGTCGGCGCCGCCGACGGGCGCGGCCAGCGCGGTCGGGACGGCGAACACCGCGGCCAGCAAGGCGAGGATGGCGGCGCCGGGCCAGCGGCCGGACGGATCGGGCTGGGGCTGGGTCGCTGTGAGCTGGGTCGTTCGGGACTGGATCGGCCGGGCCATCCGCAGTACTCCGTCTGATTCGTGATCGGGATTAGGAACAGGTTCGCAACGGCGGCCGCCCCGGGGACGGGCCGCCACTTTTAGATCGTTCTAAATATCGGCAAGCTAGCACGCGCCCGGAACCCGTTCATGCTGCATTGCAGAATGCAGCGACGGGGCCCAGGCCGCAGGATGGCGGCATTTAGAACGATCCAAAAGCCTTCCTTCCACCCGAACCCGGCCCATGAGTCCCGCCCGACCATCCACCGCGAGGTGCCCAAGATGAACGACGCGCCCGCCCCCCGAGGCCGGGTCACCCTGGCCGATATCGCCCGCGCCTGCGGCCTGTCGCGCGCGACCGTCTCGCTGGTGCTGCGCGGCAGCCCGCTGGTCCACGCCGACACCCGCGCCCGGGTCGAGGCCGAGCTCAAGCGCCAAGGCTACGTCTATCACCGCGGCGCGGCCAATCTGCGGCGCAAGGTGTCCACCGGCGTGGCCCTGGTCATCAACGACCTGTCCAACCCGTTCTTCGCCGAATTCGCCGCGGGCGTGGACGAATGGCTGGCCACCGCCGGCTTCGTCACCCTGCTGGGCAGCACCAACGAATCGGTGGAGCGACAGCAGGCGGTGCTCAACTCGCTGATGGAGCACGACCCGGCCGGGATCATCCTCTCGCCGGCCGAAGGCAGCGACGGCGCGCGGGTGCGCGCGCAGGTCGGCGAGCGCACGCCGGTGCTGGTGTTCAACCGCGAGCTCGACGGCACCAGCTGGGACTTCCTCGCCCTGGACAACACCCACGGCGCGCGCCTGGCCACCCGCCACCTGCTCGACCGCGGCCATCGCCGCATCGCCTTCTTCGGCGGCCACCGCGATTCGTCCTCGTGCCGGCAGCGCCGCCAGGGCTATCGCGAGGCGCTGGCCGAGGCCGGGATCGAGCCGGAACCGCAGTGGCTGGTCGAGTGCGCGCCCACGCGCCTGGAAGCGGCGCAGCAGACCGGCGCGCTGTTCGTGCGCGATCCCGCGCCGACCGCGGCGGTCTGCTACAACGACGCGGTCGCGCTCGGCCTGATGGCCGGCCTGGTCGCGCGCGGACGCCGCGCCGGCGCCGACTTCGCCGTGGTCGGCTTCGACGACATTCCCGAAGCCGCGGTGGCCTCGCCGCCGCTGACCACCATCGCGGTGGATCCGCGCGCGCGCGGCCGCCAGGCCGCCGAGCTGATCCTCAAGCGCCTGCGCGAACCGGCCATGCCGCGCGCCCACACCATCGCCCCGGTGCGCCTGCAGGCCCGCAGCAGCAGCGAGGTGCACTTGTCCGGAGAGTCCGCATGAGCCGTCGCGTCATGTCCTACACCGCCGCGCTGGCGGTGGTGACCACGATCTTCTTCACCTGGGGCGGCCTGACCAGCCTCAACGACGTGCTGATCCCGCATCTCAAGGCCGTGTTCAACATGAACTACGCCCAGTCGATGCTGATCCAGTCGACGTTCTTCGGCGCGTATTTCCTGATGTCGCTGCCGGCCAGCCGGGTGGTGGCGAAGTTCGGCTACAAGCACAGCATCGTGATCGGCCTGATCGTCGCCGCGATCGGCGCGGCGATGTTCTTCCCGGCCGCGCGCATTCCCTCGTATCCGCTGTTCCTGGGCGCGCTGTTCGTGCTCGCCAGCGGCATCACCGTGCTGCAGGTGTCGGCCAATCCCTACATCAGCCTGCTCGGCGATCCGGCCGGCGCGCCGAGCCGGCTCAACCTGGCGCAGGCGCTGAACTCGCTGGGCACCACGGTGTTCCCGACCTTCATCGGCCCGCTGATCCTGTCCTCCGCGGTGCTCGGCGCCGCCGAGCTCAAGGCGATGAGCGTCGCCGAGCAGGCCGCCTACCGCGCGCACGAAGCCGCCGCGGTGCAGGTGCCGTACATGGTCATCGCCGGCTGCCTGGTGCTGCTGGCGGTGTTCGTCTACGCGATGCGCATCCCGCCGCTGACCGAGGCCACCGAGAGCGCCGACCCGGCCCGCCACAGCTTCGGCGAAGTGCTCGGCCAGCGCCATCTGCTGTTCGGCGTGATCGCGATCTTCGTCTACGTCGGCGCCGAGGTCTCGATCGGCAGCTTCCTGGTGAACTATTTGTCCGAGCCGCAGATCGCCGGCTTCGACCACGCCACCGCCAGCAAGTACCTGGGCCTGTACTGGGGCGGCGCGATGGTCGGCCGCTTCGTCGGCGCGGTGCTGCTGCGCTACGTCGATGCGCGCAAGCTGCTGGCGCTGGCCGCGGTGGTGGCGATCGCGCTGCTGGCGCTGACCATGGCCACGCGCGGTTCGCTGGCGATGTGGGCGGTGCTGTCGATCGGCCTGTTCAACTCGGTGATGTTCCCGACCATCTTCACCATCGCCATCGAACGGCTCGGGCCGATGACCAGCAAGGCCTCGAGCCTGCTGATCATGGCCATCGTCGGCGGCGCGGTGGTGCCTTTGCTGCAGGGCCTGCTGTCGGACAGCATCGGCATCCAGCATTCGTTCGTGATTCCGGCGGTCTGCTACGCCTTCATCGTCTGGTACGGCCTGTCGGGTTCGCGCATCCGCGAAGGCCAGGGCCAGCACGCCAGCGCCCAAGCTTCGGGAGTGATGCATTGATGTCCGCCGTATCCCCTTCGCCCGCCGACGGCGCCATCGTCTGCTTCGGCGAAGCGCTGATCGACTTCCTCGCCCGCCCGGGCGGCGCGCCCGGCCAGCCGCGCCATTTCGTCGAATACGCCGGCGGCGCGCCGGCCAACGTCGCCGTCGCCGCGGCGCGGCTGGGCGCGAACGCGCGCTTCGTCGGCATGCTCGGCCACGACATGTTCGGCGACTTCATCGCCGAGCAGCTCGACGGCTACGGCGTGGACACGCGCGACGTGCGCCGCACGGATGAAGCCAAGACCGCGCTGGCGTTCGTGTCGCTCGACGGCGACGGCGAACGCAGCTTCAGCTTCTATCGCCCGCCCGCGGCCGACCTGCTGTTCCGCGACGGCGACTTCCGCGTCGACGGCTTCGAAGACGCCGGCGTGTTCCACGTCTGCTCCAACAGCCTCACCGAGGAAGCCATCGCCGCGACCACGCTCGCCGGCATGCGCCGCGCGCGCCTGGCCGGCGCGCTGGTGAGCATGGACATGAACCTGCGCCCGTCGCTGTGGCCGGCCGGCGTCGATCCGGCGCCGCGGCTGCTGGCGGCGCTGCTGGAAGCCGACCTGATCAAGCTGTGCGGCAGCGAGTTCGAATTCCTCGCCCGCCACCTCGGCGGCGAGGAAGCCGCGCTGCAGCGGCTGTGGCACGGCTACGCGACCTGCGTGCTGATCACCGACGGCGCCACCCCGATCCGCTGGCATACGCGCACCCGCAGCGGCTCGGTGGCGACGTTCAAGGTCTCGCCCAGCGACACCACCGGCGCCGGCGACGCCTTCGTCGGCGGCCTGCTGCGCCGGCTGATCGCGCTCGGCGTCGACGCGGCCAACTTCAACGATTTCCTCCAGCGCGAAGACGAACTGACCGACGCGCTGCGCTACGCCGCCGCCGCCGGCGCGCTGGCCACCACCCGCCACGGCGCGTTCGCGGCCATGCCCAGCGCCGCCGAGGTCGAACGACTGATGCAGGAACAAGCATGAACCTTCCCGCCGATCCGCTGCCGAACTTCCGCGACGCCGACACGCTGCTGGCGCACATCCGCGACACGATGGCGTTCTACGACCCGGTCGCGCTGGACGCCGACGGCGGCTTCTTCCATTACTTCCGCGACGACGGCGCGGTCTACGACGCCTCGCACCGACACTTGGTCAGCTCGACCCGCTTCGTCTTCAACTACGCGATGGCGGCGGTGCAATTCGGCCGCGACGACTACCGCGAACGCGCGCGCCACGGCCTGCGCTACCTGCGCGACGTCCACCGCGACGCGCGCACCGGCGGCTATGCCTGGACCATCCGCGACGGCCAGCCCGAAGACCGCATGAACCATTGCTACGGCGTGGCCTTCGTGCTGCTGGCGTACTCGTGCGGCGTCAAGGCCGGGATCGCCGAAGCCGCGGCGTGGATGGACGAAACCTGGAACCTGCTGGAAGCGCGCTTCTGGGAGCCCGAATTCGGCCTGTACCGCGACGAAGCCGACGCCGACTGGAACTTCAGCGGCTACCGCGGCCAGAACGCCAACATGCACATGTGCGAGGCGATGCTGGCGGCGTTCGAGGCGTCGAACGACGCGCGCTATCTCGAACGCGCGTTGACGCTCGCGCACAACATGACCCAGCGCCAGGCGGCCCAGGCCGACGGCCTGGTGTGGGAGCACTACGACCGCGACTGGAACATCGACTGGGACTACCACCGCGACGATCCCAAGCACCTGTTTCGGCCGTGGGGCTTCCAGCCCGGCCACCAGACCGAATGGGCCAAGCTGCTGCTGATCCTCGACCGCCACCTGTCCGCGCGCGGCGACGCGCCGGCGTGGCTGGTGCCGACCGCGCGCCATCTGTTCGACACCGCGGTGGCGCGCTCGTGGGACGACGAGTTCGGCGGCCTCGCCTACGGCTTCGCGCCGGACGGCTCGATCTGCGACGACGACAAATACTTCTGGGTCCAGGCCGAATCGCTGGCGACCGCGGCGCTGCTGGCCGTGCGCACCGGCGAGGATCTGTACTGGCAGTGGTACGACAAGCTGTGGGCGTATGCGTGGCAGCACCTGGTCGATCACCGTTACGGCGCGTGGTACCGCATCCTCGACCGCCGCAACGGCAAGTACAGCGACGAGAAGAGCCCGGCCGGCAAGACCGACTACCACACCATGGGCGCGTGCTACGAAGTGATCCGCTGGCTGCGCACCCCGTAAGCCGCCCGAAGCCCCTGTAGGAGCGGCGCGAGCCGCGACCGCGACACCGCGCTTGCGTCGTATGTGCGGTGTCGCGGTCGCGGCTTGCGCCGCTCCTACAGGTAGCGCGCGCAACAGCGCGCGTTCATGCGCCGCCTGCCGACGGGCAAGAGTGCCGCCAAGGCTGAGCCAGCAACGATACCGAGCCGGGACTCAGCGCATCGTCGCCGCGACGATCGGCAAGCCGATCACCGCCACCAGCGGCAGCGATACGATCGCGACGATCAGCGCCAGCCAGCGCGAAGCGAGCGCTTGACCGGCGCGTAGTCGCGCACGCACGAACCGACCTTGCAGCATGTCGCCCACCGCAGCCGCGGCCGCCGATTGCAGCGCGACGAAATTCAACGCGATCTGCCAACCAGGATCCTGCGGCCCCGCCGAATAAGCGACCAGCGAAGTCAGCAGGCCGAACAACGTCGGCCCGACGATCAACGCAGCCACCGCCATCGCCGCATAACGCCGCATCGCGGCATAGTTGAGCGCGATCAGAATACCGCCGGCGATGGCTGTACCGAACAAGCCCGCGATCGCCAACGACGCCGGCCCGAACAAACGGATCGACGCATCGTCCGCCGCCGGCGCCCGCAACGGCGCTTTCGGCGCGCGGTAAGGATCGACGACCGGCGGCTGCGGTTCGCGCGGCTCGCTCATCGCAGGCTGTCCGGTTCCATCGCCGCGGCCCTTCCGTGCAGGTGACGACTGCGATCTTAGCGCCCGCACCGGCCGCCGAAACGAAACAGGCCCCGCGATGCGGGGCCTGTTCGGGTTGCGTCCTGGCGACGGATCAGTCGATGTCGAGGAAGCTGCGCAACTGCTCCGACCGGCTCGGATGACGCAGCTTGCGCAGCGCCTTGGCTTCGATCTGGCGGATGCGCTCGCGGGTCACGTCGAACTGCTTGCCGACTTCCTCGAGGGTGTGGTCGGTGTTCATGTCGATGCCGAAACGCATGCGCAACACCTTGGCCTCGCGCGGGGTCAGGCCGGCGAGCACGTCGCGGACCGTCTCGGAGAGGTTGATGTTGGTGGTCGCTTCCACCGGGGACTCCACGTTGGTGTCCTCGATGAAGTCGCCCAGATGCGAGTCCTCGTCGTCGCCGATCGGGGTCTCCATCGAGATGGGCTCCTTGGCGATCTTCATGACCTTCCGGATCTTGTCCTCCGGCATGTCCATTTCCTTCGCCAGCTCTTCCGGAGTCGCTTCGCGGCCGTACTGCTGCAGCATCTGGCGGCTGATGCGGTTGAGCTTGTTGATCGTTTCGATCATGTGCACCGGGATGCGGATGGTGCGGGCCTGATCGGCGATCGAACGGGTGATGGCCTGGCGGATCCACCAGGTGGCGTAGGTCGAGAACTTGAAGCCGCGGCGGAATTCGAACTTGTCCACCGCCTTCATCAGGCCGATGTTGCCTTCCTGGATCAGGTCGAGGAACTGCAGGCCGCGGTTGGTGTACTTCTTGGCGATAGAGATCACCAAGCGCAGGTTGGCCTCGACCATCTCCTTCTTGGCCTTGCGCGCCTTGGCCTCGCCGTAGGCGACGGCGCGGCTGATTTCCTTGAGCTCTTCCAGGGTCAGCAGCGAGCGCGTCTCGACTTCGATGGTGGCCTGCTGTTCGGCCACGATCTGGTCCTTGACGTCGCGCAGGCCCGACGACCACTTCTGCTTGCGCTTGAGCAGCTCGTCCACCCATTCCAGATTGGTCTGGTTGCCTTCCCAGGCGCGGATGAAGTCCTTGCGCGGCATCTTGGCCACGCGGGTGGCCAGGTCGAGGATCTTGCGCTCGTGGTCCTTGATCGAGCCGACCACTTCGCGCAGGTTGCGCATCAGCGTGTCGGTCAGGGCCAGCGGCAGCTTCAGGGTGACGAACACCGCGGCGATGTCCTCGCGCAGCTTGGTCGCGTTCTTGTGCGCCGAGCCGTACTTGGCGTGCGCCTTGAGGAACTTGCCGTGCAGGTCGGCGATGGCTTCCATGCGCGCGGCGACTTCGACCGGGTCGGGACCGGACACGGTCTCTTCGGCTTCTTCGTCGCCGCCGGCGGCTTCGTCCTCGTCCTCGTCGGACTCGGCGTCGGCATCGTCGGCCACCGGCGCCGGCGGCGCGGCGGGCTCGGGTTCTTCGTCGAGGTGATCGTTGAAGCCGACCACGATCTCGGCCAGGCGCTTCTTGCCGGCCTTGTGCTGCTCGTAGTCTTCCAGGATCAGCTGGATCGTGCCCGGGTACAGCGCGAGCGAGGCCTGGACCTGGTTCAGGCCCTCCTCGATGCGCTTGGCGATGGCGATTTCGCCTTCGCGGGTCAGCAGTTCGACGGTGCCCATCTCGCGCATGTACATGCGCACGGGATCGGTGGTGCGGCCGCCTTCGCCGTCGAGCGCGGTCAGCGCCGCGGCGGCTTCTTCGGCCGCGGTGTCGTCGACTTCGCGGTTACCGGTGTTGCCGTCGGCGAGCAACAGCGTTTCGGCATCGGGCGCAACTTCGTGCACCTCGATGCCCATGCCGTTGATCATGCCGATGATGTCTTCGATCTGTTCGGCGTCGACCAAATCGTCGGGCAGGTGATCGTTGACCTCGGCATAGGTCAGATAGCCCTGCTCCAAGCCCTTGGAGATCAGGAGCTTGATATCGGACGGAGGGGGCTGACGTTCGTTGGCCATGGGCTGCGCCACCGCGCTAGTGAGGATAGGGAACGCTCCAGTATATCAGGTCCGGCGCCCCCGGCCGGGGCGGGGCCGCGGGGAGGAGCGTCGGGTCAGGACCGGAGGAGGAAGGTGACCGGGCCGTCGTTGACCAGGCTGACGACCATATGGGCGCCGAAGCGGCCGGTTTCCACCCCCGCGGAATGACGTTGACGGCAGGTTTCGAGCAATCGGTTGAATAGCGGTTCAGCCAGCGCCGGCGCGGCCGCGGTGCTGAAGCCCGGACGCATGCCGCTGCGGGTGTCGGCCGCCAGGGTGAATTGGCTGACCAGCAACAACCCGCCGCCGGTGTCGGCCAGGCCGCGGTTCATGCGGCCGGCCTCATCGGCGAATACACGGTATCCGAGCAGCCGGTCGGCCATCCGGGCGATCTGGGCCTCGCCGTCGTCGGGCTCGATCCCGACCAGGGCCAGCAGGCCGGGGCCGATCGCCCCGACCGTCTCGCCGTCGACCGTCACGCTGGCCTGGGTCACCCGCTGGATCAAGCTCAGCATGCCGTCGCACCGTCAATTTCAGGGATCGCCAGTGTACTGCGGGCAACGCGCCGGCAATGGCGGCGTTCGCCCGCGTTCGCCGCGGCCGCGCGCGGGTGCCGGCGCGGCGCGCGCGGCTACACTCGCCGGCATGACCCAGTTCGCCGCCCGCCTGCTGTACTTTTTCGCCAGCCTGATCGGCCGCCTGCCCTGGCCGTGGCAGCGGCGCCTGGGCGAGGCCGTGGCCTCGGTGTGGCAGCGCCGCGACGCGCGCGAGGCGCGGGTGGCCCGGGTCAACCTCGCCCTGGCCTATCCGGAGCTGCTGCCGGCGCAGCGCGAGCAATGGCAGCAGGCGATCGTGCGCACCACCGCGCGCCAGGCGGTCGAGACCCTGCGCCTGTGGACCCGCCCCCACGCAGAGAACCTGGGCCTGCTGCGCGAGCGCCACGGCACCGAGCTGTTCGACGCCGCGCTGGCCGCCGGCAAGGGCCTGATCGTGGCCGCCCCGCACTACGGCAACTGGGAACTGCTGAACCAGTGGCTGGCCCAGCGCACGCCGCTGGCGATCCTGTACAAGCCGCCGGAGTCGGCGGTCGGCGAGGCCTTCCTGAACCTGGTGCGCGCCGATACCGACGCCGAACGGGTGACCCAGATCCGCGCGGAAGGCGCTGCGGTGCGCCAGTTGTGGAAGCGGCTCAGCGCCGGCGGCGTGGTCGGAATCCTGCCCGACCAGCAGCCCAAGGCCGGCGACGGCGAATTCGCTCCGTTCTTCGGGGTCGAAGCGTTGACCATGACCCTGCTCGGCCGGCTCGCCGAGCGCACCGGCGCGGCGGTGCTGTTCTGCTACTGCGAGCGCATCGACCAGCACCCCGACGGGCCCGGCTTCGCCCTGCACATCGAGGCCGCGCCCGAGGGCATCGCCGATCCCGACCCGCGCCGCGCCTGCGCCGCGCTCAATCAGGCGGTGGAGCGCATCGCCCGGCGCGATCCGGCGCAGTACCAGTGGACCTACAAGCGCTACACGCTGCGGCCGTCGGGCGACGGGCGCGACAATCCGTATCGGTCGATCGAAACCGACCGCCGCTGAGCCGCTGGCGCCGCGGCTGCGCGTCCCCATCGGCAGCGGCGCACGCCGCCGCTTGCGCGCAGCGAGCCCGGCAGCGCGCACAAACCGGCCACGCGCCACTCACCTCGCTACACTCGGGAAGAACCTCGCCCTGGCCGCACGATGACGCCCACACCGCCCGGCTCCGAATCCGAATCCGCCGCATCCTCGCCGCCGCCGGCCGACGCGGCCGGCGCGCACGAACCGCAATCGGCGATCGAGCCCCCGCTCGCGCCGCCGTCCCAGGCGGCCGCCTCCGCGCCGCCCCCGC
>NZ_LXSD01000629.1:0-8608 GCF_017168095.1 Lysobacter enzymogenes | reverse complement strand
GCCGCCGGGCCCGGCCCGCGCCGCGCAGCGCCTGCCGCGGCACGCAGCATCCCGGCGCGGCGCTATGCCCCGGGCCGGCGGCGGCCTAAACTGGGCGTCCGAGCCGGCTTCCCGCGAATCGCGAACCATCGCGCCGGCGTCTTCGAACCGCCCATGTCGCTGAAGATCAACGAACTCTGCGTCAACTGCGACGTCTGCGAGCCGGCCTGCCCGAATCAGGCCATCGCCCAGGGCGAGAGCATCTATGTCATCGACCCGGCGCGCTGCACCGAATGCGTCGGCCATTACGACGAGCCGCAGTGCGTGATGGTGTGCCCGGTCGAATGCATCGACAAAGATCCCGAGTACGTGGAAACCGAAACGCAGTTGCTCGACAAGCTGCGCCGTCTACAACAGGAGTGAACCCGATGCGCAAGGCGCCGCGGCCGCGAGCCGGTCTGCTGTCCCCCTGGTTGCTGGCCTCGTTGCTGCTGATCGCCGCTCCCGCGTACTGCGAAGCGCCGGCCCGGCCCGCGCGCGCGCAGGCGGCGAAACCTGCCCAGAGCAAGCCCGCTGCGAACAAGCCCGTCGCCGCGCACCCGCCCGGCACCGCCATCGCCAGCGCGCATTCGCTGTCCACCCAGGCCGGCCTGGACATCGTGCGCCAGGGCGGCAACGCCTTCGACGCGGCGATCGCGGTGTCCTCGACCCTGTCGGTGGTCGAGCCGATCAGCTCCGGCATCGGCGGCGGCGGCTTCTTCCTGCTGCACGACGCCAAGAGCGGGCGCGACGTGTTCGTCGACGCGCGCGAAACCGCGCCGGCCGCGGCCACGCCGGCCGCGTTCCTCGACGCGAAGGGCGAACTCAACCGCGACCGCGCCACCAACGGCCCGTGGTCGGCCGGCATTCCCGGCCTGCCGGCGGCGCTGGTGCATCTGGCGCAGAAGTACGGCAAGTTGCCGCTGAAGACCTCGCTGGCGCCGGCGATCCGCATCGCCCGCGACGGCTTCGAGGTGTATCCGCGCCTGGAGAAGGGCTACGGCAGCCGGCGCGAAGTGATGGAGCGCTACCGCGGCACCCGCGAGGTGTTCCTCGCCGACGGTTCGCCGCCCAAGGCCGGCGAGATCCTCAAGCAGCCCGATCTGGCGCGCACGCTGGAGCTGCTGGCGGCCAAGGGCTTCGACGGGTTCTACCGCGGCGAAGTCGGGGCCAGGCTGCTGGCCGCGGTCAAGGAGGAAGGCGGGCAGTGGAAGCCCGAGGAATTGTCCGGCTACAAGGTGGTCGAGCGCGAACCGCTGCGGCTGAAGTACCGCGGCTGGGACATCGTCACTGCGCCGCCGCCGTCGTCGGGCGGGGTGGCGTTCGCCGAAATCCTGCAGATGCTCGAAGGCTGGGACCTCAGCAAGCTCGACCCGGCCCATCGCACCCACATCATCGCCGAGGCGATGCGCCGCGCTTACCGCGACCGCACCATTTATCTCGGCGATCCGGACTTCGTGAAGATCCCGCTGCGGCGGCTGACCAGCGCCGATTACGCCGCCGGCCTGCGCGCCACCATCCATCCGGACAAGGCCACGCCCAGCGACCTGCTGCCGGGCCAGCCGGCGCCGCTGGAAGACGACGAGACCACCCATTTCTCGATCATCGACGGCGAAGGCAACCGGGTCTCGGCGACCCAGACGGTCAACCTGCTGTACGGCTCGGGCATGGTCGCGCCGGGCACCGGCGTGCTGCTGAACAACGAGATGGACGACTTCGCCCTGCGCCCGGGCACGCCCAACGCCTTCGGCGTGATGGGCTTCGCCGCCAACGCGCCGGAGCCGGGCAAGCGCATGCTCAGCTCGATGACGCCGAGCTTCCTGGAATCCAGGGACAAGGTGATCGCGGTCGGCGCGCCCGGCGGCAGCCGCATCATCACCCAAGTGTTGCTGGCGGTGCTGGCCTACGACGCCGGCCTGAGCCCGCAGCAGGTCGCCGCGCAGCCGCGCATCCACCATCAGTGGATGCCCGACGTGATCTCGGCCGAGGCCGGCGCGCTGGATGCCGACACCGTGGCCAAGCTGCAGGCGATGGGCCACAAGGTCAACGCCGGCGAATCGACCTGGGGCAACCTGCAGACGGTGATGTGGGACAAGCGCGCCGATACGCTGTCGGGCGGGACCGATCCGCGCAATCCGGTCGGCAAGGCGGATGTGGTGCTGGACAAGCCGTAAGCGCCGAGCCGTAAAGGCGAGGGAATCGAGGCGGGCAGGGCCACGGAAGCCGTAACGGTCCTGCCGTCGCCTGGATTGCCCTCATTCCCGATTCCGCCTTCGCAAGGTAGATTGCGCCCCATAGCCGCACCCGGACGCGGCCGCACAGGGGACCATGGCAGTGAGCGAGGACAACGACAAGCAACGCTGGTACACCCGCCTGCCGACGATCTCGGTGGCGCTGGTGGCCTTCCTCGTCACCCTGACCACGTTGATCAACAACGTGCGCGAGATCGGCGGGCTCAAGGACAAGAAGCCGGCCGTGTCCGCCGCCGCCGCGCCGGCCGCGCCCGCGCCGCTGGCGCAGCCGGCCCAGCCGAAGGCGCCGACGCGCTATTCGGTGGTGCTGACGCTGGAGAAGATCGAAGTCGTCAACGACGGCACCAGCGGCAGCACCTCGTGGACCTTCGACGTCAGCGCCGGAGGCCAGGACCTGTTCGAACTGCCCTCGCGCGATTACAACGACGCCGAGGACAGCCGCATCGCCACGCCGCGCACCAGCGATCCGTCGATGGGCCGCGTGACCCTGGTGCCGGGCCAGGAAATGCTGGTGAAGATCAGCGGCCGCTCCGGCGGCCTGATCAGCAAGCTCTCGGCCAGCGGCACCGGCACTTTAGTTGCCGACCACGCGCTGGCGCCGGTGAAGGTGGTCGCGGCGGATCCGCGCGATGGCGAGTTCATTTTCCACTTCGCGACGGTGGCGACGGCGCAGTAAAGCGGGGAATGGAAAAGCGGGAATGAAAGGCGGGGTTGGGGAACTGAGGTTTTGCGAAGGGCTGAGGTTCGGTGCGGCTTGCCAGACCTGCGCGCCGTCTCAGTTCCCCAGCCCCGCTTTTTCACTCCCGCTTCTCACTCCCATGCTTCCCGCTTCACCGCCCGCATCCTAAAATCGCCTTCCACCCCCGACGCCCGCGAGGGCGATGCCCCCATGAAACTCTGGTCGATCCTGGGCAACTCGCAGAAGCTCGACGGCGGCGCGATGTTCGGCAACGCGCCGCGCGCGATGTGGTCGAAGTGGGCGCCGCCGGACGAGCACAACCGCATCGACCTGGCCTGCCGCGCGCTGCTGGCCGCGCCGCTGGCCGGCAAGACGGTGCTGTTCGAAACCGGCATCGGCGCGTTCTTCGAACCCAAGCTGCGCGAGCGTTACGGCGTGGTCGAAGAACGCCACGTCCTGATCGATTCGCTGGCGCAGGCCGGCTTCAAGCCCGAGGACATCGACGTGGTGGTGCTCTCGCACCTGCACTTCGACCATGCCGGCGGCCTGCTGGCGCCGTGGGCCGAAGGCGAGCCGGCGCGGTTGCTGTTCCCCAACGCGCATTACCTGGTCGGCCGCGAGCACTACGAGCGCGCGCGCCATCCGCATCCGCGCGACCGCGCCAGCTTCATCGCCGAATTGCCGGCGCTGCTGGAAGCCACCGGCCGGCTGGAACTGGTCGACGGCGAGCATTCGCAGCTGCTCGGCGACCGCGTGCGTTTCCACTACAGCCACGGCCACACGCCGGGACTGATGCTGGCCGAGATCGTCGGCCCCGAGACCGTCGACGGCCGCGCCCACGGCGGCGTGGTGTTCTGCGCCGACCTGATCCCGGGCCGGCCGTGGGTGCACGTGCCGATCACCATGGGCTACGACCGCAACGCCGAATTGCTGATCGACGAGAAGCGCGCCTTCCTCGGCGACAAGCTCGAACGCAACGTGCATCTGTTCTTCACCCACGACCCCGGCTGCGCGCTGGCCCAGGTGGTGCGCGACGACAAGGGCAAGTTCGGCACCGCGCACGAAGTCGCCGAGTTGCAGGCCAGGGCGCTGGCGGCATGAACCGCCCCGCCGCGGCGCGCGCGTGGCTGGCGTTCGCGCTTGCGGCGACGGTGTGCGTGGCGGCGCCGGCCGCGGCGCAGGACGAGGACAGCGGCGAGCCGCTCGGCGAACCGGTCGCCGGCCCCAGTCTGCGCGACCGCGATTTCGGCGTGATCAGCCGCCAGTTCGGCCTCGACCGGCGGGTCGAGATGTACCAGTGGCAGCGCTCGACCGATCCAGTCTCGGGCCAGTTGGGCTATGAGCGGATCTGGAATTCGGCGCCGATCGATTCCGCGCGTTTCGAGCCCGGCCACGTCAATCCCAAGCGCATGCCGCTGGAGAACCGGCGCTGGTGGTCGGAATCGGCGACGCTCGACGGCCGGCCGATCGACAGCTCGGTGCTGCGCGCGCTCGGCGAATGGAAGCTGTTCCGGCCCAACTTCAGCCGGCTGCCGGCGAACCTCGCGGCGACGTTCCAGCCTGAGGGCGACGGCCTGGGCAGCTCGGAGAATCCGCTCGCGCCGCAGATCGGCGACTTGCGCGTGACCTGGCGCGAACTACGCCTGCCGGCGCTGGAAGGCAAGCTGGAGCTGCGCGACGGGGTGTGGCGGGCGAAACCCGAGGCCATCGCCGAAGCGTTGCGCGCGCCGCCGACGCGCGCCAGCGCGGTGGTGCTGGGGCAGGCGCCGCGCGACGAACGCTGGTCGTGGGGTTGGCTGGTCGCGGGCGTGGCCGTGGCGGCGGCGTTGCTGCTGTGGTTGCGCGGGCGGCGGCGGAAGCGCGCGGCGTAGGCGGGGGCATCGACATGGATTCCGGCTTTCGCCGGAATGACGGGACATGGAGGACGCGCGTTCGCCTGCAAGCGTCTGCGTTCTCCCGATAACCCGTCATTCCGGCGTAAGCCGGAATCCATTTTGATCTTGGTTGCGCTGGCGCGACATCGCGTCGGGCTTGCGTCGTATGTGCGGTGTCGCGGTCGCGGCTTGCGCCGCTCCTACAGGGGCTTCGGGATGTTTCGTCGGCTTCGCGCGGATCAGGCGTAGTGCTTGGTGCCGAAGATCTTGTCGCCGGCGTCGCCGAGCCCCGGCAGGATGTAGCCGACTTCATTGAGGCGCTCGTCGACCGAGGCTGTGAACACCTCGACGTCCGGGTGGCGGGCTTCCAGCGCCTTCAGGCCTTCGGGCGCGGCGACCAGGAACAGGCCCTTGATGCGCTTGCAGCCGGCGGCCTTGAGCAAGTCGATAGTGGCGATCAGGCTGCCGCCGGTGGCCAGCATCGGGTCGAGGATCAGCGCGGTGCGCTCGTCCATGCGGCCGGTGAGCTTCTCGTAGTAGCCGACCGGCTGCAGGGTTTCCTCGTCGCGCTGCAGGCCGACCACGCCGACCTTGGCCGCCGGGATCAGCTCCAGCACGCCCGGCAGCATGCCCAGGCCGGCGCGCAGGATCGGCACCAGGGTGACCTTGGCGCCCTTGATCTTGCGCGTGGTCACCGGCCCGGCCCAGCCTTCGACCACGGCCTCTTCGGTTTCCAGGTCGGCGGTGGCTTCGTAGGTGAGCAGGGTGGCCACTTCCGAGGCCAGTTCGCGGAACGACTTGGTGCTGTTGTCGGCGCGGCGCATCAGGCCGAGCTTGTGTTGGACCAAGGGATGGCGGACTTCGACGATTTTCATGCGGGGGTCTCGGGCGGGTGCGGGCGATCCTTGCCGCAAAGGATTGATGGTTGGCGGGCGGGGCGCAAGTTCGGCGCGGGTTGTTCGCGGCCGCTGCCGCCCCGCGGCGGGTGGCGACGCGGGGAGGGCGGCGGCGCGGCCGGGCGATGCGGAGTCCGCGCTCCAGGCGCGAAACCCGCGGGTCGGCCGCGCGGCAAGTCAGTCGGCGGTGGCGTACAGATTGTCGCCGTCGGCGATGGCTTGCTCGACGAAGCGCGCGAACTCATGCACTTGGCTCGGCTCGGTGAACTGCGCGGCGATCCTAGTCAGCTCTTCCAGCAGCCGCGGCAGTTCGCCGAGCAGCAGTGTGGCGTCGGCGTAGTAGTCGCGCAGCTTGTGCAGCAGCGGATACGCAGCGCGCGGCTGCGCACGATCGAACAACTGCGCATGCAAACGTTCGTCGATGGCGAACAGCCGGCGCGAGGCGTGGATCTCGTGCTCATGCCGGGCCTGGATCAGGTCGAGCGCCATGAGGGACGCAGCCGGCCCGCGCCGCGGCCTCAGGCCGTGCGCACGTAGCGGATCTCGATCCCGTCGCTGTCGCCGATCGCCGCGCGCAGCACGGTGATCAGCGAGCCGGCGTTGAGATGATCGATCTCGATCATGTCCACGGTGGCGTGGTCGATCCAGTAGTCCTGGTCCTTGCTGTCTTCCTCTTCCAGCGCCAGCACCAGGATCTGCAGCTCTTCCTCGCTGATCTCGCCGATGTCGGCGCCGGTTTCCTTGTTGGACAGACGGATCATTCGATTTCCTGAAAGCTGGGAGATAGAGAAGCAGAATCTAGATAGAAGTTAGCGAAAGCACCAGCGCCGCTTTTCGCTAACTCCTAACTCCTATGCGCTAACTCCTGCCGTCAAGCCGCCGCCGCCTGCTGCGCCCGCGGCCCCTCGCGCAGCGCGCGGCCGACCATCGACACCAGCAGCTCCAGCTCGTCGCTGGCGATGGTGAAGTTGGGGGTGAAGCGCAGCGAGTTGGCGCCGCCGTGGATCACGCCGATGCCGCGCTCGCGCAGCCACTCCTCGGTGGAGCCGGCGCCGAAGCACTTGAACTGCGGGGCCAGTTCGCAGGAGAACAGCAGGCCGGTGCCCTGGACCTTGGTGATCAGGCCGCCGAGCTCGTGTTTGAGCTTCTCGAGCTTTTCCAGCGCTTCGGCGCCGCGGTTGCGGATGTTGGCGCGCAGTTCCGGCGTGACCTGCTCGAGCACGGCGACGGCGACGTCGAGCGCGCGCGGGTTGCTGGTCATGGTGTTGCCGTACAGGCCCTTGCGGTACAGCGAGGCCGCGCGCTCGCCGACGGCGAGCACCGACAGCGGGTACTGGCCGGCGTTGAGCGCCTTGGAGTAGGTCTCCATGTCCGGCGCGTCCAGGCCTTCGAAGCCGGGGTAATCGACGATCGACAGCACGCCGTGGGCGCGCAGGCCGGCCTGGATCGAGTCGACCAGCAGCAGCGAGCCGTGGTCGCGGGTGAGTTCGCGCGCCAGGGCGTAGAAGGACGCCGGCACGCCGCGGCCCGGGTCGCCTTCGCCCATCACCGGCTCCAGGAACATCGCCTCGATGAACCAGCCCTTGGCGTCGGCGTCGGCGAAGGCCTTCTTCAGCGCGTCGGCGTCGTAGGGCTCGATCGCGATCACCGAGTCTTCGCCGCGGAAGCTGGCCAGGTGCTGGCTGTAGGCCTTGCGCGAGGAATCCGAGTACAGCGCCGGGCGCTCGGTGCGGCCGTGGAAGCTGCCCTTGACCACCAGGCGCTTGATCGTGCGGCCGGCGTGGCGCGCGCCCGGGTCGGTCATCAGCTTGCTGTTGACGTCGGCGATGCGCGCGGCCAGCGAGACCGATTCGGAGCCCGAGTTGAGGCAGAAGAAGCGCTCGTACGGGCAGCCGCCGCGTTCGATGCCGATGGCCCCGCGCAGGGCGCGCTCGAAGCGCAGCTGCGACAGCGACGGGGTCATGATGTTGGCCATCACCTGCGGCTTGGCCATCGCCGCGATCACCGCCGAGGGGGTGTGGCCGAAGCCGAGCATGCCGTAGCCGCCGGAGTCGTGCAGCACCGCGCCCTTGAGGGTGACGATCCATGGGCCGCGCGCGCTCAGGGCGACGTAGGGGTTGACGCCGTCGTCGGGGTAGAAGTTGACGTAGCCGGCCTGGATCGCCTGGATCTGCGCGTCCTCGTCGAGGTCGAGCAGGTCGGCGTGAAGATCGCGGATCAGCGCGTATTCGGCGGCGGCGGCGGCGATGGCTTCGCCCAGTTCCGGATGGGTGACGGCGAAGCGGGCGACGGTCTCGTCGTCCAGGCCGACGGTGCGGCGCTGGCCGGCGTGGGCGCGCAGCGGCGCGAGTTGGGCGAGCAGGTGGGTCATGGCGGTCTCCTGTGTTTCGTGTCGTCGGCGTCCTGCCGGTTGTTGCGTGAGCAGACCGGTCCGCCCCCTGGCCGGACCCTCGCAGTTGCAGCGGCCCCCCGGGCCGCCAAGCGCCATCTCTCACAACGGGAATGGGTGTTCAGCTAACTCCTTGAAACGCCGGAAAACCACGCAAAATTTTTGCGTAAGGCTATGGCCTTTTGACGATTTTTCGTTTCATTTCAATGATTTATGGGAGTCTATCACGTCCTCCCAGGCACGATAACCCCTGTGCCGGGCCGCCGTCCTGGCCGCTTCGTGCCGGCCGCGGCGGGGTTCGTGACGCTTGTCACCGGCGATCGGTGGCTGGCCGCACTGCCGGGCGCGGGCGCCGGAACCGACAGTGGCATCCGACATCGGCGTCCGAGAGGCAAGCCATGAGCGCGATCCATCCGTTCCACCGCGTCGTCGCCGCGACCGCGCGCCAGCCGCGCCCGGCGCCGTTGCCGCTGCGCGCGCCGGCGCGCATGCCGGCCTAT
>NZ_LXSD01000628.1:0-1716 GCF_017168095.1 Lysobacter enzymogenes | reverse complement strand
GACGCGCAGCAGGCCGCGCAGTTCGCCCGGCTGTGGCCGAACGCCGGCGCGCTCGCGGCGCCGACGGCGCAGACGATCGACGCCTGGGCCGCCGCGGCCGGCGCGCTCGGCCGCATCGATCATCTGGTCTGGTTCGCCACCGGCGACGGCGCCGCCAGCGTCGAGGCGCTGCTGGACTATCGCGCCGGCAGCGCCGAAGTGCTGGCCTGCTTCCACGCGATCAAGGCCCTGCTCGCGCAGGGCTATGCCGAGGCGGCGCTGGAATGGACCCTGATCGTGCGCGACGGCGACGGCGATCCGACCCAGGCCGCGCTGCAGGGATTGATCGCCAGCGCGGTCAAGGAACACGCCGGCTGGAGCCTGCGCCTGATCGATCTGGGCGCCGCCGCCGCGGCGGATCCGCTGCCGGCCGCGCAGATCGCCGCGATTCCGGCCGACAGCCAGGGCCGCGCCTGGATCCACCGCGCCTGCCAGTGGTCGCGCGAGCGCCTGCGTCCGGTGCCGCTGCCCGCGCGCACCGACGGCGGCTTCCGCGAGGACGGCGTGTATCTGATCGTCGGCGGCGCCGGCGGCGTCGGCGAGGTCTTCACCGAGCATCTGCTGCGCCGCTATCGGGCGCGCGTGGTCTGGATCGGGCGGCGTCCGGCCGATGCGCAGATCGCGGCCAAACTGGCCCGGCTCGCCGCGCTCGGGCCCGCGCCGACCTATGTTCAGGCCGACGCGACCGATCCGGCCGCGCTGGCGCGGGCGCGCGCCGAAGCGTTGCGCGCGCACGGCCGCATCCACGGGGTGATCCACTCCGCGATCGAACTGCACGACCAGGCCCTGGCGGCGATGGATGCGGCGCGCTTCGAGCAGGCGTTCGCGACCAAGGCGCGCATCGCGGTCAATCTGCTGCGCGCCTTCGCCGACGACGGGCTCGACGGTCTGCTGCTGTTCTCCTCGCTGGTCAGCTATTCGCGCGACGCCGGCCAGAGCAACTACAGCGCCGGCAGCCTGTACCAGGACGCGCTGGCGCGGCATCTGGCGACGCGCTACGGCCATCGCGTCAAGACCCTCAACTGGGGCTTCTGGGGCGACATCGGCGCGACCGCGGCGCTGCCGCCGCGGGTGCGCGAGCGCTTCGCCCAGGCCGGCATCGGCGCGCTGCGGCCGGTCGAGGCGATGGCCGCGCTGGAGGCCTTCGCGCACGCCGCCTTGCCGCAGCTGGCGGCGCTGCACCGTCTCAACGGTCAGGGCTTGCGCGTGCCCGAGCCCGCGGCGCAAGCGCAAGCGCCGGCGCCGTCCGCGCCGTCGGCCGCAGCGTCGCTGGCGGCGTCGTCGGCAGCGCAGCCGCAGCGCGCATCCGAACCCGCACCGCAACCCGAAATCGAACCCAAATCCGAACCCGAACCCGCATCCGACCGAACGGTGGCCGTCATCGACCTCGAAGCCTATGTGAAGGACGCGCTGCTCGCGCAGTTGGCCGCAACCCTGAAGCTGGCGCCGGAGCGCATCGATCCCGACGGCGCGTTCGCCGGCTACGGCGTCGACTCGATCAGCAGCGTCAAGATCGTGCGCGCGCTCAACGACGCGCTCGGCATCGAGCTGGCCGGCACCAGCCTGTTCGACCACAGTTCGGTCAACAAACTGGTGCGCCACGTGCTGCAGGAGCACGACGGCGACAAGCTGCGCAACGCCGCGCGCGCGGCGCAGGCGCCCGCCGCGCCCGCCGCC
>NZ_LXSD01000627.1:0-20957 GCF_017168095.1 Lysobacter enzymogenes | reverse complement strand
GCATCGGCGGCGGGCGCGGTGGCGGCCGGCGGGCCCGGCTGCGGCTTGCACGCGGCCAGCGCCAGCGCGCAGGCCACAACGGTGAGGGGGGCGCGGATTCGCATTGCGCACAGGGTCCGAAGGAAAGGCCGGGGAGTGTAGGCCGCGGCGCGAAAGCGTGTCGAATGCCGCGCCGTTCGTCGGAACGGGTTTGACCGGCCGCGGCGCCGGGCGTATATAGCCAATACCTTATATAACCCATTGGCTATATATGCAATCCAGCCTCCACCTCAACGCCACCTTCGCGGCCCTGGCCGACCCGACCCGGCGCGCGATCCTGGCCCGGCTCGCGTTAGGCGAGGCCTCGGTGAACGAGCTGGCCGAGCCGTTCGCGATGAGCCAGCCGGCGATCTCCAAGCACCTCAAGGTGCTCGAAGGCGCCGGCCTGATCGAGCGCGGCCGCGAGGCCCAGCGCCGCCCCTGCCGCCTGCGCGCGCAGCCGCTGGCAGACGCCAACGCCTGGCTGGAGACCTATCGCCGCTTCTGGGACGCCAGCTTCGGCCAGCTCGACGCCCTGCTCGAGCAAATGAAACGCGAGCGCGCCGCCGGCGACGCCGCCGTCCGCCCAACCATCCGCCCCAACCGCAAAAGGAAAACGCCATGAGCGCCCACACCCTGAACGTCGTCGCCGACGGCGACACCGCGATCCTCGTCAGCCGCGAATTCGATGCCCCGCGCGAGCTGGTGTTCGAAGCCTGGACCCGCCCGGAACTGCTCAAGCGCTGGCTCGGCGTGTTCGGCGGCTGGTCGCTGGAGGAATGCGAGATCGACCTGCGCCCCGGCGGCGCCTACCGCTACCTGTGGCGCAACGGCGAGGCGCAGATGGGCATCCGCGGCGTCTACGACGAGGTGGCCGCGCCCGAACGCATCGTCGGCCGCGAACGCTTCGACGAGGCCTGGTTCGCCGGCGAAGCGCTCGGCACCACCACCTTCGTCGAGCGCGACGGACGCACGCGCATGAGCAACCGCATCGAATACGCCAGCCGCGAGATCCGCGACGGCGTGCTGCAATCGCCGATGGAGACCGGCATGGGTCTGAGCTACGACGCGCTGGAGGCGCTGCTGGCCGAACGCAAGGCGGCCTGAGCGATCGCGGCGTTATTGCGCGTCGGCGTCCGCATCGGATCGCCGCCGGCGCGCGCGCCGCAGCGCCAGCTCGGTGCCGTGGGTCGTGCACTCGGCGATCACCGCATCCGCCCAGGCCCGCGTCACCAGATAGCTGCTGCCGCTGACGTCCGCCTCGGTCGCGCGCACGCCCTGGTCGAGATCGATGCGCGCCTTGCTGCGATACCAGCCCAGCGCAAGCGAGTCGTGGCGGTAGCCCGGATCGGCGCAGCCGTCGCGGTTCAGCGACACCAGCAGGATCGCGCGCTGCCGCGGCCAGTACACGCGCACGAACGCGTGCCCGTCCTCGGCCGTGGTGACCACGCGGCCGATATGCAGGACATGGCGCCCGGCCGCGCCCTGGTCGTCGACGATCTGCTGCAGCAGCGCGGCCAGGCACGGCCAGTCTGGATGCGCGCGCGGCGGGGAAAGGCTTGCGCCGGGCGGCGTGTAGCCCTCGACGGGTTCGTCCGCAAGCGCGCACGGCACGGCCGCGAGCCACAGCGCCAGCGAAAGGCCGGCAGCGCGCGCCCATGCGGCCGGCGCGCGCAGCGACGGCCGGCTCATCGCGCCTTGCCCGCCTTGCGCGGCGCCTGCGCGATGCACTCCACCTCGATCTTGGCGCCCAGCGCCAGCCCCGACGCGGCCAGCGCGCTGCGCGCCGGGAACGGCGCGCTGAAATGCTTGCGGTAGACCTCGTTGAACGCCGGCCAATCGCCGATGTCGGCCAGGAACACCGTGCACTTGACCACGTCGCGCATCGACGCGCCATGACGCTCCAGCACGGCGCGGATGTTGCTCAGCGTCTGCTCGGCCTCCGCCGCGATCCCGCCCTTGGCCAAGGCGTTGCCGGCGCCCGGCACGGTGCCGATCTGGCCCGACAGGAACAACAAGTCGCCGCTGCGCACCGCTTCGGAGAACGGCAGCTTGGCCGCGGCCGGATCGGGCGAGCCCAGAAACTCGGGGCGCTCGCCGGCATCCGCGGCGGCGGCGAAACACAGGCCCAACACAGTCGCAGCAGCGAACCCACGCATGGTCCTCGCCCTCATCCGATGAAGTGCCCGGATCATCGGCCGCGGCGGCGCCGCTGGCAAGCGCGCGCTCAAGCCTCGCGCCGGTACAGCCAGAAATCGCGCGACGCCCCGCGCACCGCGCGCAGCCCCGGCTCCAGGCGCACACGCCGAAACCCGCATTTGTCGAGCACGCGCTGGCTGGCCAGATTGCTGTCGAGCGCGTACGCGTCCACCCGCCGATACCCACGCTCCTGGATCCCCCAGCGCGCCACCGCCGCACACGCCTCACTGGCGATGCCGCGACCCCAATGCGCCGGATGCAGGTTGTAGGCGATCTCGCCGCCGCGCGGCTCGTCGAGCACCGTGTGAAACCCGACCGTGCCGACCAGTTCGTCGAGATCGTCGACGATGGCGAACAAGGCCGGCGCGTCGGCGCGGAACGGACTGGACGCGGCGATCTGCGGATACAACACCTCGATGCCGTCCAAACTCCAACTGGTGTGCTCGACGGCGCCGGGGAGGGACAGATACGCGAACCACGCCGGCGCGTCCGCCATGACGATGGGGCGCAGGTGCAGGCCGACCCGGGCGAGGGTCGGCATCATAAGAAAGCCCGCGGAACTGGATGGTTGGACGAGATCATTTGCGTCTGGATTGCCTCGATTCTGTTTCGATCATGGCAGCTTTGTGGCTTCGGGCAATAAGCGTGATTTCTTTCCTGCGCATAAACCGCATGCGCAGGATGATCGGGCTTGACGCGCGCTGATTCGGGAGTTCACTCTGTCGCTCACAGACTATTGCGCCGATTTCCACATGCTGGCGCATGGCCACCTTTCTAAGGGCGCGCGTCAGCGGACGTTCTCAGGTTCTCGCCACATTGGATGATTGGCGAAGTTGCTTACACAGGCCCGACATGGACAGTGCATGCACTAATCGCATTCGATGCCCGGAACGCGAAGCCGCCCCAATGAAGGGCGTTCCGCCATACGACGCAGAGGCGACCTTCGCTCACAGCTCTCTGGCGGCTTCAGCCACGTTCCGAAATATAGAGTCCGGACGCCGAAGCGTCCCTTGAGTATGACCAACTCCTGAGCGGCGCAGCCATGTCTATAGCCCCTGAACTTCAAGCCAAGATCGACGCACTGGAAGATGAGCGGCTCAAAGTCGAAATCATCGAGGTCCTTACGGGGCCGGGCAGGAAGCGGGCGAGCGATGAAGCGATCTACGAAACCATGGTTTCCAGCTACGTGATGGCCACAGAACAGCAGGCTAGACTGAGGAAATGGTCAGACGACGAGGTCGTTGCCTTTTCTGTCTACTTCAGGGAAAAAAAGCCGGAAGACTACGTTGAGTTCCTGCGACAAGAACGCGAGTTCAACGAGATTGAATCCGGGTTTGCCTGGGGAGTCCGCCAACTAATACGGGAGTGGATTCCGGATTTGGACCTTTCCGACTGCAGCGGACTGTTCAGAAAGTTTCGAGACTACGCCAAATCCCAGTCGCTCTGACATGGGATTGATAGTCGTAGACTACCTTTTGATCGCGCCGCGCAACCTGAAAATTATCGCCAGCCATAGTTCAACAAGAAACACGCCGACGTCAGAGAGGTACAACATGCCCATTAGTCCTGAGCTACGAAGAAAAATTGACGAACTCGAGAATGCGAACCTGAGAGAAAGAATTCTCGACATGCTTACAAGCCCAGGGAAGAGACTGGCTACCGACGAAGAGATTTTCGAGTCAATGGTGTCCAGGCACGTGGCGGCCGAAGAGCAACGGGCCCGGCTGAGAAAATGGAAAGACGCTGAAGTGATCGCTTTCGCCAAGTACTTCCAGGAAAATCGACCGGAAGACTATATTGAATTCCTTCGCCAAGAGAAGGAATTCCGCGAAATAGAAGCAGTACTCGCGTGGAATGTTCGCCGACTGATACTGAACTGGATTCCAAATCTGGATGAGTCGGACGTCACCGGTCTGTTCGGAAAATTCCGCGACTACGCAGAATCGCATTTGATCTGATCAGAGAGGATCGGCATGGCGAACTACTTCCTAGCCGACACAAGCAGCTTGATCTATGCCTATCGAGCGGGCGGCCCACAATTGCTCGATACATACTTGAAGCTTGCGGAGGCGAATCGCCTCGAACCGGCCATCTCCAAAACGGTCGTGTCCGAGATTGAGAATGGCCCTCTCCGGCACGAACTCGGACGATATATCGCGGATCGAGATATCAAGATCCTCACTGCGCCCGAGACGGAGCAACAGCTGCTTAATGCCATTGTCGACCCCTTAGAGCACGCTAAGCTCGCGAAGAACGCCGGCGAGCGCTCCCTCATCGAAATCGCCGCCAGCGAGCAAGCTCAAGGCCGCAACACCGTCATTTGGTCGGACGACAGACACTTCGCTTCGCCGCAGATCCGTCGCCAGTTGCAACGCGACTTGCCCAGTCTGGAAACCAGGACCACCGCTGAGTTGCTCGACCAATCCTATCGGGACGAGTTCATCACTCAGGCGGAATACCAGCAACACGTTAAGAGCTACCTGACCAACAAGGATTTCCAGGACAGCCCCCGCCTGCGCGCATTCGACCCCGCGCTATCCAGCCTCCCCGAACTCGCCGAAGGCGAAGCCGCCTTGCGCGCCCCACCCGGGCAGCGCGGGGCCGCCTCGATGCAGTTGCTGATCGGCGAGGTGCCCAGAAACACGCTCATCCGCTCCGGCGGCTTGCTGACCACCGGCGCCGATCTCGCCGTGAGCGCGCAGCGCGCTGCGGAATTGCTGGAACAGGACAATCCCACCGCCGCGCGCTCGGAGGCCGCGCACGCGGCGGCGCGCAACGTCGGCGGCTGGGTGGGCGGCGCCAGCGCCGCGTCGTTGGTCGGCACCTCGGGCTATGTGCCGGTCGCCGTGGTGATGGCCGACGCGATGCTGATGAGCAAGGCCTTCGACAAGGCCGTCGATCTGAAGGAAAACCGCGACATCGCCCATCAGACCGACGCGCAGGGCGTGGCCTGGGCGTTCGACGGCAACAACTGGGTCCGCGACGGTTTGATCGACAAGACCGCCGATGGCCGCGACGACCCGGTCGAGGGCCCGCTGGGCGCGGGTTATGAGAAGGCGCGCGAGTTGGGTGCCCGCGCCAGCGTGGTGGCGGTGGAACTGGCCTTGGGCAAGGCGCCGAAGCCGCAGGATCCGTTCGATATTCCGGCCGGTCCGGACGACCGCTGGGGACTGGACAATCAGAACTGGCGACGGAACCCGGAAACCGAGCAATGGCAGCGTCAGGTGAAGACCGGCGTGACCGGCGCCAACGACCGCGGCGTCTACGAACAGCAGACCGCGTCGCCGGAACGCGCGATGGAGTTGAACCGGGAAGCGGTCGCGCGGATCGAGCGCAACATCGCCGGCGGGCGCGAAGCCGTCGCCGCCGCCTATCTGGAGAACTACGCGGCGCAGCGGTCGCGCGACTTCGTGCCGGTGCCGGCCGCGGTGCAGGCCGCGCTGCCGAAGCCCGACCAACTCACCGGCTCCGACGGGCTGGTCTATCGGCGCGATGAGCACGGGGATTGGGCCAGCGGCAAGCACATCGCGGTGGACAATCTGGCGCTGGAGCTGGAATTGACGCGGACGGCCCGCGAGCCGTCCCTGGAACGGTTCCAGGCGCGCATCGCCGAGCTTGAGGCCAGACCCGCGCCCAGCGCGGAACAGCGGCAACAGAACGAGCTTCTGCATCAATACCGGGTCACGGGCGAGAAGACCGAGCTCACGCCGCAGTGGCAGGAAGCGATCCGACTGGCGGTGGAGCGCACGCGGCAAGCGCATGGGATCGACGGGCCGGGCGCGCTGCAACTCCAGCGCAGCCACGGCGCGTACGGCGCCGACAGCCCCATCGCCCATTACCAGCGAGGTGCGGATGGAGTGAATCGGCTGGTGGCCGTCACCAGCACGGACGACATTTTGCGAGCGCGCGAAGAGGTGTTGGGCAGGGATCGGCAACGCACTCCAGCCGCCGAGGCCGCGCAATCCATCCCATCCGACCAGGCCGGTCCGCGCGCGGCCCCCACGCCCGAGGCCGCCGAGCGCACCGTCGATCCATCGCATTTCTCGCGCAACGACCAAGCGATGATGACGAAGATCCGCGCCCACGTGCCCGACAGCGTGACCGACGAGCAGGTCGCCGCGGCGATGCTGGCGGCCAAGCGCAACGGCATTCCCGATGCCGACAGCCTCAGGCCGGCTGGCGTCGCGAACGGCATGCTGTGGATGGATCGCGCCGTTCCCGGCTTCCACACCGGCGTGGACCTCGCGCAACCGGCGCCGTCGATGCAGGACACGCTGCGCGGCGCGCAGCAGTTCGATCAAGAGCAAGCGCAGAAGCAGGCCCAGGAAAGAGAGGTCGAACAGCAGCGGCAGGGCGAGCGGCAAGCCGGCGCCGCGCGCGCGCACTCCTGATCGCCGCGCTTACTCCGCCGTTACCGGCGCGATCTGCAACGATACCCGCTTCTTCCCGTCCGCCACCCACTGCGTTCCCACCTCGGCAAAGCCGTGCCGCGCGTGGAAGCGGCTGGAGGCTTCGTTGAACGGTTCGATGTAGAACTCGGCCGCGACCGAGCCGAAACCGCGTTCACGGGCGAACGCGAACAAGTCGGCGTAGAGCAGGCCGCCGAGCTTGCGCGCGCGGTGGCTGGCGGCGACGGCGATGCGGTCGATGTAGAGAAAGCGCGGGTAGCGCTGGCGGTACCACTGGTAGTTCGGACTGTCGTAGTCGGCGGTTTGATCGAGCGCGATCAGGAACGCGACCACGGCGTCGCCGTCGCATACGACGCGGTGGTAGGCGCTCTCGCGGTCGAGCATAGCCAGCCGTGGCTCGTCCATCGGACTCATCAGTGCTTCGGCTTCGAGGTTGAGGGCGAGCACGGCCGGGTAGTCGGCCGCGGCGGCGGGGCGCAAGGTCGGGGTCATGCGCCGAGTATGCCCAACCGCCGGCGACAGGGCTTTAACGAGAATGCACAAAGCCGCCGCGGCGCGGCGGGCCGCCTGCATCCGTGCCGCTCACGTCGGCGTACCGACTTCATCCCAATCCTGCTCATCGAAACGCAGCAGCCAGTTCAATGCGTAGTGGCGTTCGTACACCACGCTGGGATGCAAGCCGATCGGCGCCGGCCGCTCGTCCAGGCGCGCTTGCCGCACCAGCCAGTGGCGGCGATAGACCGAGTCGAGCGCGTCGAGCAGTTCCGGCAGCGGGCGCAGGCGCGCGGCGGCGATGGCGGCTTCGTCGGCGTGGTCGATGGCGGTGCGCGCGACCCGCGCGGCGTCGCAGATCGCGGTCGGCGCCGGCAGCGCGTCGCTCAGGCCCAGCGCCCATTGCAGCAGCGCCGCGCTTTCGTAGCGCCAGCCCTGGTTGGCCCAGGTTTCCTCGTCGGGCTGGTCGGCGGCGATGAAGGCTTGTTCGGCCGGGGTCAGCGCGGCCACGCCGGGGCCGAGCTTGGCGCGGATTTCTTCCACCGACAGCGGCTGCGAACTCAGCGATTCGGCGCGCACCGCCACCGCGCACAGCGCGAGCATGCGGCGCATGGCTTCCTGCGCCTCGCGCAGGCGCACTTCGCCGGCGCCGAGCACCGGCGGCAGGTGCGCCGGCGGCGCGGCGCCGAGCTGGCGCAGCTCGGCCTCGCTGCGTTGCTTGCGTTCGCGCGCGTCGGCCGGGTACGGCAGCGCGGCGTCGGCTTCCACCGGCGGCTCGCCGCGGCTGACCAGCACGTTGCCGGCGGCGTCGCGCACGCTGCCGTCGGGCAGGAAGCACAGCACGTTGGCGCGCTCGCCCCAGGCTGCCAGCGCGTCGTAGTCGCGCTCTTCGACTTCGAAGGAAAACTGGGTCTGCACCCGCTGCAAATGGCGCAGCACGCCGAAGGTGCGCGCGTCCATGCCGTCGGCGACGGTGCTCATCACGTAGCCGACGAAGCCTTGCAGATGCGGCACCAGTTCGGGATCGCTGCGGTCGCGGCGCGCCGGCGGCGAGGCCAGGAACGGCGGCGGCGGCGGCGCGGCGAGCGTGGAATAGGCGTTGATCAGCAGGGGCATGGGCGCGGCCTTCGGGGGGTTGGCGCCAGCCTAGCGTGTTCGTGCGGCGCGGTCGCGTGCGCGGCTGCGCCGTCCGGCGAAGTCTTCGCCGGTTGCGGGTTGGAGGCGCACGGCGATCGCAGCGCAGAGCATCGGGCCTGAAGGCCGTCCCGCAGACGTCAGGCCGGCTCAGCCTTCTTCGAGCAAGGCCTTGATCGCCGCGAACCCGGCCAGCGAGCGCTCGCGCTTGCGTTCGGCGTCGGCGACCGGATCGGCGCCGTCGCGCTGCAATTCGCCCGCGGGCAGTTCGTCGATGAAGCGGCTGGGCTTGAGCCGGATACGCTCGCCCCAGCGCTGGGTCTCGCGCGAATGCGACAGGTACAGCTGCTCCTTGGCGCGGGTGATGCCCACGTACATCAGCCGCCGCTCTTCGTCCAGGCGACCTTCGTCGAGACTGGCGTCGTGGGGCAGGTTGCCGTCCTCGACGCCGACGATGAACACGAAGCGGAACTCCAGGCCCTTGGCCGCGTGCAGGCTCATCAGCCGCACCTGGTTGCCGGCCTCGCCCTTGTCGGCGTGCGACAGCAGCGCCAGCTGCGCGGCCAGTTCGCCCGGGCCGGAGCCGCGGCCGCCGTCGAACCAGCCCGACAGTTCGGCCAGGTTTTCCTTGCGCCGTTGATAGCTGGCCTCGTCCTTGCACTGGGCGCGGATCGAGGCGAGCAGGCCGCTGCGTTCGGCCAGCACGCCGACCAGTTCGCCCGGACTGATGCGCTGGGCTTCCTCGCGCAGGAAGCGCACGATGTTGACGAAGCCGTCGAGCGCGTTGCCGGCGCGCGGGGTGAGTTGCTTGATCGCGTGGATCGACTCGGCCATGCGCGACATCGGCAGTTGCGCGTGGCGCGCCATCTCCGCCAGCTTGGCCAGCGAGGTGGCGCCCACTTCGCGCTTGGGCGCGGTGACCGCGCGCAGGAACGCCGCGTCGTCGTCGGGATTGGCCACCAGCCGCAGCCAGGCCAGCGCGTCCTTGACCTCGCCGCGCTCCAGGAACGCGGTACCGCCGCTGAGGTGGTACGGCACGCGCAGCAACTGCAGCGCCTTTTCCAGCGCGCGGCTCTGGTGGTTGCCGCGGAACAGGATGCAGAAGTCGCTCCACGGCGCGTTGTGCTTCTGCTGCTGGAAGTGGATCTCGGCGGCGACCTTTTCGGCCTCGTGCGCGCTGTCGCGGCATTCCCACACCCGGATGCGCTCGCCGTCGGCCTGGTCGCTCCACAGGGTCTTGGGATGCTCGTGCGGGTTGTTGGCGATCAGTGCGTTGGCCGCGCGCAGCACCCGGTTGCTGCAGCGGTAGTTCTGTTCGAGCTTGATGATCTCGAGCGTGGGATAGTCCTTGCCCAACTCCAGCAGGTTGTCCGGATTGGCGCCGCGCCAGGCATAGATCGACTGGTCGTCGTCGCCCACGCAGGTGAACAAGCCGCGCGGCCCGGCCAGAGCCTTGAGCAGGCGGTACTGGGCGTCGTTGGTGTCCTGGCACTCGTCCACCAGCAGGTAGCCGATGCGCTCGCGCCAGGCCAGCTGCACGTCCTGATCGGACTCCAGCAACTGCACCGGCAGGCGGATCAAATCGTCGAAGTCGACCGCATTGAACGTGCTCAGGCGCTTTTGGTAGAGCTCGTACAGCGTCGCCGCCTCGATCTCGCGCGGGCTGCGCGACTCGGCCAGCGCCTGCTCCGGCGACAGGCCGGCGTTCTTGGCGCGCGAGATCAGGTTGCGCATGTCGTCGAGCACGTCGGGCTTGGTCCCGGCCGGCAGCAGGTCCTTGATCTGGGCGTTGCTGTCGTCGCTGTCGAACACGCTGAAGCCGCGGCGCAGGCCGAGCTTGGCGTGCTCGATCTGCAGGAACTTCAGCCCCAGCGCGTGGAAGGTGCAGATGGTCAGGCCGTCGGCGGCGTCGCCGCGGATGCGCTTGGCCACGCGCTCACGCATTTCCTTGGCCGACTTGTTGGTGAAGGTGATCGCGGCGATGCGCTTGGCCGGCATGCGGCCGGAGGCGATCAGGTGGGCGATCTTCTCCACGATCACGCGGGTCTTGCCGCTGCCCGCGCCGGCGAGCACGAGCAAGGGGCCGTCGGTGTTGAGGACGGCGGCGCGTTGGGGGGGATTGAGACCGTGCATGGGACGCCGCATCGCCGGCGGGGGCCGGACTGGCCGGATAGTTTAACCGCCGTGCCCGCGGCGGCGCGGCTGCGGTAGGCTGGGCGCCTGCGGACCCGCCGCCGGGCCGCCGGAGACGGCCGTGCAACGACGTTTCGCCCGATGGATCGCCTGGTGTCTCGCCCTCGCCGCGCTGGCGCCGGCCGCGTCGCAGGCCGCCACGTCGCCGCCCGCCGCGCCGACGCCCGAACAACAGGCCGTGGCCGAAACCGACCGCACCAGCCTGCGCGAGTTCGAGACCCGCCGCCGCGCCGCCTCGACCCATCCCAACGAGCTCTACCGCCTGTACGGCGCCGAAGCCGCCGGCCGCGGCGAGTGGCGCGCCGCCGCCGACCAGTTCCGCCGCGCCGCGCGTTATGCCGACAAATATTCGCAGCACCGCCTGAGCCTGATCTATTGGCACGGCCTGGGCCAGCCCGCCGACCGCGCCCTGGCCTACGCCTGGGCCGACCTCGCCGCCGAGCGCCGTTACCCGCAATTCCTGCTGCTGCGCGAGAAGATGTGGTTGGAACTGAGCCAGGCCGAGCGCGAACGCGCGCTGGGCGAAGGCCGCGCTCTGTACGACGAGTACGGCGACGCCGCGGCCAAGCCGCGCTTCGAGCGCGCGCTGGCGCGGGCGCGCGGGCAGGTCACCGGCAGCCGCGCCGGCGCCAGCGTCGACCGGGTCCAGGTCAGCGCCTCGCTCGGCGGCGGCTCGCTGTTCGACGGCGGCGACTCGCTCGACCTGCGCCCGATGTACGCGCAATGGCGCCTGGACGCGCACCGCTACTGGGCGGTGGAAGACGCGATCTGGCAAAGCGGCGGCAGCGTCGATGTCGGCCCGCTGGAGACCCTGAACGGCACGCCCTGAGCGGCAGGCCCTGAGCGGCGGCAGGCCTTGCACAGCGCACCTTGAACAGCGGGCCCTGAGCGCGCCGCAGCCGGCGTTCGCGCGCGGCGCGGAAGCGCGCAGCGGCCAGCGTCAAGTCTGTAGCCGCGCCGCCGGTCGCTCTAAACTGGCGGCATGGCCAAGCTCTATTTCTATTATTCGGCGATGAACGCCGGCAAGACCACGACCCTGCTGCAGTCGGCGCACAACTACCGCGAACGCGGCATGCGCACCGCGATCCTGACCCCGCGCCTGGACCACCGCGCCGGCACCGGCGTGGTCGCCTCGCGCATCGGCCTGCGCGCCGACGGCCAGGCCTTCGAGCGCGAGCAGGACCTGGAAGCGCTGATCCGCGCCGACATCGCCGCGCACGGCGCGCTGCATTGCGTGCTGGTCGACGAGGCCCAGTTCCTCAGCCGCGCCCAGGTCTGGCAGCTCAGCGAAGTGGTCGACGAGTTGCGCATCCCGGTGCTGTGCTACGGCCTGCGCACGGATTTCCGCGGCGAGCTGTTCGAAGGCAGCCAGTATTTGCTGGCCTGGGCCGACGAGCTGACCGAGATCAAGACCATCTGCCACAGCGGCAAGAAGGCGACCATGACCGTGCGCGTGGACGAGGCCGGCCGCGCCGTGCACGACGGCCCGCAGGTCGAGATCGGCGGCAACGAGCGCTACATCTCGGTCTCGCGCAAGGAATACAAGAAGGTCATGCGCGGCGAGGGCACGATCGAGCCGCTGCAGCAGACCTTGCCGTTGTCGAACTGAATTCCGCGAGGCTCGGTTTCCTTTTGTAGGAGCGGCGCGAGCCGCGACCAACCGCAGCGACGAAATACCACGCCAGCCTCCGAAGCTGCGCCTGTGCCAGCGGGGCAAGCCGGCCGATTGCCCGGGCTTCGGGCAGAACGCTTTCGTGCGTCGCTGCGGTTGGTCGCGGCTCGCGCCGCTCCTACAAGGGCTTCGGGCAGAATTACCCGTCCTGCCGCAGCGCCGCGCGGAAGAACTAGTCGAGCTCGTCGCCGCGCCCTTGCCCCGGCTTCAGCTGCGCGGCGAGGAAATCGCTCAGCGCCGGCACCCGCGCGCCGGCCTCGACCTTGGTGCTGCGGCGCTTGTCGTCGGCGATGGGGTGGATGTCGTGCAGGCGGGAGGGCGCGTCCATGGCGGCGAGGGCGTCGTTGCGGGCCGGCCAGTGTAGCCGCGCCCGCGCCGACTTCATCGCGCCCTCACCTGGCCGCGCCACTGTCGTATCGTTGCCCGACCTACCGCGCGCGCCGCCGCCCATGCCGACGATCCAGACCCAACGCCTGACCCTGAGCGAACTTACCGCCGCCGACGCCGGCTTCATCCTCGAACTGGTCAACGAACCCGGCTTCCTCGGCGGCATCGGCGACCGCGGCGTGCGCGATCTCGACAGCGCCCTGCGCTACCTCCAGGACGGCCCCTTCGCCAGCTACGCGCGCCACGGCTACGGCCTGTGGCGGGTGCAGTTGCGCGACAGCGGCGAGCCGGTCGGCATGTGCGGCCTGCTGTGCCGCGATACCCTGCCCGACCCCGATCTGGGCTATGCCTTCCTGCAGCGCCACTGGCAGCGCGGCTACGCGGTCGAAGCCGGCGCGGCGGTGCTGCGCCATGCGCGCGAGGCGCTGGCGTTGCCGCGGGTGCTGGCGATCGTCAATCCGGACAACGCCGCCTCGATCAAGGTGCTCGAACGCCTGGGCATGCACGCGCAGGGCACGATCCGCCACGGCAACGAGCCGCGCGACCTGCGCCTGTTCGCCACCGTCGCCGCCGCGACCGAGCCGGCGTGAGCGCGCCGGCATGAGGCGCGCGCTGGTCTTGGCCGCGCTGTTGGCGCTGAGCGCGGCCTGCGCCCGCGCCGCGCCGCCGCCGGTGCGCGACGGCGACCTGATCTTCCACGCCTCGCGCTCGGCCCAGAGCCTGGCGATCCAGCGCGCCACCGGTTCGCGCTACAGCCACATGGGCGTGGTGCTGCATCGCGACGGCCGGCCCTATGTGTTCGAAGCGGTCGAACCGGTGCGCTATACGCCGCTGGCCGAGTGGATCGCGCGCGGCCAGGGCGGGCAGTACGTGGTCAAGCGGCTGCGCGCGCCGCCGGATGCGGCGCAGGTCGGGCGCCTGCGCGCGCAAGCGGAACTGTTGCGCGGCAAGCATTACGATCTCGGCTTCGGCTGGTCGGACGAACGCCTCTATTGCAGCGAGCTGGCCTACAAGCTCTACGAGCGCGCGATGGGCGTGCGCATCGGCCGCCTGCAACGGCTGCGCGAATTCGAGCTCGACGACCCGGCGGTCGAGGCCAAGCTGCGCGAGCGCTACGGCGCGCGCGTGCCGCTGGACGAACCGGTGATTTCGCCGGCGGCGATGTTCGACTCGCCCTTGCTGGAAACCGTCGCCTCCGGCTGAAGCCGCGCCCCGCGCAGGCGCGCGGCGCCGTCGGCCAGTTCGGTCCAGACCACGGACACCACGCCGTCGCCGACGGCCAGTTGCGGGAAGCCGGTGCCGCGGCCGCGGCCCTGCAGGCGCGCCAGCTCGATGCGCTGCAGTTCGCGCGACAGGTCCGGCGCCAGCCGCGCCAGCCACAGGCTCTGGCCTTGCCGGTCTTCGCGCAGCCACAGCACCCAGGCCGCATCCGCGCCGAGCGCGGCTTCGACCCGGCCCTGCACCGGCTCGCCGCGATCGAGCACGCGCGGCGCATCGAAGCTGGCGCCGCCATCGCGGCTGCGCGCGACCTGCACCTTGGATTCGCCGCCGGCCGCGGTGTACCAGGCGACGATCGCGTCCTCGCCGCGGGCCGCCACCGACGGGCCATTGACCGGGCAGGCCGGCATCGTCCAACGGTCGGCGTGCACCGGCCGCGGTGCGCTCCAGCCGCTCGCATCGCGGCGGGTGGCGGCGATGTCGCGGATCTCCTGCGGGTCGCGGTCGCGATAGACCAGCAGCGGGCCGCGCGCGGTGAGCGCGGCGTCGGTCTGGCAGCAATCGCAGGTCATCGCGTCGATCTCGCTGTCGAGCGAGTGCGCCAGCGCCGCGTCGAAGCGCGCGGCGCGCAGGCTCATCGCGCCGCGGTGGCCGGTGTGGCCGCCGCCGTGCCCTGCGCCGCCGCCGGTGTGGCGGCCGTCCAGCCAGGCCACGCCGATGCCGTCGGCGCCGTCCGGCCACAGCGAGACGAAGCCGTGTTCGGTTTCGCTGCCGTCGTCGTTGACCTTGAGCGGCTTCGACCAGGTCGCGCCGCCATCGGCCGAGCGGGTCAGCACCACGTCGTAGGCATAGGTCGCCGGCGCCGATTTTTGCAGCCAGTGCGCCCACAGCGCGCCGTCGGCGCTCAGCGCGATATGCGGCGTATCGGCCCAGTTGACGAACCAGTCGGTGCCGGCGGCGATGTTGCGCGGCGCATCCCAGCGCCCGTCGCGGCCGGCACGGGCGAACTTCAGCGCGTGGCCGCCGCGCGCGCCGGGTTCGATCCACGACAGCAGCCAGCCGCCGTCCGGTGCGGCGATGAGGTCGGGTTGCGCGGCCGCGGCGACGAACGGCAGCGGCCAGTCGACTGCGTGCCAAGCGGGCGCGGCCTCGGCGGCCGCCGCTGCGGACATCGTCGCCTCGCCATCGGCCGCGTCCGATGGGGCCGGCGCCGGCGCGCAACCGCCGGCCATTGCCAGAACGCACGACAACGGATACGCAAGCCAAGCACGCATGGTCGGGGCCGTTTCGGAACCAGGGGCCATTGTGCGGACGCGGCGGCCGCCGCGGTCAAGCGCCGCGATGCCGCGGCTCAGCCGCGGCGCCAGACCAGGCAGCGGTTGTTGGCCGGCATCGCCACGTCGCGCGCCAGGCGCAGGCCGATCGCGGCGGCGAGCGCATCGACCGCCTCGAAATCGCGGATGCCCGAGGCCACATCGCGCTCCCTCAACCACACATCGAAGGCGCGATTGCTGTCGCTGGTGTAGCGGCCGCCGTAGTTGAACGGCCCGTACACAACCACGACCGCCTCGTCGGCCAGCACCGTCGCCAATCCGGCGAAGAACGCCTGGACCTGCGGCCAGCCCATGATGTGCAGCGTGTTGGCGCTGAACGCCGCATCGAACCCGCGCGCCGCGCCGTCGGCGCCGCGCGGCAACGGCGGCGGCGGTGCGAAGCCCGGCGCCGGCTGCACGACGGCTTGCAGCTCCAGCGGCGGCGGCGTATTCGCCAACGCCGCCTCGTCCAGCCATGCGCGGATGCCCGGCAGGTACGCCGCGGCATCGGAACATTGCCAGCGCAGCCACGGCATCGCCGCGGCGAAATGCACCGCGTGCTGGCCGGTGCCGCTGCCGATTTCCAGCGCCTCGCGGCGGTCGGCGAAGTGTTCGCGCAGCACCGCGAGGATGGGGTCGCGGTTGCGGTCGCAGGAGGGCGAGTAAGGGCGGTCGGTCATCGGCGTGCGCGGACGGCGGAGGGATACACGCTAGCAGGCGGCGGGTTGGATCGCGGCGGCCTGGCCGGACAGCGCCGGGGCTGAAGCCCCTCCCACAGGAACGGATCGCGTAAGTTTTGTGGGAGGGCCTTCAGGCCCGACGCCTTCCGATCAGATCACGCGCGCTCGGGCCACGAAGGCCGCTGCATACCTCAGTTCGCGATCAAGGCCGCTGCATTGTCTCAGTTACCGCCCAAGGCCGCTGCACCATCCTTGTTCGCGTCCAACGCCGCGAACGCCAGTCCCGACACCACCCCCAGCGACGGATCGCCCGCCACCAGCTGCGCATCCGGGAAACAGCGCTGCGCCGCCTCGCGCACGTACGGCGCGCGCGACATACCGCCGGTCAGGAACACCACCTGCGGCGGTTCGCCGATCTGCGCGGCGACTTCGTTCAGCAGTTCGGTCAGGAAGCCGAGAAAGCCTTCGGCCGCCGCGGACAGGTCGGGCGCGAGCACTTCCTGGGCCAGCCCGGCTTCGATGTAGTCGAGCGCGGCGCGGTTGCGCTCGTGCGAGCTCAGCTCGATCTTGGCCGCTTCCACCGCGCGGCTCAGGCGCGTGGTGTTGCCGGTGTCCTGCAGCGCGATCAGGCGCGGACCGAACGGCTCGGGCACGTCGCGATAGGCGTCGCGGCGCTGGAAATCGCGCTGGCGGATCACGTCGTGCACGGTCGCCGCTTCGACGAAATGGTGCGCCGGCACGCGCGTGGCGCCCTTGCCGAACAGCGGCATGAAGCGCGACAGGCTCAACGCGAGGTCGACGTCGACGCCGCCGCGGGCGATGCCCCACGAGCCCAGCACCCGCGGCGCCTGCGCGCCGCCGACTTCGGCCAGGGTGATGTCGCTGGTGCCGCCGCCGATGTCGACCACCAGCGCGCGGTGGCGCTGCGCGCTGGCGGCGTGGTGGCCCAGCGCCGCGGCCACGGGTTCTTCGAGGAAATCGACCTCGTCGAAACCGGCCGAGGCGGCGGCTTCGCGCAGGATCTCCAGCGCCTGGTCGCCGCCGGCCGCGCCCATCGAGCTGCGGAACATCACCGGCCGGCCCAGCACCGCTGCGCGCACGTTGGCGCCGAACTGCTGGCTGGCGCTGAGGCGGATGTGTTCGAGGATGTAGCCGGCGATGCCGACGATGGTCTGGCGCACGTGCGGCGCCAGTTGGTAACCGAGCATCGACTTGGGCGACTGCACCAGATTGCCGAAGCCTTCGGCCAGATACGCCTCCACCGCTTCCTCGCCGTACACCGCGTTCTGCAGCGACGCGGCCGAGGCGCGCGCCTCGCGCACCTGCCGCTCCAGCCACTGCCGGCGCACCGCGCGCACCGCATCGCGGCGCAGTTCGACGTCGCTGCGGCGCAGCTGGCCCGGGTTGCGGTTCTGCTCGGCGCGCGCGCTGCGCACCAGCGCGTCGACCTCGGCCTCCATCGCGTCGTCGAGTTCGAACTTGTCCGGGTCGGGCACCGCCTCGGGGAAATACACCGTGGTGCGGAACTGGCGCTCCTCGCCGAAGCGCACGGTGCGGACCTCGCCGTCGATGACCGCGGCGGCGGCCGAATAGCTGGTGCCGAAATCGATGCCGATCTTCATGGGGAGCGGGGAAATTCGCGGCGCGCAAGGATACAGGCTGCGGCGCGGGCATGAGTGAACCGATGGTCTCCGCCGGCGGCAACGACGGGGAGCGCGCGCCCGAGCCCGGCGTTTGCGGCTCGCGGCACCGCCACCGGCGCCGCCCGGACAGACTCGGCAAAGCCCTAACGCGCCGCGCGCAGCCGTTCCCGCAGCCATTGCAGTTCGGCGGGAGCCAGATCGCCCAAAGGCAAGGTCATGAACTGCGCCGGGCCGATGAACAGCATCCAGTAACCGGACCGCTCCCAGACTTCCTGGAACGCCGACCACTCCAGCCGCGCCGCGCCCAATCCGGATTCGACCGCCATGCCGTCCTCGCCGAAGGTGAACAACGCCCGCGGGGCCGGCATCGCACGCAGCCGGCCGAGCGAGTTGCGCGAATGCAGATGCCAGGTGACGGCCAGAATCAGCGGCGGCAGCGCCACCGCCACCGCGAGCGCCCCGACCAGCCAGCCGCGCCCGCCGCGGCTCAACAGAAACAGCAGATAGGCCAGCATCGCGGCAGCCGCCAGCCACAAGCCCTTTTGCTGCGCGACCACGCGCCGCCAGACGAAGGTCCGCACCGCGTCGCGCACCATCGCTTCGGTGAACACCGCCCGGTGCTCGATCTGCGTCTCGCCCACTGCAAGCTCCCGTTCGCACTGCCCCGCGGCGGACGACCATCGCGCCGCGCTCGCCACGGGATCGTCTCACACGCTGAGACCCCAGTCGCGTACAACGAGACGACGTCCCGTCCAGCCCCGCCATGTCCGCCCTCATCGATCCCGCCCACCACGACCTCGTCCCCGCCCACCCCAACGCGCGCAAGCCCGAGGGCGAGGACGCGCCGCTGCCGGCGCGCCACGGCGCCGCGCTGGCCCAGCGCCTGCAACGGCGTTATCGCGACCGCATCACCGGGCATTTCACGATCCCCGGCCGCGAGGGCCGCTACGCGCCGCTGCCGGAAGATTTGCCCGAGCCGCTGAAAGCCGCGCTGCGCGCGCGCGGCATCGACCGGCTCTACAGCCATCAGGCCGAAGCCTGGCAGGCCGCGCAGGCCGGCGAGCACGTCTCCGTGGTCACGCCCACCGCATCGGGCAAGTCGCTGTGCTACACCTTGCCGGTGGTCAGCGCGGCGATGACGTCGGGCGCGAAGGCGCTGTATCTGTTTCCGACCAAGGCGCTGGCGCAGGACCAGGTGGCCGAGTTGCTGGAGCTCAACCGCGCCGGCGATCTCGGGGTCAAAGCCTTCACCTTCGACGGCGACACGCCCGGCGACGCGCGCCAGGCGATCCGCCTGCACGGCGACATCGTCGTGTCCAACCCGGACATGCTGCATCAGGCGATCCTGCCGCATCACACCAAGTGGGCGCAGTTCTTCGAGAACCTGCGTTACGTGGTGATCGACGAAGTGCACACCTACCGCGGCGTGTTCGGCAGCCACGTCGCCGGGGTGCTGCGCCGGCTCAAGCGCATCTGCGCGTTCTACGGCGTGCGCCCGCAGTTCATCCTGTGCTCGGCCACCATCGGCAATCCGCAGGCGCATGCCGAGGCGCTGATCGAGCAGCCGGTGCGCGCGATCCTGGATTCCGGCGCGCCGACCGGCGACAAGCACGTGCTGCTGTGGAATCCGCCGGTGATCAACGCCGACCTCGGCCTGCGCGCCTCGGCGCGTTCGCAGAGCAACCGCATCGCCCGCATCGCGATCAAGGCCGGGCTCAAGACCCTGGTGTTCGCGCAGACCCGGCTGATGGTCGAGGTACTGACCAAGTACTTGAAGGACGTGTTCGACGCCGACCCGCGCAAGCCCGCGCGCATCCGCGCCTACCGCGGCGGCTATCTGCCGAGCGAGCGGCGCGAGGCCGAGCGGGCGATGCGCGACGGCCGCATCGACGGCATCGTCGCGACCTCGGCGCTGGAACTGGGCGTGGACATCGGCAGCCTCGACGTGGTCGTGCTCAACGGCTATCCGGGCTCGGTCGCGGCCACCTGGCAGCGCTTCGGCCGCGCCGGGCGCCGCCGGCAGCCCTCGCTGGGGGTGATGGTCGCCAGCTCGCAGCCGCTGGACCAGTACGTGGTGCGGCACCCGGATTTCTTCGCCGACGCCTCGCCCGAACACGCGCGCATCGCCCCGGACCAGCCGCTGATCCTGTTCGACCACATCCGCTGCGCCGCGTTCGAGCTGCCGTTCCAACACGGCGAGCCGTTCGGCCCGGTCGATCCGGAGATGTTCCTGGAAGCGCTGGCCGAGACCGGCGTGGTCCACCGCGAGGGCGAGCGCTGGGAATGGATCGCCGACAGCTACCCGGCCAACGCGGTGAGCCTGCGTTCGGTCGCCGACGGCAACTTCGTCGTGGTCGACCGCAGCGACGGGCGCCAGACCATCATCGCCGAAGTCGATTACTCGGCCGCGGCGCTGACCTTGTACGAAGGCGCGATCCACATGATCCAGTCGGTGCCGTATCAGGTCGAACGGCTCGATTGGGACGGCCGCAAGGCCTATGTCACCCGCACCCACGTCGACTACTACACCGACTCGATCGACTACACCAAGCTGAAGGTGCTCGAACGCTTCGACGGCAGCGATGCCGGCCGCGGCGACAGCCACCACGGCGAGGTGCACGTGGTGCGGCGCGTGGCCGGCTACAAGAAGATCCGCTACTACACCCACGAGAGCATCGGCTACGGCCCGGTCAATCTGCCCGATCAGGAATTGCACACCACCGCGCTGTGGTGGCAATTGCCGCAGGGCGTGCTGCTGTCGCGCTTCGATTCGCGCCAGGACGCGCTCGACGGCTTTCTCGGCGCCGCGCACGCGCTGCACATCGTCGCCACCGTGGCGGTGATGGCCGACGCGCGCGATCTGCAGAAGTCGGTCGGCAACGGCGACGGCGCGTGGTTCGCGACCCAGGACAAGGACGGCCGCGGGCAGATCCGCGCCGGCGACGGCGGCGGCGAAGGCAACGCCGCGATGGCTTTGGTCGGCGAAGTGCAGCAGTTCGTGCCGACGGTGTACTTGTACGACAACTTCCCCGGCGGCGTCGGGCTCAGCGAGCCCCTGTGGCAGCGTCAGGCCGAACTGGTGCTGCGCGCGCGCGAGCTGGTCGCCGGCTGCGATTGCCGCGCCGGCTGCCCGGCCTGCGTCGGCCCGGTGCTGGCCAGCGACGAGGAAGGCCACGGCGCCACGCCGCGCGCGCTGGCGCTGAAGGTGCTGCACCTGCTCGCGGACGCCGACGCATGAGCCTGAACCTGGCCAAGCTGCGCGCGTTGCAGAAGCAGGCCGGACGCAGCGAGCCGGCGCCGCAGGGCGATGCGGCGCCGACGGCGTTTCCGGTAGCGCGGCGCGAGCCGCACGAGGCGCCGGACAGCGCTGCGGCGGTGGATGCATCGGTCGCCGCTGCCACAACTGGCGACGCGCGCGGCAGCGCCGCTGCGAACGCATCCGGCGGCACGGACGCGATCTTCGGTCCCGACGGCCTCGCGCCTGGCCGCCCGCAACGTCCCGACCTCGATGCCCTGCGCCGCATGATCGCGCTGCGCGAGCGCAAGCCCGCGACCGCCGCGCCCGCCGCTGCGCCTGCCCGGCGCGATCCCGATGCGGA
>NZ_LXSD01000626.1:0-349 GCF_017168095.1 Lysobacter enzymogenes | reverse complement strand
GGCGTCGAGCCGGGCGGCGCCGCCGTCCGCGTCGGCCTGCGCGTGCGCGGCCAGCGCCTGCAGCAGGCGCGCGTCGAAATCGACGCGCACGGCGTAGTAAAGCTGCAGCAGCCCGGCCGCCACCGCGAACCACAGCGCCGGGCGCCAGCCGCTCAGGCCGAGCGCTTCGAACAGGCCCAGCCCGGCCAGCGCCGTCAGCAGCAGCGAGGCCGCGCACAAGGTCCGGCCCTGCGCCAGCAAGGCCGCCATGGCGCGCAGTTCGAATGCGCCGAACCCGGCCGCGGACGCAACTCCGGGCCCGCTCATGCGCGCTGCGCCCCCAGCGCGTGCGCCGCCGGCGCGGGCGCCG
>NZ_LXSD01000625.1:0-6554 GCF_017168095.1 Lysobacter enzymogenes | reverse complement strand
GAAGCGACCGCCGCGCCCGCGCCGGCCCCGCGCCGCGCCGCGCCGGTCGCGCTGCGCCTGGAGCAGACCCTGGCCAACGGCGTCACCCCGTCGCGCACCGTGTTCGGGCTGACCCGCCACTTCGGCTGCTGGTGGATCAAAGGCGGCTGAATGGGCGCATCCGACGCGCCCTGCAAGCCCATACGCCGCAGTCGCGTTGGGAAGGGGCGGCCGTGCAGGGCACAATAGCGGTTTCCCTACCCCACGACGGAAGCCGACGATGCAATACCCCGAATGGATCTGGCACAACGGTTCGATCAAGCGCTGGGCCGACGCGACCACCCACGTGATGTCGCACGCCCTGCATTACGGCTCCTCCGTGTTCGAGGGCATCCGCACCTACGACACCCCGAACGGGCCGATCATCTTCCGCTTGAACGACCACAACCAGCGCCTGTTCGCGTCGGCCAAGATCTACGACATGGCGATCCCGTACTCGCTCGCGCAGATCAACGCCGCCTGCCATGAAGTGATCAAGGCCAACGGCAACACCACCGACTATCTGCGTCCGGTCGCCTACCGCGGCCTCGGCGGCTTCGGCCTGTCGGCCGACACGCCCACCGACGTCGCCGTGGCGACCTGGAAGATGGGCCAGTACCTGGGCCCGAGCGTGCTGGAAGAAGGCATCGACGCCTGCGTGTCGAGCTGGCAGCGCTTCGCCCCCAACACCATCCCGGCCGGCGCCAAGGCCGGCGGCAATTACCTGTCCGGCCAGCTGGTCGCGCGCGAAGCGCGCCGCCTGGGCTTCGGCGAAGGCATCGCCCTGGCCTCGACCGGCCTGCTGTCGGAAGGCGCCGGCGAGAACCTGTTCCTGGTCTTCAACGGCGCGCTGCACACCACGCCGGTGAGCGCGGCCCTGCTCAACGGCCTGACCCGCAACACCATCATCACCCTGGCCCGCGACGTCGGCATCGAAGTGGTCGAGCGCGACCTGCCGCGCGAATACCTGTACCTGTGCGACGAGTTGTTCATGTGCGGCACCGCCGCCGAGATCACCCCGATCCGTTCGGTCGACGGCCGCCAGGTCGGCGCCGGCCGCCGCGGCCCGGTGACCGAGCGCATCCAGGAACTGTTCTTCGGCCTGTTCAACGGCAAGACGCAGGACAAGTACGGCTGGCTCGAAGCGGTGAAGTAAGCCGGGCTCGATGAGGCCGGCCGCGCCGGCCTACGCTACCGCGGGCGCCGCATCCGTCATCGACGACGGATGCGGCGCCCGTTGCTTTGTAGGGATTCGCTTTGCAAGGCTTCGCTTTTGTGGAGCTTGCGCGCGCTTTTGTGGGAGGGGCTTCAGCCCCGATGCGGTTCGATCAGGCCGCGGCGATCCGGCACAAAAGCGTCGCGGCTGACGCCCCTCCCACAAAAGCCGGGCAGCGCTGCGAAGCCGATGCAATGGAACCGGAAGTCGCCAGTCTCAACGAACCGCTTACGCAGCGGCGATCACGCCGCCGGACGCGAGAACGTCAGCGTCGCCACCACCCCGCGCACCTCGCCGGGCTTGACCCGCACGTCCCAGCCGTACAGATCGCACAGGCGCCGCACGATCGACAAGCCGATGCCGCCGCCCTGCGAGTGCCCCGCGTGGGTGCCGCGATAACCGCGCTCGAACAGCTTGGCCGCGTCTTCCGCGCTCAGGCCCGGGCCGGAATCGATGACTTCGACCGAGTTCGCCAGCAGCCGCACCACCACGCCGCCCTCGGTGGTGTACTTGACCGCGTTGCCGATCAGGTTGCCCAGCGCCACCGCCACCGCCGCCTCCGGCGCGTCCACCACCAGGCCGCGCTCGCCTTCCACGCTCAGCTCCAGGTTCTTGCTGCCCAGCTGCGCGCGGTGCGCGTCGAGCAGTTGCTCCGACAGTTTGGCGATGTCGGTCGAGCCGTGCCCGCGCTCGTTGCGCGAGAGCAGCAGCAGCGCGCTGATGAGGTCGGTGCACTGCTGCTCGGCGCGCTGGATACGCAACAATCGGTTGCGAGTCTTGTCCTCCACGTCCGGCCGCGACAGCAGCAGTTCGACCGCGCCCTTGATCACCGCCAGCGGCGTGCGCAGTTCGTGGCTGACGTCGGCGTTGAACTCGCGGTCGCGCTGGACCACGTTGGTCAGGCGCACCGCGTAATCGTCCAGCGCCTCGGCCAGCTGGCCGACTTCGTCGTCGGGGAAGTGCGAGGCCAACGCCTCGGACTGGGCGCTGCGCCCGGAGCGCTTGATCCGCAGCGCCAGCTCCGACACCGGGCTCATGACCCGCGAGGCCGCCCACCAGCCCACCAGCAGCGAGAACAGGGTGAACACCAGCACCGACAGATACAGCGCGCGGTTGAACTGGGCCTCGCTGCGCGCCGAGGGCGTGATGTCGTAGGCCATGAAGAACCAGGCCTTCGGCGTCTTGCGCACCGCCAGTTTGTAGGCGAACGGCCGGCCGTCCTCGCCGGTGCCGTTCATGGTGACGATGCCGTCCTTGAGGTCGTACCACTCCGGCCGGTTGATCCGCACCGACTCGAACTTGTCCGGGGTGTAGACGAAACCGCGGACCTGGTCGAACGCGGTCTGGGTATTGCTCGGATCCAGCTCGAACTGCTGCGCGGTCTTCTCGATGTTGCGGTTCATCACGTCCTCCACCAACTGGTTCTCCACCCGCGTGCGGGTCCAGTTGGTGGCGAAGGCGAACATCGTGGTCAGGCCGAACCCGAGCAGCACGAACGAGAGGATGATGCGGCTGCGCAAGCGCCGCCGGAAGCGCTTGCGTTTTTTCAGCCGCGCTGCGGAAGGGTCGGACGAGGCCACGCGTCAGCCGTTTTCGGGGGCCGCGATGCGGTAGCCGATGCCGTGGCGGGTCTGGATCAGCGGGGTGTCGAACGGCTTGTCGACCACCGCGCGCAGGCCGTGGATGTGCACGCGCAGACTGTCGGAATCCGGCAGCTCCTCGCCCCACACCCGCGTTTCCAGTTCCTGCCGGGTCACCACCGCCGGCGAGGCTTCCATCAGCGCCTGCAGGATCTTCAGCGCGGTCGGGTTGAGCTGCAGCAGCTTGCCCTGACGCCGCACCTCGAGCGTGTCGAGGTTGTATTCCAGATCGGCGGCGTTGAGCACCCGCGTCTGCACGCCGCGGCCGCGCCGCGACAGCGCGTTGAGGCGCACTTCCACTTCCTGCAGGGCGAAGGGCTTGATCAGGTAGTCGTCGGCGCCGGAGTCGAAGCCGGCGAGCTTGTTGTCGAGGCTGTCGCGCGCGGTCAGCATCAGCACCGGCGTCTGCTTGCGCGCTTCGTTGCGCAGCTTGCGGCATACCTCCAGGCCGTCGATGCCGGGCAGGTTCAAGTCGAGCACGATGGCGTCGAAGTCGTGCACCACGGCCAGGTGCAGGCCGGTGATGCCGTCGGCGGCGAAATCGACGGTGTGGCCGCGGTCTTCGAGAAAGTCGCCGAGGTTGGCGGCGATGTCCTGGTTGTCTTCGATTACGAGGATGCGCATGGGCTCGTCCCAGTGGGGTTGGCGGTACGACCATCGGCCGCGCGCCCGGGTTCCTGAGGCGTCGCACGCGAAGCGGCGACGGCAGGCGGAGGATTCTGCCAGAGCGTTTGTAAAATGAACGGGAAACGGACGGCTGCGCAAGCAGGCGCGCTTGCCGCGATGGGCGAATGGGCCAGAAGTCACGCATCCCGCACCGCCGCGCCGGACCCGCGCGGAACCCCTGAAAAACAAAGGCCCAGACGCGGGGCCACCGCGCCTGGGCCAAAAGGTGTTGCCCCGATTACCGTAACCTGCGTTCGCCCAGATGACGTCTGACGAGGAGCGTGATTGGGGGGATCGACAGTGCTGCGGTGGGCTAACGCTACGCGGATTTCGATTAAACCGCCGTTAAAAACGCTGTTAAATAAAAGTTAATCGCAACCTGAAGTTGGAATCGTCCCGGCCCGGCCCTTCCGCGCCGGGGACTCGCCGTTCGGCGGGTCGCCGACAGATGACCTGCCCGGCTTGCCATTTGCCGGGGATCGGGCAAGCCGGGCCCGGCCCGGGGGCCGCGTTCAGCGTCTCGCGACCGCCCGGCGGACCGGTTTTTCCCGCACCCGGCCGGCCACGAAATCGACGATTTCCACCGCCACGTCCACTCCGCTGGCCTCCTCGATGCCCTCCAGGCCCGGCGAGGCGTTGACCTCCAGGACCAGCGGGCCGCGGGCCGAGCGGATCAGGTCGACGCCGGCCACGCCCAGGCCCAGGACCTTGGCCGCGCGCACCGCCACCTCCTGCTCGGCGGCGCTGGCGCGCACGCCCTTGGCGGTGCCGCCGCGGTGCAGGTTGGAGCGGAAGTCGCCCTTGGGCGCCTGGCGCTTCATCGCCGCCACCACCCGGTCGCCGACCACGAAGCAGCGCAGGTCCGCGCCCTTGGCCTCGGCGACGAACTCCTGCACCAGGAAATTCGCGTACAGCCCGCGCAGCGCCTCGATCACGCCCCTGGACGCCGACAGCTTCTCGGTCAGCATCACCCCGGCGCCCTGGGTGCCTTCGTTGAGCTTGATCACATGCGGCGGCGGGCCGAGCATCGACAGCAGGTCGGCGGTGTCGTCGGGGTTGTCGCCGAACACCGTCGCCGGCAGGCCGATGCCCTGCGCGGCCAGCAGCTGGTGGCTGCGCAGCTTGTCGCGCGCGCGCAGGATCGCGTCGGAGGTGTTGGGGCTGTAGCTGTCCATCAGCTCGAACTGGCGCAGCACCGCCGAGCCGTAGCGGGTCACCGAGGCGCCGATGCGCGGGATCACCGCGTGGTAGCCGGCGATCTCGCGGCCCTTGTAATGCATCTGGAAGCCGTCGGAGGCGATGCGCATGTAGCAGCGCAGCGGGTCGAGCACGCGCACGCTGTGGCCGCGGTCGCGCGCGGCCTCGACCAGCCGGCGCGTCGAATAGAGCTTGGTGTTGCGCGACAGGATCGCGAGCTTCATGGCGTGTTCGGCTGGTAGGTGGACGGGAAGGAAGAAGGACGGGACCGTGCCGGCGGGGGCTGCCTGCGGGAACGGATGCAACGGCTGCGATCGAGCTCAGATGGGGCGTGCGCGGACGGCTTCAAGCCGGCGGCGGACCCGCCGGGCCGGCCGGCGCTCACGCGCGCGGCGCCCGCCGCCGCACGCGCCCATGCAGGAACGAGCGCGAGGGATCGATGGTGAACGCGTGCGCGACCGCGGTGCGCCCCAGCAGCATCGGGAAACGCATGCCGCGACGATCCGCCAGGTTCATGTCAATTTCGCGTTCGCTGCCGGCCAGACTCAGCACGGTGCGGATGAACACGCGACGGGTGCGGTGGCCGCCCGAATCGGTGACCTCGCGTTCGTCGAACACCGGCGCGGTCGCCTCGACCACGCCGGCGCCGACCACGCCCGGACTCAGGCGAAAGCCGATCCACGGCGCGCCGGCCTCGACGAAGCGCCACTGCGCGTCCACGTGCAGCGCCGAACTGCGCGCGCCGGTGTCGATCTTGGCGCGCATCGCGGCGATGCCCAGCCGCGGCAGCGCGGCGAATTCGCGCCAGCCCAGCAGGATCGGCGAATCCGGCGAATCCTGTGCTTGCGGGATCGGGGAAGACATCGCACCTCCGTTGTGGCGAATACTGAAAGAGTCGGGGGCGACAACGACGGACATCCGGCGGCGTCGGTGGCACAGCGCAGCCGTAACGAAAAACAGCGGCCTCGCGGCCGCCGTGACGTTGCGGTTGCGGCGGGCGCGGACGTTGCGCGGGCCTCGGGATCGAAGCTGCGTAGCGATGCGCGACAAGCCGTCGCGGGACCGGGCGCGCAGTCTAACCCGGCCGCCGTGCAAGCGTCATGCGATTTTCGCGGCAATGATTTTTTTACATCGGCGCGCGCTGGGCGGATGCCGGCGTCGGCTGGCCGGGCGTGCGCAGCGCGGCGGTCGCAGCGGCGTTGGCCGAAGTCGCGATGGGCCGCAGGGCCCTGGTTGACGTCGTATGTGCCTGAATCGTACAGGTTCGAACTGGGCCGGTTCGAATCGCATCGGCCCGAATCGCATCGCCTCGAACCGCATCGCCTCGAACCGCATCGGCTCGAACCGCATCGGCTCGAACCGCATCGGACCGAATCGCGCCGGCGCGAATCGTTCTGGATGCGACCGCGCCGGCTCGAACCGCAACCGCCGCAATCGCGATGAATGCGGCGCGACAGCCGCGGGCGGCGATGCCGGTTGGCCGAAGACCGCCGCGCACAGGTGCGTCGCGAGCGGCGCTCAGTTGCCGCAGTTGCGCCGCTCTTCCTCCACGTCCTGCGCCACCGCTTCGGCGCCGAGCACGGCCAGGTCGCGGATGTTGTTGCGCGTCTCGGCGCAATCGCTGAGCCCGCCGCCGCCGAACATTCGGCCGATGCGCTCGACGGTCGCCGCGATCGAACGCGGCGGCTGCATGCGGAAGCGCTGCGCGCCCTGCCCCGGCAACGGCGGCGAACGGCTGGCGAAAGGCTTGGCCGCGGGCGGCGGCGCGTCCCACGGCGCGCGCGGCGCGGATGCGGGCGGCGACGGCGCGGGCGAGG
>NZ_LXSD01000624.1:0-892 GCF_017168095.1 Lysobacter enzymogenes | reverse complement strand
GTTGTTCGCGCGGCAGGCGGCCAGCGCCTGGCCCAGCGCCTCGCGCGCGCCGGCCGGGCCGTCGAGGTCGGCCAGCGCCTCGATCCGCGCGGCGTAGTGTTCGAGCGTATCCGGCAGCAGGCAGGCGCGCTGCACCAGCGCGCGCGCCGACAGCTCCGCGCCGCCGGCCTCGGCCGCCTGCAGCCAGCGGCCGGCCTGTTCGCGCGAATCCGAGGCCGGGTCCGCATCCGGCCAGACCGCGTCGACCGCCTGCAGCCAGCGCCCCTGCGCGGCGAGCGCGCGGCCCCATTCGCGGCGCAGCGCCAGCGCGTGCTCGCCCTGGCCATCGCCCTCCAGCATCGCCACCGCCGCGGCGAAAGCGTCGTCGCGCCGCGCCACCAGCACCGCGCGCTCGCGGTCGCCGGCCAGCAGCAGCAAACGGATGATCGCGTCGGCCGGCAGGTCCCAGCCCAGCGCCAGTTCCGCCGCCTGCGCCGCGCGCCCGTGCTTGAGCAGATAGTCCAGCGCTTCCTGGCGCGCATTGAGCAGTTCGGCCAGCACGAACACGGCCTCGTCGACCTGGCCCTGGCGGTCGAAGCGTTCGAACGCGCTGCGGTAGCGCTGACGCAGCAGTTCGCGCACATCGTCGCCGGCGCCGATGCTGGCGCCGAAGCCGCGTTGCGCGCTCAGGCGCAGGTCGCTGCGCGGCGTCGGCGTGCCGAAGGCCTGGCCGAGCGAACCGCTGCCGTCGCCGTCGATCGGCAGCGCGTGGCGCAGCGCTTCCAGCAAGTCGCCGCGGTCGAACTGTTCCATCAGCCGGCGCAGATACGCGCCCTGGCGCAGGCCGATCAGCCGCGCCGCGCCGCTGGCCGCGGCCATCCGCGCCAGCGCCGCGCGCCAGCGTTGCGGCGGC
>NZ_LXSD01000623.1:0-1457 GCF_017168095.1 Lysobacter enzymogenes | reverse complement strand
GGCGGCGGCGGCCGCGACGGGCCCGGGAGCGATCCCGCACGGGCGCGCGGCCGGCCACGATCTGCAGGGCCGGCGGCGAGGCGCCGCCGGCTCACTCACGGAGCGACCCGATGTCGGCTGTGCAAGGCGCCACCCTGTCCGGCGGACGGGTACACACCGGGGAGTGGCGGGCGGTGGCGCTGTCGCTGGCCTATTTCTTCTGCGTGCTGACCGCGTACTACGTGATCCGGCCGGTGCGCGACCAGCTCAGCGCGGCGGTCGGCTCGACCCAGCTGCCGTGGTTCTACGCCGCCTCGTTCCTGGCCACGCTGGCGCTGACGCCGCTGTTCTCGGCGCTGGTCTCGCGCTATCCGCGAAGGGTGGTGGTGCCGGTGGTGTACGGCTTCTTCATCGCCTGCCTGGTCGGCTTCGTGCCCTTGTTCGGCGAGCGCGGCCCGCTCAGCGCGCATGCGCTGGGGGTGCTGTTCTTCGTCTGGATCAGCGTGTTCAACCTGTTCGTGGTGTCGGTGTTCTGGAGCTTCATGACCGACATCTGGAACGAGGCGCAGGCGCGGCGGTTGTTCCCGATCATCGCCGTGGGCGGCACCGTCGGGTCGCTGGTCGGGCCGGCGCTGACCCGCGAACTGGTCGGCACGATCGGCGTGGCGCCGCTGCTGCTGGTCTCCGCCGGGCTGCTGTGCGCGGCGCTGGCGCTGGTGCTGGCGCTGGGCCAGTGGTCGCGCGTGCACGGCACGCGCCGCTTCGAAGGCCAGCACGAGGCCGCCATCGGCGGCGGCATGTTCGACGGGATCAAGCAGATCTTCGCCAATCCGTTCGTGCGCTCGATGGCGATCCTGATGCTGCTGGGCGACTGGATCGGCACGGTCAACTACGGCCTGGTGGTCGATTACTCCAAGGCCACCTTCACCGATGCGGTGGCGCGCACCCGCTTCGCCGCCGACCTGGACCTGATGACCAACATCGTCGCGCTCAGCACTCAGGTGCTGATCACGCCGTGGCTGCTGTCGCGGCGCGGCGCGGCGGCGGTGATCGGGGTGTGGTCGGTGGTGACGGTGGCGGTGCTGAGCCTGGCCGCCGCGGTCGGCGATGTCTACCTGCCGCTGACCGAGCTGTTCCCCGGCTATGGCGCGCTGGTGGCGCAGCTGCCGGCGGGCATGGCCGGGTTGGTCGGCCCGTTGCCGGCGGTGGCGCTGGCGCTGGTGGTCAGCCGCGGGCTGTCCTACGGCATGGTCGGGCCGGCGCGCGAGAGCCTGTTCGCCAGCGCCGCGCGCACGCTGCGCTACAAGGGCAAGAACGCGGTCGACACTGCGGTGTGGCGGTTCGGCGACGTCATGGTCGCCAGCACCATGGTGGCCCTGCGCGGCGCCGGCGCCGGCGTGGCCGGGCTGGCCGGGATCAGCGCGGCGGTCGCGGTCGGCGCGGGCTTGGTCGGCTGGAACCTGACCCGCTGGGTGCGG
>NZ_LXSD01000622.1:0-14105 GCF_017168095.1 Lysobacter enzymogenes | reverse complement strand
CCCGCAGGCGCCGCGCGCCCCGGCCGCGCCGCCGCCGCCGGACGTCTTCACCGTCGCCGTGCGCTGGCTGCGGCGCTGGTTCACCGAAGGCAACGTGCCGGTCAAGGTCGGCATGCTGGTGCTGCTGGCCGGCGTCGCCGCGCTGCTGAAGTACGCCAGCGACCAGGGCTGGATGCGGGTGCCGGTGGAACTGCGCCTGGCCGGCGTCGCCGCCGCGGCGATGGCCGCGCTGGTGTTCGGCTGGCGCCAGCGCGAACGCAAGCGGGTGTTCGCGCTGAGCCTGCAGGGCGGCGCGATCGGCGTGCTGCTGCTGGTGGTGTTCGCCGCGTTCAAGCTCTACGGCATGATCCCGGCCGGCGCCGCGTTCGCGCTGAGCGTGGTCCTGGTCGCCGGCACCGGCGTGCTGTCGGTGAAGCAGAACGCGCTGGCGCTGGCGGTGTTCGCGATCCTCGCCGGCTTCCTCGCGCCGATCTGGCTGTCGACCGGCTCGGGCAACCACGTCGCCTTGTTCGGTTATTACGCCGTGCTCAACGCCGGCATCTTCGCGATCGCCTGGTGGCGGCCGTGGCGCGTGTTGAACCTGCTCGGCTTCGCCTTCACCTGGGGCATCGGCACGGTCTGGGGCGTGCTCAAGTACCGGCCCGAGCATTACTCGACCACCGAACCGTTCCTGCTGCTTTTCTTCGCCTTCTATCTGCTGATCCCGGTGCTGTACGCGCGCCGCCGCGCGGCCGGCCGGCGCGACCTGATCGACGGCTGCCTGGTGTTCGGCACCCCGCTGATCGCCTTCACCTTGCAGGCCGGCCTGCTCGAAGGCGCGCGCATGCCGCTGGCGTTCTGCGCGCTCGGCCTGGGCGCGCTGTACGCGGCGCTGGCGTGGTGGCTGCGCCGCGATCAGCGCTTCCTCGCGCTGAGCGTGCCGTACGCGCTGTTGGCGGTGGGCTTCGCGACCCTGGCGGTGCCGCTGGCGCTGGCCGCCGAGGCCACCGCCTGCGTGTTCGCGCTGGAAGGCGCGGCGCTGGCGTGGCTGGGATTGCGCCAGCAGCGGCTGTTGCCGCAGCTGACCGGCGCCGGCCTGCAGGTCGCCGCGGCGATGGCGTTCGCGATCGGCGCCAGCGACGCGGTGTGGCAGGCACAGCAGGCGCTGTTGAACGCCAATTTCGCCGGCGCCTTGCTGATCGCGCTGGCGGGCCTGGCCAGCGCGGCGAGCTACCGCCGCAGCGACACGCTCAAGCCGCTCGCGCTGCTGTACTACGTGTGGGGCCTGGCGTGGTGGCTCGGCGCGTTCGGCAGCCAGATCGTCGATTTCGTGGCCGCGCCGACGCGCGCGGACGCGTGGCTGATCCTGTTCGTCGCCACCGGCTGGGTGGCCGCGGAGACCTTTGCCCGCCACGCGTGGAAGGCGCTGTCGGCGACCGCGATGCTGGCGCTGGGCGCGGCGGTGCCGCTGGCGTTCGCGCAGATCGACGCGCACGGCTGGCCGCTGCGCGACTGGGGCTGGCTGGCCTGGGCGGCGTACGCGGCGCTGGGCGCGCGCAGCCTGATGGCGCTGCGCGAACGCGCCCAGGGCGAGCTGGCGTTCGCGCATCTGGCCTGGCTGTGGTCGTGGGCGCTGGCGCTGGGCGCGAGCCTGTGCCTGTGGCTCGGCAAGGGCGTCGGCCTGGGCGATCGCCTGGGCAGCGGCTGGACCTTGGCGGCGGCGCTGTTGCCGGCGCTGGCGATCGCCGCGGCGTGCGTGTGGCGGCCGCGCTGGGCCGGTTGGCCGGTGGCGCCGCGCTTCGCGCAGTGGCGCTACGGCGCCAGCGCCAGCTTCATCGTGTTCCTGGCGTTGGCGGTGGCGGCGTTGTTGAGCGTCGATGCCGATCCGCGCCCGCTGCTGTGGCTGCCGCTGCTCAATCCGCTGGGGCTGGTGCAATGGGCGGTGCTGGTGCTGCTCGGCGCGTGGCTGGCCTCGCCGATGGTCGGCGACGACTTGCGCGCGCGCCGGGTGCCGCTGCTGGCGCTGGCCGGCTTCGGCCTGATCACGGTCGAGGTGCTGCGCAGCGCGCACTTCTGGGGCGCGGTGCCGTGGGGGCCGTCGATGCTGTCGGCCAGCCTGGTGCAGACCAGCCTGACCGTGGTGTGGAGCGTGCTCGGCGTGGCCGGCTGGATCGTCGGCTCGCGCCGCGGCCAGCGCGGGCTGTGGCTGGCCGGCGCGGTACTGATGGGCGTGGTGCTGGCGAAACTGGTGCTGGTCGACCGCAGCCACCTGGGCAACCTGCTCGGCATCGCCTCGTTCATCGCCTACGGCCTGTTGTGCACGCTGGTCGGCTACTTCGCGCCGGCGCCGCCGTCGCGCGAGGCCCAACACGACGCCGACAACGGCGACGACACTCCTCCCGATCAACGCTCCGCGCAGGACGCCTCCGCATGAAGCCTCGTTCTCTCGTCTTCGCGCTGCTGGCGCTGGCCTTGCCGCTGGGCGCCGCGCCGCGCCAGGACTACGCGCGGCAATGGCCGCTGCAACTGAGCCGCGACGACGGCGGCGCGTATCGCGTCGTGCTCGATCCGGCGGTGTACGCGCAGGCGCAGAGCGCGCAGTTGCGCGACGTCGAGGTGATCGACGCGTCCGGCGCCAGCGTGCCTTCCGACGTGTTCGCGCCCGAGCAGCCGCTGGCGCGCGCGCCGCAGCGCCGGGCGCTGCCGTGGTTCCCGCTGCCGGCCGCGGCGTCGTCCGGCGCCGCGCAAGGCTGGGAGCTCGTCAGCGAAGTGGAAACCGACGGCCGCCTGCGCCGGGTCGAGGCGCGCAGCACCGGCGGCGCCGCCGCCAAGCTGCCGCAGACCGCGCTGCTGATCGACGCCAGCGCGGTGCGCGCGCCGATCCAGGCGCTGCAATTGCAGTGGGCGCCGGGCGCGGCGCTGGACGCGGCGTATTCGGTCGAGGCCAGCGACGATCTCGACCATTGGCGCAGCGTCGACAGCCGCGGCCGGCTGGTCGATCTGGAGCGCGACGGACGCCGCCTGCAGCAGCGCCGCATCGCCTTCGACCCGGTCGGCGAGCAGGCGCGCTACCTGCGCCTGACCCCGCACGACCCGCAGCGCGCCGCGCAGATCGTCGCGGTCGAAGCCGAACTCAGCGCGACCGCGGCCAGCGCGCCGCTGCAGTGGCGCGAACTCAAGGGCGCGCGGGTCGAGCTCAAGGACGGCAGTGTCGCCTTCGAGTACCGCCTGGACGGCCGTTTCCCGATCCAGCAGGCCGACGTCGCGCTGCCCGGCAACCACGCGCTGCAATGGCGCCTGGACAGCCGCGACAGCGAAGACGACGGCTGGCGCGCGCAGGCCGGCCCGTGGATGGCCTACGCGGTGGCCGGGCAGGGTGCGGGCGACCGCTCCGCCGCGCGCCAGCTCGCCGGCGTCAGCCGCGACCGCCTGTGGCGCCTGCGCGCGAGCGGCGCGGTGCCGGGCGAACCGGTGCTGCGTTTGGGCTACCGCCCCGAAGTGGCGGTGTTCCTGGCCCAGGGGCAACCGCCGTACGCCTTGGTCGCCGGCAGCGCCCGCGCCGCGCGCGCGGATTCGCCGCTGGCGCAACTGGTCGAGGCCTTGCGCAGCTCGCGCGGCAGCGAATGGCGCCCGGCCGACGCCGCCCTGGGCGCGGCGAGCGACCTCGCCGGCGCCGCGGCGCTGGTGCCGGCCGAACCGGAACGCGATTGGCGTTCGTGGCTGCTGTGGGCGGTGCTGGTGGCCGGCGCGTTGATCGTGGTGGGGTTTGCGATGAGCCTGCTGCGATCGGGGAAAGCGCCGCAGGCGTAGGGTGTCGTGCCGGGCCGCTTGTCGGCGGAAGCCGTCGCGGAGCGTCCCCTGTAGGAGCGACGCAAGTCGCGACCGCGACACCGCAACCATCGCGCGGGCGTCGTCGCAGTTGCGTATTCGCGGTCGCGGCTCGCGCCGCTCCTGCAGTCGGATACGAACCCGGCCGGAGCCCCTGTAGGAGCGACGCAAGTCGCGACCGCGACGCCGCAGCCATTGCGCGGGCCTCGTCGCAGTTGCGTATTCGCGGTCGCGGCTCGCGCCGCTCCTACAGTCGGATACGAACCGGCCGGAGCCCCTGTAGGAGCGACGCAAGTCGCAACCACGACACCGCAGTCATTGCGTGGGCGTCGTCGCAGTTGCGTATTCGCGGTCGCGGCTCGCACCGCTCCTACAGTCGGATACGAACCCGGCCGGAGCCCCTGCAGGAGCGACGCAAGTCGCGACCGCGACAGCCCGGCTACCGCGAAACGCCCACCGCCTGCGAAATCCCGCCGACGCGCCAGCCCGCGCAATCGCCGCTGCGCCCGCCCCGGCATCCACGCGCCGCCATTCAGGCCCCAAGGTTCCCTTCGCCGCCCACCCCCGCGACAATAGTCGCCCCGGGCCGCGCCCCCGAGCCGGCCGCGGCCCCGCCGCACCCCACCCCCGCATCGCCCCAGGAGGCCCCGTGTCCATCGTCCGCATGACCGACCTAGATCTCGCCGGCAAGCGAGTGCTGATCCGCGAAGATCTCAACGTCCCCATCGACGACGGCCGCATCACCTCCGAGCAGCGCATCCTCGCCGCGATTCCGACGCTCAAGCTGGCGCTGGAGAAGGGCGCGGCGGTCATGGTCACCTCGCACCTGGGCCGGCCGAAGGAAGGCCAGTGGAGCCAGGCCGATTCGCTGGCGCCGGTGGCGCAGCGCCTGTCGGAACTGCTCGGCATCGAGGTGCCGCTGGTCAAGGATTGGGTCGACGGCGTCGAGGTGCAGCCGGGCCAGCTGGTGCTGCTCGAGAATTGCCGCATGAACGTCGGCGAAGGCAAGGACGACGAAGCCCTGTCGAAGCAGTACGCCGCGCTGTGCGACGTGTTCGTCATGGACGCCTTCGGCACCGCCCACCGCGCCCAGGCCTCGACCCACGGCGCGATCCGCTACGCCAAGACCGCCGCCGGCGGCCCGCTGCTGATGGCCGAGCTCGACGCGCTGGCCAAGGCGCTGGACAACCCGGCGCGGCCGCTGCTGGCGATCGTCGCCGGCTCCAAGGTCTCGACCAAGCTGGAACTGCTGGCCTCGCTGGTGTCCAAGGTCGATCAGCTGATCGTCGGCGGCGGCATCGCCAACACCTTCATCGCCGCGATGGGCCACAGCGTCGGCAAGTCGCTGGTCGAGACCGACCTGATCGACACCGCGAAGAAGATCATGGCCGACGCCAAGGCGCGCGGCGCCGACATCCCGGTGCCGAGCGACGTGGTGGTCGCGCCGGCGTTCGCCGCCGACGCGCCGGCCACGGTCAAGGCGGTCGACGCGGTCGGCGCCGACGACATGATCCTCGACATCGGCCCGGACACCGCCGCGCGCTACGCCGGACTGATCGCGAAGGCCGGCACCGTGGTGTGGAACGGCCCGGTCGGCGTGTTCGAGTTCGACGCGTTCGGCAAGGGCACCGAAACCCTGGCGCGCGCGATCGCCGCGTCCCGGGCGTTCTCCATCGCCGGCGGCGGCGACACGCTCGCGGCGGTGGACAAGTACGGCATCGCCGATGAGGTGAGTTACATCTCCACCGGCGGCGGCGCGTTCCTGGAGTTCCTGGAAGGCAAGGAACTGCCGGCGGTGGCCGCGCTCAAGCAGCGCGCGGGCTGAGCGATGGACGCGCAACCGCAATCGCAACCGGTGCTGTTCTTCGATCTCGACGGCACCCTGATCGATTCCTCGGTCGGCATCACCCGCTCGATCGCCTACGCGCTGGAAACCATGCGCCACCCGGTGCCCGACGAGCAGGCCCTGCGCGGCTGGATCGGCCCGGCCCTGCGCACCAGCTTCCAGCCGCTGCTGCGCGACGAGGACAAGGTCGAGCAGGCGGTGGCGTTGTACCTGGAGCGCTACGGCCGCGAAGGCTGGACCGAGCACAGCGTCTACGACGGCATCGCCGAACTGCTCGAGGGCTTGCGCGCGGCCGGCTACCGCATGGCCGTGGTCACCGCCAAGAACGAGAACAACGCGCGCAAGATCCTCAGCCACCTGCCGTTCGGCGCCTACTTCGAGGACATCGTCGGCTGCACCGACGACGGCCGCCTGACCCACAAGGTCGAGCTGATCGCCGAGGCGCTGAGCCGCTTCGGCCTGCAGCCGGCGCAGTGCGTGATGATCGGCGACCGGCGCATGGACATCGAAGGCGCCGCCCAGCACGGCATGGCCGGCGTCGGCGTGCTGTGGGGCTTCGGCAGCGAGCAGGAACTGCGCGAGGCCGGCGCCCGCCGCATCGCCGCGGCGCCGGCGCAGTTGCCGCAACTGCTCGCCGCCTGAGCGCGGCGGCGCGGACGCGGCCCGCGCTATCGAGCTGATCCAGGTAAACGAGGTAATCGAGGCGGCCGCATCGCGGCCGCTTTTTTTTGCCCGCCGCCGCCGCGCACGTGCGTGCGGCGCGCGCCGGCGGCCGGCCCGTCCGCCGCCACTGCCGCGCGGCCCGTTTCCGCCTTCGCGCACGTTTTGCGCCTGCTTACGCGATGGCAAAAGCCAAACCAATCACGCTTGCACAAACGCATGACAGGCGGCATGACAATCGTCGCCTTACCGCGCGGCCGCGCTCGGCTAGCGTGCAGTCGCGGCGAATGAGCGCCGCGAACTCGGGAGAGCTGCATGCGTCGTATCGGATTGTTCGCCGCGGTCTTCGCCGTGGCGCTGGCCGGCGGGGCTTCGTTTGCCGCCGTCGCCAACAGCTGGCAGGGCACCTGGATCTATTACAACGCCGAAGGCGCGCAGATCGGCAAGTGGACCGCCGGTTGTGGCGCCGCCGACGGCCGCTGGGGCGATACCAGCGGCAGCAACAAGCGTTTCATCCAGGGCTGCGCGGTCGAAAGCTGAGCCCCTCCGCCGGCCGCGCGCGCCGTCGCGACGAGGCGGCGCGCGCGGCCGGCTTATTCCCACCGATCGAAGGAGTTCGCGTCATGCGCAAAGCCGCCCTCGCAGTCTTCGTCCTGGTCCTGGCCGCCGGCGCCGCCGTCGGCGTACACGCCGCACCGCCGTACCAGGGATATTCGGTCAGTTACTTCGACGATGCCGGCGAACTCGTCGGCGGCGTCACCGCGCATTGCAGCGGCGAGTTGCTGCAATGGGGCATCCGCACCGAACACTCTCAGCGCCGGACCTGGGTCTGCGACTGACCGTCTCGCGGCCGCGCGCCCGCCGCAGGCCCGTGACTGCGGCGCCGGCGCGCGGCGCGACCTTGGCGTGATCGGCGTGATCCGCGTGAGTCGGGCTGCGCCGCGCGCCTCAGCGCGCCGCGGCCGCCGCGGCCTCGCGCTGTCGGCGCCAGTCGCTGGCCAACAGCCCCAGCAACTCGCTGTCGGTGACCCGATCGCCGACGAAGAAGCTCTCGCGCTGCACGCCCTCGGTGAGGAAGCCCAGCCGGTGCAGCAGCGCGCGCGAGGCGAGGTTGTCCGGGTCGATGCCGGCATCGATGCGGTGGAACCCGGCGACGTCGACCGCCCAGTCCAGCGCCAGCGACGCGGCCTCGCGCGCCAGCCCGCGGCCCCAGTGGTCCGGATGCAGCGCGTAGCCCAGTTCGGCGCGGCGGTGCGCGGGATCGAAGCGGAACAAGGTGCAGGTGCCGACCAGCGCGTCGTTCTCGTCGGCGATCGCCCAGTTGATCAGCCGGCGCTCGGCCATGTCGGCCTGGATCCGCGCGATCTGCTCGCGCGCCTCGGCGATGTCCTGCATCGGCGGGCGGCTCCAGTAGCGCATCACCCGCGCGTCGCCGAACAGCGCGAACAGCGCCGCGTCGTCGTCCTCGCGCGGGCCGCGCAGGCGCACGCGCGGGCCTTGCAGGACGGGGAAGCCGTCGAGGGCGGCGATGACATCGGCGATGGCCTGGCTGCGTGGCGTAAGCGGTAGCGACATGGGGGATTCCGGATCGAGAGGAAGCGTTCGCGAGGCGGCGACGATGCGGTGCGGTACGTGCCGCAGACCGCGTCGCGGATCGCGCTCGCGCGTGCCCGCGGATGCGCCGCCGAGGCCGCGCAATGCAGCCAAGCTATGCTAGCGTGGCCGGCAGTCCAGAGAGTCTGCCATGTCCCACAGTCCGCGACGCACCAAGATCCTCGCCACGCTCGGCCCGGCCACCGATCCGCCGGGCGTGCTCGACGCCCTGCTCAAGGCCGGCGTCGACGTGGTCCGCCTGAATTTCTCCCACGGCGATCCGTCCTCGCAGGTCGCCCGCGCCCAGGCCGTGCGTGAGGCCGCGCAGCGGGTCGGGGTGGAAGTCGGCATCCTCGCCGACCTGCCGGGCCCGAAGATCCGCATCGAACGCTTCGCCGAAGGCCGCGTGCTGCTCAAGGCCGGCGACCGCTTCGACCTGATCGCCGCCGACAACCCGCCGCCGGGCAACCTGCGCGAAGTCGGGGTGAGCTACCTCGGCCTGCCCGGCGACGTCGCTCCCGGCGACGTGCTGCTGCTCGACGACGGCCTGCTGCAACTGCGCGTGGGCGCGGTCGAGGGCGAGCGCATCGTCACCACCGTGCTCAACGACGGCGCGCTGTCGGACCGCAAGGGCCTCAACAAGCTCGGCGGCGGCCTGTCGCTGGGCGCGCTGACCGAGCGCGACAAGGAATTGATCGGCGTGGCCGCGCAGATCGGCGTGGACTTCATCGCCGTCTCGTTCTGCCGCAACGCCCAGGACATGAACGACGCCCGCGCGATCGCCCGCGCCGCCGGCAGCGACGCCGCGCTGGTGTCGAAGATCGAGCGCGCCGAGGCGATCGAGAACCTGGCCGAGATCGTCGACGCCAGCGACGTGGTCATGGTCGCGCGCGGCGACCTGGGCGTGGAGATCGGCGACGCCGAGCTGCCGGGCCTGCAGAAGAAAATCATCCGCGAGTCGCTGGCGCGCAACCGGGTGGTGATCACCGCGACGCAGATGCTGCAGTCGATGGTCGACAACCCGATCCCGACCCGGGCCGAAGTGCTCGACGTCGCCAACGCGGTCATCGACGGCACCGACGCGGTGATGCTGTCGCAGGAATCGGCCGCGGGCCGCTATCCGGTCAAGGCGGTCGAGGCGATGTCGCGCATCTGCCTGGGCGCCGAGCGCCAGTTCGACCACGACACCGATTTCGAAGCCGCGCCGCGCAATCTCGAACGCGCCGACCAAGCCATCGCGATGGCGGCGATGTTCCTGTCCGAGCACATCGGCGTGCGCGCGATCGTGGCGATGACCGAATCCGGCGGCACCGTGCGCTTCCTCTCGCGCTTCCGTTCGAACGCGCCGATCTACGCGTTCTCGCGCCACGCCGGCGCGCGCCGGCGCATGGCGCTGATGCGCGACGTCTATCCGATCGACTTCGACAGCCGCGGCATGGCCTCGCGCGACGCCGCGCGCAACGTGGTCAAGCAATTGTTCGACGCGGGCATGCTCGAAGCCGGCGAGCGGATGATCTTCACCAGCGGCGACACCATGGAGCAACACGGCGCGACCAACACGCTGCGCCTGCTGCAGGTGGGCGAGGGCGGCAGCGCTGAGGGCCTGGGCGAGCTGTAACGCCCGCGCCGGCAGCGCGGTGACAAAAAAGCCCCGGCGTCGGCCGGGGCTTTTTTATCGGATCCCTGCGCAACGCGCGAAGCTACCCCTGTAGGAGCGGCGCGAGCCGCGACCGCGACAACGCAGCCACGATGAAGGTTGCGGCGCAGTTGCGTTGTCGCGGTCGCGGCTCGCGCCGCTCCTACAGGAAGATCGCGCCGCTTACACGCCGACGTAGCCGCCCTGATACACCGGCTTCCACTGGCCGCCCTTGCGCGACCAGATCTGGTAATTGACCCCTTCGTACTGCCCGACCTGGAAGATCAGTTCCGGCACGCTGTCGCCGTCGAGGTCGAGGCGGTCGAAGAAGCGCGGGGTTTCCAGCGCGTCGCCGGCGCTGGAGGCGCTGTGGCTGCCGGCGACGCGGTAGCCGCCCTTGCCGTCGCCTTCCAGGATCGCCAACGCCGCCACGCTGGTGTCGCTCATGTCCGGGCCGGCCGGCGGCAGGTTCCACACCACCGTGGCCACGGTCACCGCGCCGGCGCTGCCGGCTTCGAAACTCTGGATGTCCAGGCCGAGGTCGCGTTCGTGATCGGGCTTGGCCTTGAGCGCGCGCTCGATCTGCGCGCGCTCGACCTTCTGCTGGCGCAGGCCCGCGCGCAGCGCGTCCTCGGCGGCCTTGCGCGCGGCCGCGGGCACCGCGGCGACGGCGGGCTTGGCGGCGGTGGCGGGGAAGTTGGCGGCCAGGCCCTGGGCGTCGTCGCTGCGCGCGGTGGCCGGGGCGATGCGCACATGCGCCTCGCCGGTCACGTCCGACAGCGCTTCGTCGAGCACCTGGGCGACGCCGTCGGCGCCGCCGTTGCGGAAGTAGTACAGGCCGCGCAGCGGCGGGAAGTAACGGGCGCTGTCGCCGGCTTCCTGATAGCGGCCGTCCTCGCCGATGCGCGCGACCGGCGCGACGTAGCCGCGCTCGACCACGAACAGCAGCTTCGGCTCGCCGCTCAGGCGCTCGGGCTTGGGATCGAGCAGGCGGTCGCGGATCGCCGCGGCCTTGCGCGCGCCCTCGGCGTCGCCGGCGGCGCTCAGCGCGTCGATCAACTGCTGATGGCCGCGCGCCTGGTACGGCGCCAGCGCGACGATGCGCTCGGCCACGGTCTTGCGCTGATCCGGCGCGGCCGCGGCGAAGTCGGCGTTGAGCGAGGCCAGCGTCGGCGCCTTGGCCTGCAGCAGGTCGGCGCGAATCCAGCCGACCGAAGGCGCCGGCTGCTCGGCGCTGGCGCGCACCCAGCCGTCGCGTTCGCATTCGATCTTGACCGGCGCGGCGATCGGAATGCGCGCCACCAGCCCGCCGTCGGCGCGCGGCACCGGGCGCATGAAGGCGCCGGTGACGGCGACGTAGCGCGTGCCGGACTTGGGCGCGGCCTTGCACGCGGCGATGGCGGCGGCGTATTCGTCGTCGGCGGGGCCGGCGTGGGCGAAGCCGGCGGCGGCGAGCGCGGCGGCGAGCAGCAGGCGGCGGGGCATCGGGAGGCGAGCGGGGAACATCGTTGCAGTCCTTGGCGGAAATCCTGGCTGCGCAGGCTAGGCCTTGTCGCTGGCCGGCGCAATCGTGCGTAGCATGCGCCAACGGCCGCCGCGGCCGCATCGACGAAAGGATTCGCGCATGATCCGCACCAACGCCTATACCCTGCTGTGCGTGGCGATCCGCGCCGCCGCCGTCTACAGTCTGGTGGCGCTGATCGTCGCGCTGCCGGGCCAGTTGCAGGCCAGCGCGCAGATGCCCGGCGTCGAGCATTCCGCCAGCTGGATCGCCGCGCTGGCGCTGACCGGGCTGATCGTCATCGCATTGCTCTGGATCTATGCCGACAAGTTCGCGCGATTGGCGCTGGCGCGGCCGCAGGAACACAGCTTCGACAGCGATCTGGCGCCGTCGGTCTGGCTGGGGCTGGCGATCTCCGCGATCGGCGCCTGGCATCTGTTGGCCGGGCTCATCGACGGCGTTTTTTGGGCGATCCGGCTGCTCGCGCTGCGCGGGCTGCGCAACGAGGGCTACGACCCCGCCCAGTACGCGCTCGATGTCTGGCCGGGCGTGGCCGCCACGGCGATGCAGTTCGCGCTCGGCCTGGTCTGCCTGCTGCGCGGCAAAGGACTGGCCCGCTGGGTGCAGCGCATGCGCTACGGCCGGCACGCGGCCGACTGAACGGGCGCAGCGGCGCGCCTTGGCATCGATGGCGGCGCGCTTGAAAACGGTTACCGCCAAAACTGGGCGCAAGTGCCTGATTCGGAAGGCCGCAGCAGCGGCAAGGTTCACCGTCAGCGGCTATAATCGCGGGCTTCCCACCGCTGCCGCAGGATCTCCATGAGCATCGAACAGCTTGCCGAAACCGCCCAGGCGATGGTCGCCGCGGGCAAGGGCATCATCGCGATCGACGAGTCGACGACCACCATCGCCAAGCGTTTCGCCGGCGTGGGCATCGAGAACACCGAAGAGAATCGCCGCGCCTACCGCGAGCTGCTGCTGGCCACGCCGAAGCTCAACGAATACATCTCCGGCGCGATCCTGTTCGACGAAACCCTGCGCCAGTCGACCAAGGCCGGCGTGCCGTTCGCCAAGCACATGGCCGACCACGGCATCATCCCTGGCATCAAGGTCGACAAGGGCCCGCAGCCGCTGGCCGGCTTCCCGGGCGAAGTGGTCACCGAAGGCCTCGACGGCCTGCGCGCGCGCCTGGAGGAGTACTACAAGCTCGGCGCCCGCTTCGCCAAGTGGCGCGCGGTCATCAACATCAGCGACGACATCCCGTCGGGCACCTGCATCGAGGCCAACAGCCACGCGCTGGCGCGCTACGCCGCGCTGTGCCAGGAGCAGGGCCTGGTGCCGATGGTCGAGCCGGAAGTGATCATGGACGGCAGCCACGACATCGACACCTGCTTCGAAGTCACCGAGGTCACCCTGCGCTCGCTGTTCGGCGCGCTGTACGAGCACAGCGTGCTGCTCGAGGGCACCATCCTCAAGGCTTCGATGGTCGTGCCGGGCACCACCGCCGCCGAGCAGGCCAGCGTCGAGGAAGTCGCCGCGGCGACCCTGCAGTGCCTGAAGTCGACCGTGCCGGCGACCCTGCCGGGCATCGTGTTCCTGTCCGGCGGCCAGTCCGACGAGGCCGCCACCGCCCACCTCAACGCCATGAACCAGATGGGCCCGAACCCGTGGCCGCTGTCGTTCTCCTACGGCCGCGCGATGCAGTCGGCGGCGCTGAAGCTGTGGTCGCAGGACCTGGTCAACAACTACGACCGCGCCCAGCAGACCGTGTACGAGCGCGCCAAGGCCAACGGCCTGGCCGCGCTGGGCCAGTGGAAGTCGGCGGCGTAAGCTGCGGCTTCGCGGTCCCGAAAAACGCCGGCCTCGCGCCGGCGTTTTTCGTTTCGCGGCTTCCCTTTCCGCAACTCCGCCCACGGCTCATCGGAACCGCTCATGGAAACCCAGTGGCTCGCCTTCTGCTTCGCCGCGCTGATGCTGACCCTGATGCCCGGCCCCGACACCTTCCTGGTCATGGGCAACGCCGTTGCCGGCGGCGCGCGGCGCGGGCTGGCCGCGGCGGCCGGCACCACCAGCGGCGGGCTGTTCCATGTGGCCTTGTTCGCGCTCGGCGTGACCCAGCTGCTGATGTATTCCGAGCGCGCGTTCTGGACGGTCAAGCTGCTCGGCGCGTTCTATCTGGCGTACCTGGGCGTCAAGGCCTTGCGCGCGGCGCTGCGGCCGCGCGCGGATGCGCCGGCGCTGGAGCTGGCCGCGCCGGCGTCGAGCCTGTGGCGCGCGTTCGCGCAGGGCGCGCTGACCAATGCGCTGAACCCGAAGATCGCGATGTTCTATCTCGCCTTCCTGCCGCAGTTCCTGGCGCCGGGCCCGCACATGGCGCGCGACTCGATGCTGATGATCGGCCTGCATTACAGCATCGGCGCGGTGTGGCTGGGCATGGTCGCGATCGGCTCGGCGCGCATGGCCGGGGCGATGCGCAGCGCGCGGGTGGCGCGCGCGCTGGACGGGCTGATCGGCACGACGATGCTCGGCTTCGGCGCGCGGCTGGCGCTGGCTTCGCGCTGAGCGCGATCGAACCGGGGTGCGTGGCGCGCGCGGCCGCTGGCGGCTAGGCTGGAGGCCTGGGTCCGCCGTGCAGGAGCGCCGCGATGTCGTCCGAACCAGAGTTGTTCGTTCCGCCGCGCATCGATGCGCTGATCCGCAGCCAACGCAAGATCGAAGCGGTCAAGGCGGTGCTCGACGCCAATCCCGGCGCGTCGCTGCGCGCGGCCAAGGATGCGGTGGAGGCGCGTACCGACGCACTGCTCGCCGGCTCCACGCCGGCCGGTTCCGCGTCTGCGTCGCCGTCGCCGGAGAAGGAGGCGCTGGAAATCTCCGGCCTGCCCGCGGCGGCGGTCGAAGCGCTGCTGCGCGGCCAGATGATCGAGGCGATCAAGCTGGTGCGCCTGGCCCACGGCGTGGACCTGCGCACGGCCAAGCAGCGGGTGGAGGCGCATGCGCGCGGCGATGGCGGCGCGGCCGCGGCGGCGCCGCACGAGCCCGCCGCCGCCACCGGCGATCTGCCC
>NZ_LXSD01000621.1:0-20645 GCF_017168095.1 Lysobacter enzymogenes | reverse complement strand
GCGTCGGCAGCGGACCGCGGCGACGCTCGCGCCGCCGCGGCGAGTTCAAGCGCCGCGGCGCGCGGCCGGTTCCATCTCGGCGGCCTGCGTTGGGCGAGGCGCGCCGCGCCAGGGCTCGGCCGGTGCGCGCAGGTAGGTGTCCAGCGCGTAGCGCCACGGAATCGCCGCCAGCAGCAGCGCCAGCGCCACCGCCATGTCGCGCGCCATCGGCGCGATCTCGCCGCCGTGGCCGCGCAGCGCCATCGGCGCGGCCACCGCCAGCAGCCACACCAGCTTGTAGGCCAGTTGCACGAACAGCACCGGCAACATCTTTTGCGGATAGCGCAGCCCCAGGCCGCTGAGCAGCGACACCGCGGCCCAGAAGCTGAAGGCGACGCCGTCCAGCGCCGGCCAGGGCGCGTCGCGGCCGAGCAGGGTCGACCAGGCGTAAGCGCCGAGCAGGACGAAGTCGAGCAGGAAATAGCCGCGGATCAAGCTCAGGCGCAGCGGACTCAAGGCCGCGCCGACAGCGCGCGGACCCGGCAGGGACGGATCGGTCATGACTACCTCAGGCGTGGGGAAGCTCGGGCGCGTCGCGCGCCGCCGCGCAGGCTCCGCCGCGTCCCGCGCAGCGGAACCGGGCGAGCAGGGCGGTGGCGGGAATGCGCGGACGATGTCGTGTCCGCGTCGGCGATGCGGACTGCGCGATGCGCGACAACCGCAATGACGGGGCGATGCTAGATCAGCGCGTGCGCATGCGGACGGAACGAGGACACAGATTGCGCGGCGGATCGGCCGAAGCGCGACGGCGGTCGTGAAGCCGCGCGGGCCGTGCGAGCGCGATGCGGGCGCGAAGGTTGCGACGCGCGGTTTTTCGTTGCGACGATGTCGACGCTGCGCGCTTGCTGCCGATCGCAGCGCGTCGCAGCGGACTTCGGCGGCTCATTCGCCGAAGCCTTCGCACGCGCGAGCCGCGATGGCCGCGCTCATTCGATGCGTCGGACGCATCGTCGCCACACGCCGCGGCGAGACGCGCGCCCTCGCCGCGGCGCCGGCTCAACAGCTGACGGTGAACGAGCCGGTGTATTGCGGCGTAACCCGCCCCTGCACGCTGATCTGGCCCGTGCACTGATTGTGCACCGCGCGTCCGACTTCCACGCCGTTCTCGAAATAGGTGCGGACCTCGCCCGGCGCCGGCAGATAGTCGTTCTTGGCCAGCAGCGGGCCGCTGGCGGCCGCCGTCAACAGCAGCGTCATCGCCACGCACAGGGTCTGGGTGCTGCGCTTCATGCGCGTTTCCTCATTCGTCGTCGACCGCTCGTCGACGTCGCGATACTCGCGCATCCGCATCGCGACATTCGAGGCCTGACGCACAAAGCCGGGCGCGTTCGCGTACGAAGCCGCATGAACGGCGCGATGCCCGCATACGCCGCGCGCATTCATGCACAGGCGGCCTTCACCTCGTTCATCATCGCGTTCACAGCGTTCAGCGATCGCATCGCGTCCAGCGTTGCCCGCCTGGAACTGTCCGTTCGCCGGCGAAATCGTTGACCTCTACCTAGGCTGAGGTCGTAGCGTTCGTACATACGCCGCCGCTTGAGCACTACCGGACGCAAGCGCCGCCGCGTTACGACCTTCCAAGGAGCGACCGCATGGCCATCGCCTACCCGACCATCGAACACGAGCCCGTCTTCGCACAGGCCTGGAACGACCCCGCCCACACCCGCTTCGAAATTCCGCCGCTGGACGTGAACCGGATCCTGGCCGAACGCTACGAACTCGAACGTCCGCTGCAACTCACCCGCGCGCAGCTGTGGGACATGGAAGCGCGCAAGGCGCGGCGGCCCGACCTGTTCATTCCCTATGTGGTCGAGCCCGGCAGCGCGGCGGTGTGGGACGAGCGCGGCGAAAGCGCGGGCGTGGAGCGTTTCGTGCGCAAGTCGCGCCAGCGCCTGTGGCTGCAGCCGGAACGGCGCGAACTGATCCTCGAGCAGACCCGGGTCGATCACCACCGGCAGAAGGTGACCTTCATCGGCGCCGCCGAGTATCCCGACGCCGACGGCGTCACTCTGCGCGCCGGCGAGGGACAGCCGATCTTCCACGTGATCCACGGCGTCGGCGGCGAGCAAACCCGGCCGTTGAACCTGTGGTCGGTGGTGTTCCTGACCCCGCGACAGGACAGCCGCCTGCTGGCGCCGTTCGTGCGCATGGCGTTCGAGGGATGGTTGCCGGGGTACGTCGAGATCTACATCCGCGACCATCTGAAGATCGGCATTTCGCGGCGTTCGTAAGATCCGATCGCGCGAATCGTGTTCGGGCCGGCGCGGTGCGGGCGATGCGCGTCGCCCGGCCGAATCAGCGCGCGATCACCGCGCGATCACTGCGCGGCGAAGTGCGCCAGGAACATGTCGGTCGCCGTATGCGCCACGCGCTCGCGCTCGTCCGCGCTCAGGATCGGATGGCCGAGGGTGATCTGCGGCCAGAACGCGAAACCCTTGATCATGCCCTGCAGCAGCATCGAGGCGAACTGCGGGTCGTCGGTCTTGAGCCGGCCGTCGGCGGCGGCGGCGCGGATCCACACGGTCAGGCCCTCTTCCTTGTCGCCGACGCGCTTGAAGATCTGCTGCGCGCGTTCGGGCGAGGGGATGACCGCGGCGACGGCGACCCGGACCAGGTCGATGAAGGCTTCGTCGTGCAGCAGTTGCAGCTTCTGCTGGACCAGGTCGAGCAACTGCTGGCGCAGCGGCCGGTCGGCGCGGTAGGCCAGTTCCGGCGATTCGCGGCTGCGTTCGAACAACTGCTGCAGGATCTGCGCGAACAGCACTTCCTTGCTCGGAAAGTGGTTGTAGACGGTGCGCTTGGAGACCCCGGCGCTGGCCGCGATGCGGTCCATGCTGGTGGCTTCGTAGCCGGCCTGGCGGAATTCGGCCTCGGCCGCGTCGAGGATGGCCGCGCGCTTGCGGTCGGTCAGGCGGGCGGGGGCAGGGCGGTTCATGGCGGCAAGGTTACACCGCAGGGTTTACTTTTTCAAAAAGTACACTACACTGGGCAGTGTAATCGTTCAGGCCGGGCTGTCCGGCCGTTCTCCCCCTAAGTCCCCCGTCTGTTCACCGGAGTCCCGCTCGTGAGCGCCTGCCTGCTTTCCTTCGCCAAGCCCCAACGCCCCGCCGACGGACACGCCGCCTCGCCGCAGTTCGCCGACGGCCGCTTCCGCAATCCGGTCCCGCGCCCGGCCACCGGGCTGCGCAAGATGCTGCGGATCATCGCCGACGCCCTGTGGCACAAGCCGGCCGACGCGGTCCCGGCGGCCGCACCAAAGGTGCTCGCGCTGACCCGCGAGGACCTGGCCCAGGCGCCGGACCGCAGCCTGTTCCGGCTCGGCCACTCGACCGTGCTGATCAAGCTGCGCGGCGGCTGGTGGATCACCGATCCGGTGTTCAGCCAACGCGCCTCGCCGGTGCAGTGGATCGGCCCCAAGCGCTTCCACGCGCCGCCGATCGCCCTGGCCGACCTGCCGCCGCTGCGCGGAGTGATCCTCTCGCACGATCACTTCGACCATCTCGATTTCGATGCTGTGCTGACCTTGGCCAAGACCGCCGACGTGTTCCTGACGCCGCTCGGCGTGGGCGACCGGCTCATCGGCTGGGGCGTCGATCCGGCCAAGGTGCGCCAGTTCGACTGGTGGCAGGGCGCCGTCGTCGACGGCGTGCGCTTCGTCGCCACGCCGGCCCAGCATTTCTCCGGACGCGGCCTGTTCGACAGCGACAAGACCTTGTGGGCGTCGTGGACGATCCTCGACGAGGCGCCGGGCGCGCCGCCGCTGCGGCTGTTCTTCAGCGGCGACACCGGCTACTTCGACGGCTTCGCCGAGATCGGCCGCCGCTTCGGCCCGTTCGACGTCGCGCTGATGGAAACCGGCGCCTACAACGCCCACTGGCCGCACGTGCACATGCAGCCCGAACAGACCGTGCAGGCGCACCTGGACCTGCGCGGCCGCTGGCTGCTGCCGATCCACAACGGCACCTTCGACCTGGCGATGCACGCGTGGACCGAACCGTTCGAACGCGTCTCGGCGCTGGCCGCCGAACGCGGCGTCGCCCTGGTCACGCCGCGCATGGGCGAACGCGTCGATCTGTCCGCGCCGCAGGCCACCGCGACGTGGTGGCGCGAAACCGGGCCAGCCCAGGCGCCGCATCCCGCAACCGATCACATCCTCCACCGGCACGCTACCGAACGGACCGCCCGCCCATGAGACTGCGACTGCAACAGAGCCTGGACGCCGACGCCATGCGCGGCATCACCGCCGCGGTGCTGCGCGCCGACCTCGGCAGCCGGATCAACTTCGAACGCGATTTCGAGCACGACGCGCCGATCGTGCGGGTCGAGAACTGGCTGACCGTGGCCGAAACGGTGGCGGCGATCGCGCGCAGCGGCTATGCGGTTGCGGCGGTGGTGGACGAATCCAACGACGTTCCCAGGCTGGCCGCGGCGCGCTGACGCCGCGGCGTGGCCGACCCGCTGCCCGGGTCGGAACGCCGGAGGCTTCGCGCCGGCGCGACGCGGCGGCGCAAGCTCACTCCAGCGCCGCGATGCGGATCCGCCGCGGCAGCGCCTGCACCAGCATCCGGCAACGCGGATGATGGTGGGTCGCGGCGAAGCCGCTCAGCACCGCCGTGCATTCGCCGGCGCCCAGCGACCAGATCGCGGTATCGCCGCCGAGCGTGGCGAACAGCGAGCGGCCGTCGCTGAACAGTTGCTTCGGCTCGGCGCTCATGACCAGGATCCGGTCCGGCGCCAGCGTTCCCTGGCGCACGTCGACGATCCGCACGCCGGCCGGCGCGGCAGCGTTCTCGGCGTCCTCTTCGTCCCATTGGGCGATGCCGCCCAGGGCGATGTGGTCGTCGTCGATCCAGCACGCGGGCAGGTTCCAGTCGTCGCGCAGGAGCAGCCGCCGCTTCGAGGCGCCGTCGTCGGACTCCCACACGTTGGACGCCAGCCACGCCGCAGCGTCGAACACGCAGGGCATGCCCGCCGGTTGCCAGACCCAACCCGAATCGAACAGCAGGCGGCCGGACGGGCTCGGCCGCAGCAGGCCGTGGAAATAATCCAGATAGTGCGGCGGGCGCTCGCCGTTTTCGTAACCGGTCGGGCCGCGTGCAGTGAGCAAGCGGCCGCTGCGCGGGTCGGACGCGTCGAGCCGGTTCCAGGCGCTGCGATGGATCAGCACGGTCCGGCCCTGGAACGGCAGGAAGCAGGCCGAGAAGGGCACCGTGTCTTCGTAATAGTCGCCGCCATCGAGCCGCATCGCGAGCCGAAACGGCGCGAGAGCGACGACCAGGCCGTGCCTGCCGCCGTCGAAGACCACCGCCGCGAACTCGCCGTCGGCGCTGGCGTGCAGGCGCCAGCGCGAGTCGAGCCCGAACGCGCCGGGGTTGTCGACCGTGTGCGCCGGCAGTTCCACCGCCCCCAGCTGCGTCGCGCGTCCCGAGCGCAGATCGATGCAGTGCAGGCCGCCGCTCGCGTCCAGCGCCAGCAGATCGCCGTCGGCGCGCGCGACCGCGGCGAGATCGAGCAGGTCGGGGCCGCTCCACTCCAGCGTCGATTCGTTCATGGCCGGCTCAAGGCGCGAAGATCTCGGGCTGGGTGTAGCGCCATGCGCCGATGCAGCCGATCAGGCAGGCGGTGTAGCCGATCATTACGCTGTCGTCGCCGAGGCCGGCGAAGGTGATCGCGCGATTGGCGGTCTGCAATCGCCACGCCAGCACCCGGCCGGAGAAGCCGGGGCGCTCGTGCTCCTCGTCCAGATCCGGCGCGCCGTAGGCGTCGATGCAGGCCTGCGGCGTGGACTGCATGCTCAGGCCCTGCGGCAGCGGGCCGGGGAAGGGCGCCTTGATCCGGTTGTCCGAGCCCGGCGCGAGCAGTTCCACCGATCCGATCAGCCACTCGTCGGCCGACGCCGCGTGGGCGGTTGCGGTGAGCTTGCTCAACTGCTGCGGACGGTACACGTCGATGCGCACCGAGGCCTTGGGGATCCAGACGATGCTTTCGCTCAACGGGCCGTTGGGTGCGGCGACCCGCTTGACCTCCCAGCCGGCCAATACGTCGCGGATCGCCTTGCCGTCGAACGCGCGCCCCAACAGGGCGATCAGCTGCTCCGATGCTTGTGCCACTCCAGACCTCTGCGATTCGATGCGGCGCCGCGCGCGGCGCGCGGCATGGTGGTGGATCATAGTGGATCGGCAGGCGCAACAGTCGCGCGGCGCGTGGCCGTCGCCGCAGCGCCGAACCGAAGCGGCCCGGCGAAAGGTCGATGCCTGTGTCGGCGCGCCTGGCGAACTCGCAGCGGGGCCATCTCAGAAAGCCGCCCCGCAACGGCGGCTCGCGAAGCGGCCTGGAAAAAACCGCCGTGCGCTACGGGCGCCAACACGCGCCCGCGCGGCGTGGACGCGATCGCAACATCGTCCGCGCTAGCGTCGCCGCATGAGCGCAGACGAACGTCCCGGCGACCTGGTGGTGGTGCGCCCCGAAGGCCTGTACTGTCCGCCCGGCGATTTCTACATCGATCCGTGGCGTCCGGTGGCGCGGGCGGTGATCACCCACGGCCACGGCGACCACGCGCGCGCCGACATGGGCGAATACCACGCCAGCGCGGCCGGCCTGCCGATCCTGCGCTGGCGGCTCGGCGAGCGCCGCTACTTCGTCTATGCCTACGGCGAGCCGTTCCGGCTCGGCGCGGCGCAGGTGTCGCTGCATCCGGCCGGGCACGTGCTCGGCTCGGCGCAAGTGCGGATCGAAGCCGGCGGCCAAGTCTGGGTGGTGTCGGGCGACTACAAGCGCCAGGGCGATCCGACCTGCACGCCGTTCCAGCCGGTCGCCTGCGATACCTTCGTTACCGAAGCGACGTTCGCCCTGCCGATCTACCGTTGGCCCGATACCGGCGAAGAAGTCGCGCAGATCGTGCAGTGGCGCGAGCAGTGCGCCGCGCGCGGCGAGGCCGCGGTGCTGTTCTGCTACGCGCTGGGCAAGGCCCAGCGGATACTGGCCGAACTGAGCGCGCTGGACCCGCGGCCGGTATGGACCCACGGCGCGATCGAGGCCGGCGTGCGGGTGTACCGCGAGGCGGGCGTGGCAATGGTGGAAACGCGCGCGCTGGCCGACGCTTCGCCCTCCGCCGCGTCCGGATCGGGACGGCGCGCCGCAGCGGCCGATCGCGACGCCTTCGCCGGCGAGCTGGTGCTGGCGCCGCCGTCGGCGCTGGGATCGGCGTGGATGCGCCGGTTCCGCGAAGTGCAGACCGGCTTCGCCTCCGGCTGGATGCGGGTGCGCGGCAACCGGCGCCGCCGCAACGTCGATCGCGGCTTCGTGATTTCCGATCACGCCGACTGGCCGGCGCTGCTCGACAGCATCCGCGCCAGCGGCGCCGGACGAGTGCTCGCGACCCACGGCCGCGCCGACGCGCTGGTGCGCACGCTGCGCGAGGACGGCGTCGACGCGGCGGCGCTGGGCGCCGGGTTCGAAGGGGAGGGCGCATGAAGGCGTTCGCCGCGCTCTACCGCGAACTCGACCGCACCACCGCGACCTCGCACAAGCGCGCCGCGCTGATCGAGTACTTCCGCAGCGCCGCGCCGGCCGATCTGGCCTGGGCGCTGTGGCTGCTGTCCGGCGGCAAGCTCGCGCGCATCGCCAACCAGCGCGAACTGCGCGACTGGATCGCCGCCGAATCCTCGCTTCCGCCGTGGCTGGTGGACGACTGCTACGAGCAGGTCGGCGATCTGGCCGAAACCTTGACCCTGCTGTTGCCCGAGCCGGCCGCGGCCGCGCCGGAGCGGCCGTTGCACGCCTGGATCGAGCAGACGCTGGCGCCGGTGGCCGGCGCCGAACCGCAGCGCCGTCGCGAGGCGGTGCTGGCCGGTTGGCGCGAGCTGCCGCCGCCGCAGCGTTTCGCGTTCAACAAACTGCTGACCGGCGCGTTGCGGGTCGGGGTGTCGCAACGATTGGTGCAGCAGGCGCTGTCGCAATGGTCGGGGGTGGACATCGCCTTGATCGCCCAGCGCATGCTCGGCGCGTGGACGCCGTCGCCGGAGTTCGTCGCCGCGCTGGTGTCGGCGCAGCCGCAGCGCGGCGATCGCGAACAGCCCTATCCGTTCTTCCTGGCCTCGCCGCTGGAACAGCCGCCGGCCGCGCTGGGCGAGTCCGCGCAGTGGCTGTTGGAGTGGAAGTGGGACGGCATCCGCCTGCAACTGCTGCGGCGCCGCGGCCAGGTCGCGCTGTGGTCGCGCGGCGAAGAGCGCCTGGACGGGCGCTTTCCCGAAATCGAAGCCGCCGCGCAGCATCTGCCGCGCGACTGCGTGCTCGACGGCGAGCTGCTGGCCTGGCGCGACGGCGAACCGGAACCGCTGCCGTTCGCCGCGCTGCAGACCCGGATCCAGCGGCGCAAGCCCGGTCCCAAGAGCCTGGCCGAGGCGCCGGCGCGCCTGCTCGCCTACGATCTGCTCGAACTCGACGGCGAGGATTGGCGCGAGCGGCCGCTGCACGAGCGCCGCGCCGCGCTCGCCGAAGTGATCGCCGGGCTCGACGCGCGCGCCGGCCAACGCATCGCGCTGTCGCCGCAGCTGCAGGCGGACGGCTGGCGCGAGGCCGCGGCGCTGCGCGAGGGCTCGCGCGAACGCGGCGTCGAAGGCCTGATGCTGAAGCGGCTCGATTCGCCTTACCGGGTCGGACGCCGGCGTGGCGACTGGTGGAAGTGGAAGATCGACCCGCTGCAGATCGACGCGATGCTGATCTATGCGCAGGCCGGCCACGGCCGCCGCAGCACTCTGTTCACCGACTACACCTTCGGCCTGTGGCACGAAGGCGAACTGGTCCCGGTGGCCAAGGCCTATTCGGGGCTGGACGACGCGCAGATCCTCGAGCTCGACCGCTGGATCCGCGCGCATACGCTGGAACGGTTCGGCCCGGTGCGCGCGGTGACGCCCGAGCACGTGTTCGAGCTGGGTTTCGAGGCGGTCAACCGTTCCAGCCGGCACAAGTCGGGCGTGGCGGTGCGTTTTCCGCGCATTCTGCGCTGGCGCCGCGACAAGACCGCGGCGCAGGCCGACACGCTGCAGGCGCTCAAGGCGTTGGCGCGCTGAAGCCCGTCCTGCGCTGAAAGACGACGATGGGGACGCAACCGTTCCGGCTGGACGCGGTCAGCCCTGCGCGGCTGCGCACAGCCGCTGGAAAAGCAGCGCGTCGGCCACCGCGTGGCCGGCCGCGGTGTTGTCGAACACGCACCAGGTTTCGCTTGCCTCCGCGGCTTCGGCGCAAGCGCTGGCGGCCATGGCCGCAAGTCGCGCTTCGCCGTAAGCGCTGTAATAGGTGCGCGGCGAACCGTGCCAGCGCCAGTAACGCAGCGCGCCGTCGGACGAAGGCTCCGCGGCCGCGGCCAGCGGCACCGGCGGGTCCACGCCTGCGCGCTGCACGCCGTGGCGCCGCAGCAAGTCCTGCGCGCGCTCGCCGAACCAGGAGCGATGGCGCGGTTCGCAGACCACGGCCGCCGCGCTGCGCCGGCCGAGCATGGCGAAGAAGCGCGCCGCCACCGCGGCATCGAACGCCAGCGACGGCGGCAACTGCACCAGCAACGCGCCGAGCCGCTCGCCCAGGCCGTCGACCTGGCCGATGAACTCGTCCAGCTGCGGCCCGACCGCGTGCAGGCCGGCCTCGTGGGTGATGCTGCGCGGCAGCTTGGCGCTGAAGCGGAACCCGGCGGGCACGCTGTCGGCCCAGCGCTGCCAGGTGGCGCGGCGGTGCGGGCGATAGAACGAGGAGTTGACTTCGACCGCGTCGAAGCGCGTCGCGTACGCGGCCAGGACACTGTCGCCGGCGCCGAAGCGCGCGCGTTGCGCGGCCGGCAGCGACCAGCCGGCGCAGCCTACGCGCACGCGCGCGGCGGTCGCGCGTGCGCGCGGCTCGCTAGCCAGGGACCGATCGGTGGGCGGTACGACAGGCTTCGCAGACCTCGCAGCGTTTCGCATGGCTGCGATGCTGACGCCGGTTTCGTAGCATCGGCGTGAACGCGGGCCGGCGCGATCTTCACTCGCCGCAGTACTCGACTTAACCTGCGCGCACGCAGTCTGGCGCGGTCGGCGAACCGAGGTTCGCGCTTGCGAGGATCTCGTCATGCAATACAAGCGCCTGCGTTTCGGCAAGGGCTTCCGGGTCGCGCTGCAGGTGCGGCGGGTGCAGGCCGCGGAAATGGTCATCGCGCCCGGCGACCGCGAAGGCGGCCCGGACAACCGCCATCGCGGCGCGGAGCAATGGCTGTACGTGGTGGCCGGCAGCGGCCTGGCGATCGTCGAAGGACGGCGCCAGCGCCTGGGGCCCGGCAGTTTGCTGGTGATCGAACGCGGCGAACGCCACGAGATCCGCAACACCGGGCGCACGCTGTTGCGAACGCTGAACGTCTATTCGCCGCCGGCTTACGACGGCGATGGCGAGCCGCGCGCCGCCGGCGCCTGAGCGGCCGGCCGGCGCGCGCCGCGTTCATTCGCCCGGCGCGGCCTCGATGAACTTGCGCCCGCTCGGCCCGGTGCCGCTGACCTGGATGACCGTCGGCTCGCGCACTTCGACATAGTGGGCAACGCCGGCCGGTTCGGTGTAGAAGCTGCCGGCCGGCAGCTTCTTCAACCCGGCCGGATCGGCTTTCTCGCCGTAGCCGGTGTACCAGCTGCCCGAGAGGATGGTGATCTCGCGCGAGTCGGTATGGATGTGCGGTGCGAGCTTGAATCCGGCCGGGAACTTCAGCCGGACGGTGTACGGGCCGGGCTTGTCCGGCGCGCCGATCAGCAGCGCCTGCTCCATGCCGGGCAGGGCCAGGCCGCCTTGCGCGGACCACTTCATCTGCGCGGGCGTCAGCGCCACCACCGGCGGCTCGGCCGCGTGGACGGCGAGGGCGGCCGCCATCAGCGCGAGCGCACAGATCGATTTGTTCGGCATGTCCGTGATCCTGTCGGGCCGCGTTTCGCCGCGGCAAGCGCAACAGCGATGCTAGCGCGCCCGCCGCGGATTAATGCGAACCGGCGTGCAGAACGCCGAACCGAACCGCGCGAGCGCCGCCGCGCCGGCCGCGCTCGCGCGAGGCGAACGCGGCTCGGCGCCGCGCCGGGCTCAGTAATCGAACCGCACCCGCAAGCCCACCGTGCGCGGGTCGTTCCAGTAGCCGCGGACGAAGCCGCCGGCGTCGTCGGCCCAGTTCTTGGTCATCTTGTCGGTGGCGTTGAGCACGTACAGCTCGGCGCGCCAGAACGACGGCGACTTCAGGCTCAGGCTGGCGTCGACCTTGGTGTAGGCCTTCTGCGCGTCGGAGATGTGCGGGTTGTCGAGGTTGCGCAGGGTGAAGTACATCGTGTCCTGCCACTTCACGCTGAGCCACGGCACCAGCTCGTAGCCGTTGCCGAACTTGAAGGTGTGCGAGGCGTTGATGCCGGCGGTGAACTTCGGCGTCATCGGCAGGTGGTTGCCGGTGATGTCGTAGACCTGGCGGCCGGCCAGGGTCGGGTCGGGACCGGTGTAGGGCGCCGGGCACGGCGGCGCGCCGAACTCTTCGCGCACGCCGCAGTTCCATTCGTCGCTGAAGCTCGGGTAGTCCTTGATCTTGCTGTCGATGTACGAGAAGAAGCCGCCGATGCGGGTGTTGGGCGTGGGCAGGTAGTCCACTTCCACTTCCAGGCCGGGGATGTTGACCGTGCCGACGTTGACGGTCTGCCACTTCTTGATCACGTCGCAGGTCGGGTCGAAGTCGGGGCAGGGCTCCTCGACGTGGACCTTGGCGGCGTAGAAGTCGCCGGTCACCTGCATGTCCTTGTAGCGGCTGTAGAAGGCGGTGACCGACAGGCTCAGGCCCTGGTCCAGCAGCAGGCCCTTGTAGCCGATTTCGAAGTTGGCGACGGTTTCGGGCTTGTACGAGAAGAAGGTGTACTGCGGGCCGGGCGGGCCGTCGATGCAGACCTTGCCGCCGCATTTGTCGTCCTTGTCGCCGAAGCCGCCGGCCTTGTAGCCGGTGGACAGCGAGGTGAACAGGATCTCGTTCTCGGACAGATCCTTGGTCAAACCCAGGCGCCAGGTGACCTTGCGCCAGGATTCGGAATTGGCGTTCTCCGCCGGCGGCCCCCACAGCTTGTAGGCGTCGATGCCGCCGAACGGCCCCATCCGCTCGGTCAGGTCGCGGCCGTTGTGCGGACGAAAGCCCGGCTGGCCCGGCGTGCCCGGGTCGTACAGGCCGTTGTAGTAGGCGGTCGAGGTGGCGTCCCAGCCGCCGTAGACCTGGCCGCCGCGGTCGGTCTTTTCGTCGCGGCTGTAGCGGGCGCCCGCGGTCAAGGTCCAGGTCGGCGCGAAGCGCCAGTCGGCCTGGCTGAAGATCGCCTTGGCGTCGATCTGGCGGTTGGGCTGGTGATAGAGCTGGCTGATCGGGTAGCCGTACGGCGCGTTGACCAGCATTTCCTGGGCGTAGTCGATCTGGTTCTTCTCGTGCATCCAGAACAGGCCGGACACCAGCTTCAGGCGTTCGCCCTGGTGCTTGAACTGCAGTTCGTGCACGAACGACTTGTACTTCGAATCCAGGGTGATCGAGGTGTTGTCGCGCACCGGCCACACGCCCCAGTCGCCTTCCGCCGGCGGCGGGAAGGTCGCGGTGACCTGCGAGGGGATCTCGTGGTAGCCGCCGTCGTCGTCGGCGATCTGCGAGCGCTTCTGGGTGGCGAAGGCGACGCTGTACTCCAGGCTGTTGCGCTCGTCGATGAACCAGTTGAGGTTGGAGCGGACCGTGTCGATCGACATGTCGGTCTTGCCGGGCACGTTGATCTTCACGTCCCATTTGCCGCCGGGGCAGGCGAAGCGGGTGCCGGCGGCCTGGTCGCAATCCTTCAGCCCGACCTGGCCGGCGCCGTCGTTCTGGAATTTCTCGTAGGCCAGCAGCCATTCGAGGTTGTCGCTGAAGGCGAAGCGCGCGGCCAGGCGCAGCGCCCATTCGTCGCGGTTGTAGTAGTACTTGTCGCGCCCGACCTTGACGTTGCGGCGCTGGTCCACGTCCGGGATGCCGTCGGCGATGAAGCCGCGCTCGGGAATGTTCGCGTCGGTGAAGTCCTGCTGCTGGTCGATCCAGCCGTCGCGCTCGACCTTGGTCGCGGAGAAGCGCAGGGCGAAGCGGTCGTTGACCGCGATGTTCTGGATCAGGTTGAGCTGGCGCAGGTTGTAGCTGCCGACGTCGATCTCGGCGCTGCCGAAGGTCGAATCGAAGCGCGGCTTGGCCGGAATGATGTTGATGCTGCCGCCGGTGGAGTTGCGCCCGAACAGCGTGCCCTGCGGGCCGCGCAGCACTTCGACCTGGTCGACGTCGAACATCAGCGCCAGCGCGCCCTGCGGCCGCGGCGAGTACAAACCGGCCACGTGCAGGCCGACGGCCGGGTCGCCGATCTCGGTGAAGTTGTTGGCGCCGATGCCGCGGATGCTGACTTGCACGCCCGAATCCGGGCCGGAGGCGATCTGCAGATTCGGCATGCTGCCGGACAGGCCGCGCACGTCGCGCACGCCTTCGCGGGTCAGCGCGTCCTGGCTGACGGCGGTGACGGTCACCGGCGTTTTCAGCAGGTCCGATTCCAGGCGCGTGGCCGACACGCGCACGGTTTCCAGGGTGGCGCGGGCCTCGCCCGTCTGGCCCTGCGCGGCGTCGGCTTGCCCGGCCTGGGCTTGTCCGGTTTGGGCCGGTTGATTCCCCTCCAATGCGGCGGACTGGGCCACGACCGGCGCGCTCGCGCAGCCGATCAATACCGCGGCCACCGCGGCGGCGATGCCGGTCGGTCGAACATCGCGGGGATGCTTTTTCATCGTTGGCTCCTGGTTGTGCGGCGACTCGGGCCCGCGGGCCCGCGCGGTGGCTGGCGTTGCGGCCCGGTCAAGACGGGACGGAAGGAGGTTTCGCGGAGTACACGGTCTGGTTGCGGACCAGCGGCCTGGCCCACAGCGCGACGCTGAGGATGTAGAGCAGCGGGACGAACACCAGCGACAAGCCCACGCGCAGGCCCCAGTGGTCGGCGACGACGCCGATCAGCAGCGGCACCACGGCGCCGCCGAGGATGCCGGTGCACAAGATTCCCGAGAACGCGCCGTGGTGCTGGCTGACCGAGTTCAAGCCCAGCGAGAAGATCACCGAGAACATCACCGACAAGAAAAAGCCCGCGGCCGGAAAGGCGTGCTGGGCGACGGCCGCGGAACCGAGGAGGGCGAGGGCGAGGCAGGCGATGGCCAGGGTCGAGAACAGCGCCAGAACCCACTTGGAATCGAGCAGTTTCAGCAGCCCCAGGCCGACCAGGCAGCCCAGCGACATCAGCCCCCAGAAGCGGCTGACCGCGACTGTGCCCTGTTCGGTGGCCGACAGGCCGTGGTAGCTGTGCAGGAACTGCGACATCCAGTTGGCCAGCGACTGCTCGGTGCCGACATAGGCGACGATGGCCAGGAAGAACAGGCGCACGTCGCGGCGCCGCAGCAGGCTGCGGTAGGCCTCGCGGCTGCCCGCGCGCTCGTCGTCCTTGAGCGCCACCGCCGGCAGCGGCAGCTTGTAGTTGAGCAGCGCCAGCAGCACGAAGGCGGCGCTGAAGTACCAGTAGAACGTCAGCCAGCCCAGCGGCTGTCCGTCCATGCCGGGGCGCTGCATGTACAGGCGGAACGCCAGCGGGCTCAGGAACGAGGCCAGGCCGAACACCAACTGCGCCATCACCGAGAAGAACGCGAAGTGCGCTTCGCCGCCGGCGGTGCGCATCAGCGGGTTGATCACCACCTGCAGCAACGCCATGCCCAGGCCGATCACGAACAGCCCGGCGACCACCGAGACATAGCCCGGCATCACCGCGATCGCCAGCGCGCCGATGAAGTTCAGCGCGAACGCGGCGAACAAGGTGAAGCGGGTGCCGCGCAGTTCGATCAGCAAGCCGCCCGGGATCGAGATCAGGCCGTAGGCCAGGAAGAACGAGAACGGCATGAAGCCGGCCATGGTCAGGCTCAGCTTGAAGTCCTGGATGGCGATCGGCATCAGCGGCCCGATCAGATTGGTGATGAAGGAGATCGCGAACCAGATCAGGAGGAGGTAGCTGATGATCAACGGCCGGTGCTTCACGATCGTGCCTCCGGGGTCAGGTCTGCGGCAGCAGGCAATGGGCGAGTTCGCCGGCGGCGATGCGCTTGCGCGGGAAGCGCGGCAGGATCGCGGCGGCGGTGCGGCAGCCGGCGGCGAGCGCGTCGGCGAGGCCGGCTTGGTTCGAGCCGGCGTGGTTCAGGCGCGCCGCCAGATAACCGGTGTTGAAAGCGTCGCCGGCGCCGACGGTGTCGAACACGTCGAGCGCGGTCTCGGCGGCGTAACGCAGGCTGCGGCCGTCGACGTGGCCGAGCGCGCCGGCGGCGCCGAGCTTGACGATCAGGTGCGCGCCGGGCTTGAGCAGGGCGGCGACGCGCCGCACGGCCTGATCCAGGTCGCGGCACTCGTCCTGGCCGCTGGCCAGACTCATCGTCTCCAGTTCGTTGACCAGCACGTGGTCGCACTGGGCCAGCCAGGCTTCGGCTTCGCGATGCACCTGCGGCGTCCAGCCTTCCGGCGGCCAGCCGGTGTCGAGCGCGACCCGATAGCCCAGGCGCGAGGCTTCGGCCAGCAGGCCGGCGAAATCGGCGCGCAGCCCCGGCAGCAGGAACGGCGCGGTGAACAGCGCGACGCTGCCGGGCGTCGCCGGCGGCAGGTGCCTGAGCACGAAGTCCGGGCTCAGGTGCTGCAGGTGGCCGTAGCTGGTGAAGAAGGTGCGCTCGCCGCCGGTGTGCAGCAGGCCGACCGACATGGTGGTGTCGCTGGCGCAGGTCTGCAGGTCGATGCGGATGCCGGCCAGTTGCAGCCGCAGCCATTGGGCGAGGTCGTCCTCGCCGATCGCGCCGATCAGGTGCGGGCTCAGGCCGAGGTGGCGGGCGGCGAGGGCGGAGTTCGCGGCCGAGCCGCCGGCGCGCAGCTCGCTGCGCGGCAACAGGTGTTCGGTGCCGATCCTGGGCCAGCCGTCGAGCGTGCCCAGGACCAGGTCGACGCTGACGTCGCCGACGATGCTGAATCGGGGCGGAGCCGGCTCAAGGCCGGATCGAGCGAGGTGGGATCGAGGCGAATCGAGCGTCATGGGGGCCGACTATAGTCACCCCGATTCCGCCTCGTCAATAAAAATATCCAGTGGAAGTTTAATTAAATCCGGCGCCCTCCGACGGCCGGGCGGTGGCCCAGCAGTTCGGTCGTCTGCAAATCGCCGAGTTCGTCCTTCTGCAGGCCTTCCAGGCGCGGCGAGAGCAGTTCGTGGATCGGCAGCACCGCCGCGCCGAGCAGCGAGCAGTCTTCCTCGCGCTGGGAAATCATCACCCGCGGCAGTTGCGGATCGGGCCGGCCGCGCACCGAGCGGTGCAGCGGTTGGGCCTGTTCGACCAGGCGCTGCACCAGTTGCTGCGGCGCCGAACCGCCGATGACGATGGTCTGCGGGTCGAACAGGTTCTCGATCATGCAGATCGCATCGCGCAGCCGCTGCGCCGCTTGCGCGCACCACTGCTGCATGGCCGGGTCGGCGGCGTCGTCCAGGCGTTCGAGCCAGTCCGGCGTGCGGATCCGCGCATCGTCCAGGCCCAGCGCCTCGGCCAGCGAATGCAGCGACAGGTAGCGCTCCAGGCAGCCGTGGTTGCCGCAGTAACAAGGCGTGCCGCCGGGAACCACCGGCACGTGGCCGATCTCGGTGGCGTTGCCGTCGGCGCCGCGGTAGTGGTTGCGGCCGACGATCAGCGAGCCGCCCAGGCCCATGCTCAGGTGCAGGTAGAAGAAGTTGTCCAGGTGTCGGGCGACGCCGTACAAGGTCTCGCCGAGCGCGCCGGCGACGCTGTCGACGCTGTGGAACAGCGGCAGGCCGGTGGCCTCCTGCAACTGGTCGAGGATCGACAGATCCTTCCAGCCCTCCAGCGCGGTCGGGCCGACGAAGCTCAGCTCGGTGTCGCCGAGCGGGCCGGGCAGGGCCACGCCGATGCCCCACAGCCGCGCATTGGCCTGGCGACGCAGGCTCGCCACCAGTTCCATCAGCCCGGCCAGCAACTGCGCGCGGTCGCAGCCTTGCAACTGCACTTCGCAACGCGCGTCGATGCGGCCGACCAGATTGACCAGCGCGCCGCTGGCGCGGCCCGGCTCCAGGCTGATGCCGATCGATTGGCCGGCGTCGGGATTGATCTCGAAGGCGATCGGCGGCTGGCCGCGGGTCTTCAGATCCTTCTGCCGGCGCGACACGATCAGGCCGATGGATTCGAGCTCGTTGGTGATGTTGGCGACCGTCTGCGGGCTGAGCGAGACCTTTTCCTGGATGTCCTTGCGCGAGGCCGCGCCGTGCTGGCGGATGAAATCCAGCACCAGGCGGCGGTTGTAGGGGGCGCTGGATTGCTGGGTGGCGCCGCGGCCGATGTTCATAAGGGTTGGAACCGGTTGAGCGTAGGGGAGGGGATTGGCGTCGTATTATTCATACATCCATGTGAAGTATTTATTGACGAGCGGCCGGTCGCGTGGCTAAGTTGCGCTGCCCAGTCTATCCGGAACCGTGCCGATGACCCGTCCGCCGCTTGTCCGCAAGACCGCAATCCTGATGGTCGCCGCGCTGGCGCTCGCGTTGTCGGGCGGCGCGTGCGCGGCCGCGCCGGAGGCGTCGAAGACCACGGTGTCGGTGCGCCTGCCGATCGCGCCGCTGCTGGTGCAGCTCAACCAGGTCGCGCTGGAGCGGCGCGGGCCGAAGCGCGCCATCGTCGAATACACGGGTGAGGCCGGGCAAGGCCGCTACACCGTGCTGCGCGACGGCAAGCCGATCAAGCAAGGCGAGCTGCAAGCGCTGCCGGCGTTCGCCGAGTGGGGCCCGGGCAAGCGCTATTTCAGCGTCGATTTCTCCGATGCGCAGCAGCCCGGCCAGTACCAGGTCAAGGTCAGCATCGGCAAGCGCCAGGCGCAGTCGGCGGTGGTGCCGGTGCGCGACGACGCGATCTTCGCCGTCGCCGGCGCGCAGATGCTGGGCTACTTCAAGCGCAGCCGCCACACCGACCCGGGCGACCGCGACCTGCCGGTCTTCCAGACCTCGCGCCGGGTGAACGCCTGGGGCGGCTGGCAGGACGCCGGCGGCGACAAGGGCAAGTACCTCTCGCACCTGGGCTACGCCAATCACTTCAATCCGCAGCAGGCGTCGATGGCGGCGTGGGTGCTGGCCTACGGCGCGCACGCGCGCAAGGCGTTGTTCGCCGCGCACGGTTTGCAGGCGCAGGTCGAGGACGAAGCGTTCTGGGGTGCGGACTATCTGCACCGCATCCTCGACAAAGACGGCTATTTCTACACCACCGTGTTCGACCAGTGGGGCACGCCCGGCGCGGTGCGCATGGTCACCGGCTACGAAGGCGCGGCCGGCACCTACACCACGCTGTACCGCTCGGCCTTCCGCGCCGGCGGCGGCATGGCCATCGCCGCGCTCGCGCGCGCCTCGATGCTGGCGAAACAAAGCGGCCGCCACGGCGAATTCGACGGCGCCCAGTACCTCGCCGACGCCGAGCGCGCCTATGCGCACCTGCGCCAGTTCAATCCGCAGTACTGCGCCGACGGCAAGGAAAACATCATCGACGACTACACCGCGCTGATGGCGCTGGTGGAGTTGCAGCGCGCCACCGGCCAGGCGCGCTACCTCGACGATGCGCGCGAGCGCGCCGCGCGCCTGATCGCGCGGCAGCAGGCCGACGGCGGTTTCCTCAGCGACGGCGGCAGCCGGCCTTATTACCACGCGGCCGAGGCCGGCCTGCCGGTCATCAGCCTGTCGGCCTATGCCGGGATCGAGCCGAAACCGGCGCGGCGCCGAGGCGCGCTGGACGCCATCGGCAAGGCGCTCGCGCACGAACTGGCGATCACCGGCGCGGTCGCCAACCCCTACGGCTACGCCCGCCAGCGCTTCCAGCTGGCGCAGGACGGCAAGGCCGCCGGCGCGGTGCTGGAAGGCTTCTTCATCCCGCACCGCAACGAAACCGGTTATTGGTGGCAGGGCGAAAGCGCGCGCCTGGCCTCGCTGAGCGCGGCGATGGCGGTCGGCAGCCGCGCCGTGGCGAACCGCGGCGACGCCGGCTACGGCCTGCCGGCCGAGCGCGCCGCCTACGCGCAGGACCAGCTCGACTGGACCCTGGGCCGCAACCCCTACGGCATCTCCATGCTCTACGGCTTCGGCCGCAAGAACCCGCCGACGGTGCTGGAGAGCGCCGGCGAAATGTTCGTCGGCGGCATCTCCAACGGCATCACCGGCGCGGTGGGCAGCGACACCGGCGCCGGCATCAGCTTCGCGCCGGGCCCGGATTCGGAGCAGTGGCGCTGGGTGGAGCAGTGGATTCCGCATACCACGTGGATGCTGTTCGCGGCGATGGCGGTGGCGGGCGACGAGGCGCGCTGAGTCGCCCGGCCCGGTGTTGATCGTGCTGGATCGGCGAGATCGCAGGCGCCCGCGGACCAGCAGGCCCGCCGCAACGCAAGACCGCTGATGCGCGCCGATGGCGACGCCGACGCGATTGGGTCCACACTGTGCGCCCCGATACCGCAGCACCGCTCATGGCGACCCGATCCCGCTCCCCGCAGCCGTTCCACGACGCCGCCTTCGTCCGCGTACGCGGCGCCCGCGAACACAATCTCAAGGACGTCGACGTCGCCATCCCGCGCGATGCGTTCGTGGTGTTCTCCGGCGTGTCCGGCTCGGGCAAGTCCTCGCTGGCGTTCGGCACGCTGTTCGCCGAGGCGCAGCGGCGCTATCTGGAATCGCTGTCGCCGTACGCGCGCCGGCTGATCGACCAGGTCGGCGTGCCCGACGTCGACGAGATCCAGGGGCTGCCGCCGGCGGTGGCGCTGCAGCAGCAGCGCGGCACGCCCAACGTCCGCTCCACGGTCGGCAGCGTCACCACGCTGTCGAGCCTGCTGCGCATGCTGTACTCGCGCGCCGGCACTTACCCGGCGCGGCAGCCGATGCTGTACGCCGAGGATTTCTCGCCGAACACGCCGCAGGGCGCATGCCCGAACTGCCACGGCCTGGGCTTCGTCTACGAGGTCACCGAGCGCTCGATGGTGCCCGACCCGTCGCTGAGCATCCGCGAGCGCGCGATCGCCTCGTGGCCGCCGGCCTGGCACGGACAGAACCTGCGCGACATCCTGGTGACGCTGGGCTACGACGTCGACATTCCCTGGCGCGACCTGCCGAAGAAAGACCGCGACTGGATCCTCTACACCGAAGAGCAGCCCGTCGCTCCGGTCTACGCCGGCCTGACCCCGGCGCAGACCCGCGCCGCGCTGCGGCGCAAGGCCGAGCCCAGCTACATGGGCACCTTCACCGGCGCCCGCCGCTACGTGCTGCACACCTTCGCCACCACCCAGAGCGCGCTGATGAAGAAGCGCGTCGCGCGCTTCATGAGCGGCGCCGCCTGTCCGGTGTGCGACGGCCGCCGGCTCAAACCCGAGGCCTTGTCGGTGACCTTCGCCGGCCTCGACATCGGCAGCCTGTCGCGGCTGTCGTTGAACGCGATCGCGCAGACGCTGGCGCCGGCCGCGGCCGGGCAGTTCGACGCGCCGGCGGCCGGCGCCACCC
>NZ_LXSD01000620.1:0-8756 GCF_017168095.1 Lysobacter enzymogenes | reverse complement strand
GACAACCCAACTACGATGAAGGTTTCGACGTAGTTGGGTTGTCGCGGTCGCGGCTCGCGCCGCTCCTACAGGGAGAATCGCAACGACGTTTACGGCGCGGCCTTGCGCACCTCGAACTCGCCGAGCAGCGAGCCGCCGTCCTTCAATTCAAACTCGATCGCCACCCGGCTGCCTTCCTTGAGCGGCGCATGCGGCTGCATCAGCATCAGATGCATGCCGCCAGGCTTGAGCACGGCCGCGCCGTCGGGCGCGATGCGCAGCTCCGGCAGCGCGCGCATCTTGCTGACGCCGTCGACGATGCGGGTCTCGTGCAGCGACACGTCGGCGAACGCCGCGCTCTTGACGCCGACGATGACCGCGGGCGTCGCGCAGCGATTCTCGATGCGGCCGAAGCCGGCCATCATCGGCATCTGCATCGGCGGCAGCCGCACCCAGCCATCGCGCACCTGCGCCGCGCAGGCCTTCGCCGGCGCCGGCGATTTCGCCGCGGCGCCATTCATCCAGGCCGCGGCCAACAGCGCCGCCAGCGCCAACCCCATTCGCAAGCTCGATACGTTCATCGGCCTATCATAACCCCCAGGCCATCAGGGAATTGAGGATGAACCAGCCGTTGCGTTTGCTTGCGCCGGCGCTCGCCGCGGGCCTGTTGGCCGCGTGCGGCGGCGCCCCGTCCGGCGACCGTCCCGCCGCCGCGTCCGGCCCGCACGCCGGCGACGCCAAAGCCTCCAAGCCCAGTCCCGCGCACGACGGCGCGCTGCGCCTGACCGTCTACAGCGGCGGCTACGAAGCCCTGGCCAACGTCCGCGCCGCCAGCGCCGGCATGCCCGGTTACGCGCTGGTCGAACGGCCGCTGCGCGAATCGCTCAAGCGCGGCGCCAACGCGCTGGAGGAAGCGCCGCTGCCGCCGTCGATCGACGTCGAAGCCGCGACCCTGACCCCGCGCACGCCCGGCGTCGGCGTGATCGCGCAACGCTACGTCGCCGCGGTCGCCGGCGCGCAGAGCATCATGAGCGGCGCGATCGGGCGCAAGGTCGCGGTCGAGCACACCGCCGGCGGCGCCAAGCAGACCGACAGCGGCATACTGCTCGCCGCCGGCGACGGCCTCACCCTTGCCCTCGACGATGGACGGATCAAGGTGATCCGCAACTACGACAGCTTCAGCCTGGTCGACAGCGAAGGCGCGCTGCCGCGCCGCTCGTCGCTGCAATGGACGGTCGAGGCGACCCAGGCCGGCGACGCCGAGTTCGTGCTGAACTATCCGATGGGCGGGCTGGCCTGGCGCGCCGAATACCAGGCCACGCTGGCGCCGGGCGCGGGCTGCGCGCTCGCGCTCGACGGCGCGGCCCTGGTCGCCAACCGCTCAGGCCGCGACTTCAACGCGGCCAAGCTGAGCCTGGTCGCGGGCGAGCCCAATCGCCAGAACGCGCAGATGCAACAGGTCGACAGCAGCTACGCCTTCGCCGAAGCGCGCGCGGTCGCCGCGCCGGCGCCGCCGATGCCGGTGGAGCGCGCCGCCGGCGAATACCACGCCTACGACCTGCCGCAACCGGTGAACCTGCGCGACGGCGGCAGCGAACGCATCGCGCTGTTTCCGCGCAACGACACGGTCAAGTGCGAGCGCATCTACGCGCTGGATTCCGGCGGCATCGGCTGGGAACCGCCGACGCCGCTGGTCGACCGCGGCCAGAACGGCCAGACCGGCGACCTGCCGGTGCTGAGCAAGGTCGAATTCGTCAACGACCAAGCCGCCGGCCTCGGCCTGCCGCTGCCGGCCGGCCGCGTGCGCGTGTTCGACGGCGGCGATTTCCTCGGCGAAGCGCGCCTGCAGCACACCCCGGCCGGCGCCGAGATCAAGCTCGAGCTCGGCAAGGTCTTCGACGTGAGCGCCAGGCGCGAGGCCACCGATTTCCGCCTCGACCGTACCGGACGCACGATGACCGAATCGTTCGCCATCACGATCAAGAACGCGAAGAAGACGCCGGCCACGGTCCGCGTGACCGAGCCCTTGCCGCGCTGGAGCGATTGGGAGATCGTGTCGTCCAGCCTGCCGGCGGCCAAGAAAGACGCGCACAGCGCGCAGTTCGAAGTGCCGGTGCCCGCCGCGGGCGAAACCCGGCTGACCTATACCGTGCGCTACCGCTGGCCCCAGGACGTCAAACCATGAATTGCGTAGAAACCCAGACCCACGGCGACATCGTCGAAATCAAGCTGGCGCGTGCGCCGGTCAACGCGCTCAACCCGGCGCTGTGCAACGCCGCGCGCGAGGCGCTCGAGCACGCCATCGCCCACGGCGCCCAGGGCATCGTGCTCAGCGGCGGCCCGAAGGTATTTTCGGCGGGCCTGGACGTGCCCTATCTGCTTTCGCTCGGCGATCAGCGCGATCACCTGCTGCTGGCCTGGCAATCGTTCTTCGGCCTGGCGCGCGCGCTGGCTTCGGCGCAGGTGCCGGTGGTCGCGGCGATCGCCGGCCACGCGCCGGCCGGCGGCTGCGTGCTGACGCTGTGCTGCGACTACCGCGTGATGGCCGCCGGCGATTTCCGCATCGGCCTCAACGAAACCCAGGTCGGCCTGGTCGCGCCGGAAGGCATCCAGCGGCTGATGCGGCGCGTGGTCGGCACCTACCGCGCCGAGCGCCTGCTGGTGGCCGGGGCGATGGTCGACGCCGATACCGCGCTGCGGATCGGGCTGGTCGACGAACTGGTCGAAATCGAGCAGGTCGCCGCGCACGCGCGCGAGTGGCTGCAGCAACTGCTGAGCCTGCCGCGCAGCGCGATGCTGCAGACCCGCGCGCTGGCCCGCGCCGACCTGATCGAAGCGCTGCGGCCGGAGCACATCGAGCTGGATCGCTTCGTCGACTCCTGGTATTCGGCGGATACGCAGGCGGCGTTGAAGGCGTTGGTGGCGAAGCTGGGCAAGTGACGCGGGAGATTGGCGAGTGGGAGATAGGAGATAGGAGTTAGAAGTTAGGAGATAGGAGATAGGAGTTAGGAGATAGACAGGGCAGCGCTTTTCGCTATCTCCTAACTCCTACTCGCTATCTACTGCTCGCTATCTCCCAGCCTCAAAGCAACCACACCTCCACCCGCTCGTTGCGGTACCGCGCCGCCGGATCGCGCGGGCCCGCCACCGCTAGCGCCGAGCCCATGCCGCGCGCCATCCGCACCTTGATCCCGCGCGAGACTAGTTCCTGCGCGACCAGATCGGCGCGGTCGTTGCTCATCATCATCGAGGCCATCGGCGAACCGGCGCTGGCGTCGGCGAAGCCGATCACCAGCACGCTGCGGCCGCGGTTGGGCGGCAGGCGCATGAAGGTGCGCAGGCGGTCGAGGTCGCGCACCGCGCGGCTGTCGTAGACGCTGGCCGCCACCGCGCTCTCGCCGGAGCCGGCGAAGTTGAAGCGCAGGCTCAGCGGCAAACGCACCGCGTGCTCGACCATCTGCCGGTATTCCAGCGGCCCCAGCGTGGTCGGCCGGGCCCGGCCCGGGACCAGGGTCACCGCGACGTGGCCGGCGCGCGCCACCGCGCGCTGGCCGCCGCGGCCCATCGCGTACAGCGCGAAGCTGCGGCTCAACGCGCCCATCATCTGGCCGCCGTAGAGATACAGGCGGCGGCTCAGCGGATAGTCCTCGCTGAGCACGTCGGTGCGGGTCGGCGCGACCGCGCGGCCGCCGTCGGACACCGCCACCGGGCGGGTGCCGGCGCCGTAGCTCTCGCCGATCGGGATCAGCCCGACGCCGAACGGATCGGCGGCGACCGCGGCGACCAGCGCGCGCGCGTCGCGATGCATCTGCGCCTCGCCGAACGCGCTGCCGCGCATGACCTTGTCGTTCATCAGATCGCGCACCGCGCCGGCGCCGGCGTCCAGGTGCAGGCGCACCTCGCCGGCGCCGCCGCCGAGTTCGCGCCACTCGCGCGAGCGGCCGGAGAACAGCGCGCGCAGTTGTTCCATGTCCAGCCGCGCGATCGGATTGGCGCGGTTGACCACTACCGCCACGCCGTCGAGCGCGATCACGAATTCCTGATCCTGCGAGGCCAGGTCGCCGAGCTGCCAGCCGGCGTCGAGCTCGGCCGCGTTCGGCCGCCGCGACATCATCGCGATCTGCGCGTTGCCTTCGACCAAATCGGCGAACCCGTGCGCCGAATCGCTGGCGGCGATCTCCACGATCAGCGGCTGGCCGTCGCGGCTGGCGTGGATTTCGGTCAGCGCCGGGCGCGGCGTGCGCACCTGGATATCGCCGTAGCCGATATCGCGCAGCCACGCCTGCGCCACCGTCGGCACCAGCGCCTGCGCCAGCGTGTTGGAGCCGGCGATGCGGACCCGTTCGGCCTCCTGCGCCGGCGCCGCGGCGGCGAAGACGAGCGAACAGCACAACAACAGCGACGACACCGCGGCACGCAACATGGCGCGCTCCCCCTGAAGAGCGAATTGCGCGCAAGGATGGGAACGGGATGTGACGCGGCGGTTACGCGATGGGCATCACCGTCATAACGTTATGCAATGCACCGATTCCGCATGGCGGGGTGGCGTTTTTCTCATGGCGACGAGGCGAATGCGAGGAGTGCGTGGGACGGTTCAAGAGACGTTGCGAAACCTACCTGTCGTCATTCCCGCGAAAGCGGGCTCTGCCTTACTTCGGCGAAGCTGAACATCCAGGGCGTCACCGCGGCATGGCTCTGAAGTCTCTGGATCCCCGCCTTCGCGGGGATGACGGGCTGGGAGTGGCGCTGCGAAGCCGAAGGGCGCGAAACCCACCTGTCGTCATTCCCGCGAAGGCGGGCTCTGCCTTACTTCGGCGAAGCCGAACACCCAGGGCATCGCCGCGACATGACTCTGAAGTCTCTGGATCCCCGCCTTCGCGGGGATGACGACCTGGAAGAGGCGTCGCGAAGCCGAGGGACGCGAAACCTATCTATCGTGGAAAAGCCCCAGGAAAGACGGCAAAAAACGAACCGCGCGGCTCAAGCCTCGCCGGTCGCCACCGGCCGCTGCGGGTCTTCGATCCAGCCGCTCCACGAACCGGTGTACAAGCCGGCGCCGTCGAAGCCCGCGTGCGTCAGCGCCAGCAGGTGATGGCAGGCGGTGACCCCGGAGCCGCACATCGCCGCGACCTGCTGCGGCGCGCGCCCCTGCAGCAGCGGCGCGAATTCCTGCGCCAGCGCCTGCGGCGACTTGAAGCGGCCGTCTTCCAGGTTCAGCGCGAACGCGCGGTTGCGCGCGCCGGGCACGTGGCCGGCGACCTTGTCGAGCGGTTCGACTTCGCCGCGGAAACGCTCGCCCGCGCGCGCGTCGATCAGCAGGCCGCCGGAATCGAGCAGCGACCGCACCTGTTGCGCGTCGAGCAGGCGGCGCGCGTCGTAATCGGCTTCGTAGCGCGTCGCCTGCGGCGCCGGCACCTCGGCGTCGGTCGGCAGGCCGAGCGCGGTCCAGCGCTGCCAGCCGCCGTCGAGCACGGCGACGCGGCGATGGCCGAGCACGCGCAGCAGGAACCACAGGCGCGAGGCGGCCAGGGCGCCGTCGGCGGCGTCGTAGACCACGACCTGATGCTGCGGCGTCACGCCCCAGCGGCCGAGCGTGGCGACGAAGTCGGCCGCGTCCGGCCACGGGTGGCGGCCGCCGCCGGGCTTGCGCTGATCGGACAGGTCGCGATCCAGGTCGGCGTAGCGCGCGCCGGGAATGTGCGCGTCGCGATAGGCCTGTTCGCTGGCGGCGCGATCGCTCAGCGAGGTGCGCGTGTCGATCACGATCAGATCGTCGCGGCCCAGCGCGGCGGCCAGATCCTCGGCCGCAACCAGGGTGGTCCAGTCGCTCATCGCACGGCCTCCAGGCGTTGTCGCAGGTTGAGCAGCATCGACGCGGTCGCGCCCCAGATGCGCTGGTCGGGCCAGCGGTATTCCAGCACGTGGCGCGCGCGCCCCTTGTATTCCAGGGTACGGGTGGTGAGGTTGTCCGGATCGAGCAGGAACGCCAGCGGCACCTCGAACACCTCGGCCACTTCGGCCGGATCGGGCGCGGCCGCATAGGCCGGATCGACCGTGGCCACCAGCGGCAGCACGCGGAAGCCGGTGATGGTGACCAAGGGATCGAGGAAGCCCAGCGGCGCGATCTGCGCGGCCGGCACGCCGATCTCCTCGAAAGTTTCGCGCAGCGCCGCAGCGACCGCGTCCTCGTCGTCGGGTTCGATCCGCCCGCCGGGAAAGCTGACCTGGCCGCCGTGCTGGCGCAGGCCGTCGGTGCGCCGGGTCAGCAGCACCTGCACGCCGTGCGCGCGCGGCACCAGGCCGACCAGCACCGCCGCCTGCGCGCGCAGCGCGTTGTCCGGCAGCAGGCCGTGCAGGTCGTCGAGGTTCCAGCCGTCGTCTTCGGGCGCGGCGTCGAGCGGATGCAGCGCGGCCAGCAGGCGGGTGCGCGCGCGCGAATCGCCGGCGAGGAAGTCCGGGCCGAAGTCGCCCGCCGCCAGGATCGCCGGGTCGCTCATGCGCGGCCCGATTCGCGCTGCGGCAGCACGTGCTCCATCAGGCGCAGGCGCTCGTCGTCGTTCATCTGCGACCAGCGCGCGATCTCGGCGCCGGTGCGGTGGCAACCCAGGCACAGGCCGTCGTCGTCGAGTTGGCAGATGCCGATGCACGGGCTCAGCACTGCGCGGAAAGTCGTCATGTCGTCCACCGGGGCCATGCCGCCATTGTGCCTGGCGGCGCGGCCGGGTAAAGCCGGGCCGCGCGGGCGGGCGCGGCCGGCGGGGAAAGCCGCGGGCGGCCGCGCATCGCGCCGGCGCCCGCCCCACAAACGACTTGCGCCGGACGGGCCGGCGCAAGTGCGTTGAAGCGTAGAACAGCGATGGCCGGTATTACTTGACGCTGACCAGCTTGATCTCGAACTGCACGGCCACGTTCGGCGGGAACGGGGTGCGCGGATCGGCGCCGTAGGCCTTGTCGGCCGGCAGGGTCACTTCCCACTTCGAACCGGCCGGCATCTGCAGCAACACGTCGCGCATCGCCGCCATTTCGATCTCGCTGACCTTGATCGACGGGATGTTGTTGGCCGGGCGCGCCTGCGCCGGACGCTCGCCCCACGGGAACGGACCGGCCACTTCCAGGGCCACGGTGCTGGCCTGGGTCGGCTTGGCGCCGGTGCCGTTCTCGATCACGCGGTACTGGGCGCCGCCCGGCAGCACCTTCACGCCGGCCTTGCCCTTGTTGGCGTTGACGAAGGCGTCGCTCTTGGTCTTGTTCTCGGAAGCGGCCTTGTCCCACTCGGCCTTGGCCTTCTCGGCCTGGCGCTTCTGCATGTTCTGCACCGCAGTGCGCAGCTGGTCGACCGGGACCGAGGGCTGCTTCTTGGCGTACCCGTCCTGCAGGCCCTTGATGATGGTGTTCACATCGACCGCTTCGCCGCTCTCGGTGGCGTTGCGGCCGAGGTCGTAGCCGAGCGCATAGCTAAGCTTGCCCTTCTCGGAAGAAGTGTCCTGCGCGACGGCGTTGCCGGCGGTCAGAGCCAGGGCCGCGACGGCGGCAGCAATCAAACGCAACTTCATTCGGTGAAACCTCCGGTAATGGCACGGGGCGACCTGCGCCGCCCCGATCAGCTTGGAGCACCTTCCAATGCTCCGCATGTTGTGTCTGTCGGGTCGTAAGGCCCCGATAGGACGGGTTAGGATACCGGCGGCAGCGCTTAACCGCCACTGACGCCAGCCCGCTTCGACCGCGCCGCACGCGCGGAGTTCAACGGCGGTCGCAATCCCCCCAAGTCCTTGAATTCTACGGCCATCACATGACCGAATCGCCCCTGCTGATCGCCGATCGCGGCGCCGTGCGCCAGATCACCGTCAACCGTCCGGACAAGCTGAATGCGCTCAACGCAGCCACCCTGGACGCCCTGCTGGCCGCCTTCGAGGCCGCCGCGGCCGACCCGGCGGTACGCGCCGTGGTCCTCACCGGCGCCGGCCCCAAGGCCTTCGTCGCCGGCGCCGACATCGCCGAAATGAACGGCCTGACCCCGGTCCAGGGCCGCGATTTCTCCCTGCGCGGGCAGAAGCTCATGCGCCGGATCGAGAAAATGCCCAAGCCGGTGGTCGCGATGGTCAACGGCTTCGCCCTCGGCGGCGGGCTGGAGCTGGCGATGGGCTGCCACCTGCGCATCGCCGCCGACAGCGCCAAGATCGGCCAGCCGGAGATCAATCTCGGCCTGATCCCGGGCTTCGGCGGCACCCAGCGCCTGCTGCGCCTGGCCGGGCGCGCGGCGACCCTGGAGCTGTGCCTGCTCGGCGCGCCGATCGACGCGGCGCGCGCGCAGCAGTTGGGCATCGTCAATCGGGTGGTGCCGGCGGCGGACCTGGAAACCGAAACCTTCAAGCTCGCCGAGCAACTGGCGGCGTCGGCGCCGCTGGCGCTGCGCGGCGTGCTCGACTGCATCGCCGTGGGCGGCGAATGCGGCATCGAAGAAGGTCTGGAGTACGAGACCGCGCAGTTCGGCCTGATGTTCTCCACCGACGACATGCGCGAAGGCACCGGCGCGTTCCTGGAACGGCGCAAGCCGGCGTTCGCCGGCCGCTGAGCCTTGCTGTGAGCGACCGCGCGCCGACCGCTTGCGTGTGCGCCTGCGCCGATCCGTCCGGCGCGCGCGCGCATGCGATCGCGCACGCGCTGGCCGGCGACGATCTCGACGCCGCGATCGCGCTCGGCCTGCTCGATGCCGACTTCGACCGCGCCTGCGTCTGCGCCGCCTGCGCGCCCGCGTGCGCGCAACGCAGCCGCGACGC
>NZ_LXSD01000619.1:0-1244 GCF_017168095.1 Lysobacter enzymogenes | reverse complement strand
GCGCGGTCGGCGCGCCGGCGTGGCAGGACGCGGGCGACGGCGCTGTCGAACTGAGCCACATCGCGCAGCCGCTGCCGCGGCCCGCACCGGTGTCGCCGCCGACGCCGCTGGCGCTCAAGCTCGCGCCCGGCGCGCAGGCAGCCGGTTCGTTCGAGTTCGCGCTGCCGGGCGAGGTCGAACCCAAGCGCATCCGCTGGTGCCTGGGCGTGGCGGCATTCCAGCCCGATCAGCTGGACAGGCCGCAGCGGCACGGCGAGGTCGAAATCTGGCGCGCTGCGTTCGCGCTGGCGCGAACCCAGCAACGGTTGTGCACGCCGTGGTTCGATCCGGTGCGCTCGAAGTTCGCGTCCTGAGTCGCGTCGGCGAGGCGGCGGGCGATTTGAGGGCAAGGCATCGGGCCTGAACGCCCTCCTGCAGCGACGCCTCAGCGCGCCAGCGCGTCCAGTTCCGCGGGGTCGAACGCGATCGCGCTGCGCGGCCCGGTATCGGCCAGGATCTTGCGCGCGATGAGTTCGCTGGTCGGCGCCAGCACGCTGAAGTGATCCGTGCGCGGCACCAGGTACCAATGCGCCAGCGGGTTGCGGTTGGCCTTGCGCATGGCCTCGAGGTCGTCGGTGTTGGCGTCGTGGTCGCCTTCGAAGGCGAACACCGGGCTGCGGATCGAGGCCAGCCAATAGCCCGGCGAGCGCAGGCGCAGTTGTTCATCGCTCAGGCCCGGCGGCACGAAGCGCCCGCCGTAGCTGGCCACCTCGGCGATCGGGCCGAACGCGAACACCGCGCGAAAGCGCGCGTCGCTCTGCGCCACCAGCAGCGCCAGGGTGCCGCCGGTGCTGTGGCCGCCCAGATAGATGCGCTGCGGATCGACGTAATCGAGCTTGGCCAGATAGTCGGCGGCGGCGAGCACGTCGCGTACTTCGCCGTAGAAGCCCTCGCGCACGCCCGGGTTGTCGTTGCCGCCGCGCAGCGACGGGTACATCACCACCACGCCGGCCTGGCGCAAGGCCGCGGCGCTCTGGTCGTTGTCGCGCGGCTGCGGGCTCCACACGTCGCCGAGGGTGTTGCTGTCGCCGCCGGTCAGCCAGACGATGGCCGGGTGCTTGCCCGGCTGCGCCGGGCGCGGGGTCAGGTAGGCGGCGAGTTCGCCCGGCTCGGCGCGGTAACGCACCCGCTCCAGGGTGCCGGCCGGCGGCGCCGGCACCGGGCTGCCTTCCTGGGTGCCGCGCGCGGCTTCGGCCGGTGCGGCG